>JANREX010000112.1 GCA_030758115.1 Paracoccaceae bacterium | reverse complement strand
CAGGCCGAAGCCGAAGCAGCCGCACAGGCAGAGGCCGACCAGGCCGCACAGGCCGAAGCCTTGGCGACAGCTGCGCAGGAGGCCGAAGCCTCGGCCCTCAAGGATGCCCAGATCATCGCCGAACAGACAGAGGCGCAGGACCTTGCGGCCGTGGCATCCACCACCGAAGGCGAAACCCCGGCCCCTGCGGCCGAGGTCAGCACCGAAGTGGTCACCGCCGAGGAAACCCGCAGCAGTGATCAGGAATTCACCGCCCCCGTGAACCGCAGCGCCGAGGCGCCGCGCGCCGAAGGCAACGGGCTGTCGAACCTTGAAAAGGCCGGGCTTCTGGCACTTGGCGCGCTGGCCGTGGGGGCCATCATGCAGAACGGGCAGCGTGTTGCCGCCACATCGGGGGACCGCGTGATCGTCGAGGACAATTCAGGCCGGTTCCAGGTTCTCAAGGATGATGACGCGCTGATCCGCCAGCCGGGCGCAACGGTCGAGACGCGCCGCTTCGACGACGGATCGACCACGACAAGCGTCACCCGCGACGACGGTTCGCGGGTGGTCACGATCCGCGATGCCTCGGGCCGGGTTCTGCGGCGGTCCGTTGTCGATACGCTGGGGCGCGAGACATTGCTGATCGACGACATCACACAGGTGGCGCCGGTCAATACCACCACCCTGCCACCGGCGCCGCAGCGGCAATTCACGGCAGGCGACCGCACCGACCGCGATGCCCTGCGCGCCGCCCTGCGTGCCGCCGAACTGCGCGATGTGGGCCGCAGCTTCAGCCTGCGCCAGGTGCGCGAGATCGTCGAGGTCCGCGAACTGGCCCCCGAGATCAGCCTCGAGGATATCACCTTCCGTTCGGGATCGGCGGCGATCCAGCCGACAGAGGCCGAGCAGCTGCGCGAGATCGGCCTGCTGATGCGCCAGATGATCCGCGACGACCCGCGCGAGATCTTCCTGGTCGAAGGCTATACCGATGCGGTGGGAAGTGCGGCGATGAACCTGCTGCTGTCGGACCGGCGTGCCGAAAGCGTGGCGCTGGCGCTGACCGAATATTTCGACGTGCCCCCCGAGAACATGGTGGTGCAGGGCTATGGCGAAAGGTTCCTGAAGATCCCGACACTTGAGGCGGAAAGGCTGAACCGCCGCGTCGCCGTGCGCCGTATCACCAGCCTGATCGCCCCGCGCTGAGGCTTGCGCCGATCGGCCGAACCCTGAAAGACCCGCCCGCGATGGCGGGTCTTTTCACCTCTGCCCCCCTCAGACGACGCCGAAAGATCCAAGGAACCGGTCCACCGCATGGGCGATCGCCTCTGACGGATCGTCAGGCGTGGGCACCTGGTAGATGTGGCGGCGAATGCCGATGTAGACGATCCCGCCGTGCAGGTTCCAGATATCCTCCATCTGCGGATCGACGGGCGCGGAGGCCGCCGCCCGAATCTCCTCCAGCAGGGGATGCAGGATGACGGTGCCCATGTGATGCAGGTAGCGGCGGTTCAGTTCCGCCCCTGCCAGCCCGGAAAACATGAATATCCGCATCCATTCATATTCGAAGATCAGCTGACTGTATTCGGTGTAGAAGGTCAGAAGACGGTCACGCAGCGGCACGGACCGATCCGTCAGGCGGCGCGGCCAGTCATCGGACAGGCGGTCAAGATAGACATGCGCGTACACCGCCTCGATGATTTCGGCCTTGTTGGCGAAATAGTTGAACAGCAGCGATTGCGTGATCCCCAGACGCTTGGCCAGGTCACGGGTTTTCCCCTCCAGCCCCACATCGGCAAAGAAGGTCACCGCCCCCTCGACGATTTGGCGGCGACGTTCCTCCGGCGGCAGGCGACGGCGTTCTGCCGGCTCTGCGGCGGCGATCTCGGATGAGGTTTGATCCATGAAACAGCCTTACTCTCAAAGGACGCGAAGATTCCACTTGCAAAACTATGCGATTTATAGATCATTCGATCAATAGGGTTGATCAACTGATCAACAAGCCCGGGGGAGCGGGCACCTGTAGGGAGGATTTCGCATGAAGGCTTTGGCGGGTGGCTATGCCCGGGCGAAGGATGTCGCGCACGCGCTGGACCTGTTGGCTGCGGCCGACGGGATGGGCCGCGTGCTGGCGGGCGGTCAAAGCCTGATCGCGGCGATGAACATGCGGCTGAGCACCGGCGACATGCTGGTGGATATCTCGCGCATCGAGGCCTTGCGCGGTGTGACCGTCGAGGGGGGCACCCTGCGGATCGGCGCGCTGACGCGTCACGTGGATATCGGCACTGACCCTTTGGTGGCGGAACATGCGCCCTTGCTGGTGCAGGCGGTGCATCACATCGCACATGCCGCCATCCGTAACCGCGGCACCATTGGCGGATCGCTGGCCCATGCCGACCCCGCCGCCGAATTCCCGGCCTGCGTGCTGGCATTGGGGGGCACGATCCATTTGCAAGGCCCTGACGGGATGCGCGCGGTTGCAGCCGAGGATTTCTTTGTCGACGTGTTCGAGACCGCGATCGCGGAGGGTGAGATCCTGACGGCGATCACCCTGCCCCTGATCGAACCCGGTGAACGGCATGTGCTGATCGAGACCGCACGGCGGTCTGGCGATTACGCGCTGGCGGGGCTGTGCCTGGTCAAACGCGCCGCCGGGCATCGGCTGTCGGCCTTCAGCGTCGGGCCGCGGCCCATACTGGCCGTTGCGGCGATGGAACGGCTGGATGCGGGCGATGCGGCAGGGGCCGTGCAGGCCCTGCGCAACGAGATCGACCCACCCAGCGACACGCAGGCCAGCGCCGCCTATCGCCGCCACCTGGCGGGTGTGCTTCTGACCCGCGCCCTGCAAGACCTGACAGGAGAGACCGCATGACCGAGGCGTTTCGCGACCGTATCGACATCGCGCTGACCGTGAACGGCGAGCCCGTCGAGGCCCGCGTGCCCGCAGGCCGCCATCTGGTCGATTTCCTGCGTCTCGATCTGGGCCTGACAGGGGCGCATGCGGGATGCGAGCATGGGGTTTGCGGGGCCTGCACCATCCAGGTTGACGGGCAGGCCGTACGCGGCTGCCTGATGCTGGCGGCACAGGCCGACGGGGCCGAGGTCTGGACGCTTGAGGGGCTGACCGAACAGGGCGTGATCCGCGACCTGCAGGATGCCTTCGTCGCGCGCAATGCCCTGCAATGCGGCTATTGCACACCGGGGATGCTGGCCTCGATCAAGGAGCTGCTGGATATGGGCGGCGTGCCGGACCGTGCCACGATCCGCGAGCATCTTTCGGGCAATTACTGCCGCTGCACCGGATATGAGGCGATCATCGACGCGGTCGAGACCGTGGCGCAGGCGCGTGCCGGGAGGATCACGGCATGACCATTTCCTTCGGCAACCCCGACCGCCCCAACAGCTATATCGGCAAGACCGTACCGCGCCCCAATGCGCCGCGCCTTGTGCAGGGGCGTGGCAAATACGTGGATGACATCGTGCTGCCGCGCATGGCCCATGTCGTCTTTGTCCGCAGCCCTCATGCCCATGCGAGGATCGGGGCCATCGAAACGGCCGAGGCGCAAGGCGTCAAGGGTGTCCTGCGTATCTTCACCGGGGCCGAGATCGCAGAGGTCTGCACGCCGTGGGTGGCAGTTCTGGCGCATCTGAAGGGGCTGAAATCCCCGCCGCAGCATGCTTTGGCGGTTGATCGCACCTGCTGGGTGGGCGAGCCTGTGGCGGCGGTCGTCGCCACCTCGCGCGCCGCGGCCGAGGAGGCAGCCGCCCTGGTCGATGTGGATTACACCCCCCTGCCCGCGGTCACCGACATGATGACCGCGCTGGATGCCGCGACCCCCGTGCTGCATCCCGACATGGGCGACAACCTGGCCTTTCGCCGCCTGCACGAGGAAGGCGATGTGGATGCGGCTTTCGCCAGCGCGCACAAGGTCGTCGAGGCGCGCTTCAAGACCGCCCGCCATACCGGTGTGACGCTGGAGCCCCGCTCGATCCTGGTGGACTGGAACCCCGCCGAGGGGCAGATGACCGCCTGGCATGCCACGCAGGCACCACACATGATGCAGACGGTCTTTGCCAAGCATCTGGACCTGCCCGAAGGCCGGGTGCGGGTGATCTGCGACGATGTGGGCGGATCCTACGGCATCAAGGTGCATGTCTACCCCGACGAGGTGGCGACGGCTGCGATTGCCAGGATCATGGCGCGGCCCGTCAAGTTCGTGGCCGACCGGCTGGAAAGCTTCACCACAGATATTCACGCCCGCGACCACGAGATCGGGGGCCGCATCGCCGTCGATGCCGATGGCAAGATCCTGGCCATGGATATCGACGACTGGACGGCCATAGGCGCCTATTCCGTCTATCCGCGCACCTCGGCGATCGAGGGCAACCAGGTCGTGAACCTGTGCGGCGGGCCCTATGATTTCGCGCATTACCGCGCGCAGACTTCCGTGGTGTTCCAGAACAAGACGCCGACCTGCCAGTATCGCGCGGTGGGCCATCCCATCGCCGTGGCGGTCACCGAGGGTCTGGTCGACATGGCGGCGGCGGCGATCGGGATGGACCCGGTCGAGATCCGGCGGCGCAACATGTATGCCGATGACGCCTATCCGGTGACGTCCCCCGCCAAGATGCGGTTCGAGGGGCTGTCGCATCACGCCAGCATGGACAAGCTGATGGCGCTGATGGATTACGAGGGCCTGCGCGCCGAACAGGCGGCGTTGCGCGAAAAAGGCATCCATCGCGGGATCGGGATCGCGAGTTTCATCGAACTGACCAACCCCTCGCCCTTCATGTATGGCATCGGCGGCGCGCGGATTTCGGCGCAGGATGGCTGCACCGTGCGAATGGACCCGGACGGGTCCATCGTGGCGCTGTCGGGTGTCACCGAACAGGGTCAGGGCACCGAGGCGATGCTGGCGCAGATCGTGGCCGAAGGCGTGGGTGTGCCCCCTGCCCGCGTGCGCGTCATTACCGGCGATACGCAGGTCACCCCCTATGGCGGCGGCACATGGGCGTCACGCGGCGCGGGCATCGGCGGCGAGGCGGCATTGCAATCGGCGCTGGCGCTGAAGGCCTCGATCCTGGAAGTGGCGGGCGCGATGCTGCAAGCGCCTTCCGAGGCGCTGGATATTCGTGACGGTCAGGTGGTGGACACCGCCACCGGCGAGGCGCGGATGCCGCTGGAGGAGTTGGGCCGCATCGTCTATTTCCGGGGCGATACACTGCCCAAGGGCCTGCCGCGCGAACTGGTGCAGACCCGGCATTTCATCACCTCGGACTATCCCTTTGCCTTCACCAACGGGGTGCAGGCCAGCTATCTCGAGGTCGACACCGACACCGGCGAGGTGAAGCTGCTGAAACACTGGTGTGTCGAGGATTGTGGGCGCATCATCAACCCGCAGCTGGTGGACGAACAGATCCGCGGCGGCATCGTGCAGGGCCTGGGCGGCGCGCTATACGAGGAAATCCACTATGACGCCGACGGCCAGCTGCTGAACGGGTCGATGGCCGATTACCTTGTGCCGATGGCGGCCGAAATGCCCGACATGATCGTGGGCCATGTGGAAACGCCGACGATGGAAAGCGCGCTTGGCGCCAAGGGCGCGGGCGAGGCGGGCACCGCCGGCGCGCCTGCCGCCGTGATGAACGCGATCAACGACGCGCTGCGCCCGATGGGGGCACAGGTCACCGCCATGCCATTTACCCCGGAACGCATCCTGCGCGCGATGGGACAGATCGAAGACTGACGAAACCGCGCACCGCAGAGGAGGCGGGGCGCAAATGGGAGGGAAAGACATGAAATTCTCGACACTTACGGCAGCAACGGCACTGGCCGTCTTTGCAGGCGGCTGGGCTTCGGCGCAGCAGACCATCACGGTGAACATCGGATCCAGCCACCCGGAGGCGAATATCTGGGTCTATGCGATGAAAAACACCTTCCAGCCCGAGGTGGATCGGATTTTGGCCGAGGGCGGCGCATACAAGATCAACTGGAACGAGGCCTATGGCGGCACGCTCTACAAGTTCACCGACACCCGCGAGGCGGTGATGGACGGCATCGTGGATGTGGGCATGGTCGGCACGGTCTGGGAAGGCGCGAACATGCCCTTGCAGAACGTGACCTATTTCACGCCCTTCGCCACGCCGGATCACAAGATGATCATCGAGATCTTCGACGACCTGAGCGAAAGCCTGCCCGAACTGCGCGACAGCTGGGCGGCGAACAACATGGTGCACCTGTCCTCGCTGATCACAGACAGCTACGACATCTACGCCAACTTCCCCGTCAACAGCATGGCGGATCTGCAGAACCGCAAGCTGAACGCGCCCGGCACCTCGGCCAACTGGCTGCAGGGCACGGGGGCGACGCCTGTGGATGGTGCGCTGACCACCTATTACACCAACATCCAGACCGGCGTGACCGAAGGCGCGTTGTCATTCGCGTCGGGCATCCTGCCGACGCGCGTCTACGAGGTGGCCCCCGAGCTGACCCGCGTGGGTATCGGGTCGATGTATTTCGGCGGGATCGCGGCGAACAAGGACTTCTTCGAGGGTCTGCCCGAACCTGTGCAGGCGGCGTTCCGCGGCGCGGCCAAGGCCACATCCGTGGCGCATGGCGATTATGTGCAGCAACTGGCCGACCGCGCCATGACCGAGATGCAGGCCGCAGGCCTGACCGTGCATGAGCTGCCCGCCGACCAGAAGGCCGCATGGGTCGAGAACCTGCCCAACATCATCGCGCCCTGGCTGGAACAGACCGGCGAGGCCGGCAAGACCGTGCTGAAGGCCTATTTCAGCGCCCTGCGCGAGCGCGGAGCGACACCGCTGCGGAATTGGGACGAAGGTCTCTGATCCGCAACACCACTGACGCGACACGCACCCGTCCGGCCCGTCCGGGCGGGTGTCACACAGCCGGAAACAGGCATGGAAGGGCAGATGATGTCAGGGCAGGACCAGACAGCGGACAGGGAGGAACCCGGATTTTCCGAGGCACCTGTCGGCACGACTCTGGGGCTTGCCGCGGCGCTTCTGTCCAGTATCGGAACCGTCTGGATCGGCGGGCTCATGCTGCTGGTCGTGGCCGATGTGATCGGCCGGAATTTCCTGAACGCCCCTATCACGGGCGTGTCCGAGATCGCCGCGCGCTCGGTCGTGGCCATCGTTTTCCTGCAAGTCTCGCATGCCATCCTTCAAGGCCGTCTGACGCGCGCCGATTTCCTGATCAGGCGCATCGGCGCGGGCCTTCCGGGCGCGCGGCGCGGCCTTGAGGTGATCTTTACCCTTGTGGGTGCGGTCGTCTTTGCGCTGATCGTCTGGGCCTCCTGGGGCAAGACGGTCAATAGCTGGACCACCGCAGAATTCTTCGGGGTGCAGGGCGTCTTCACGATCCCCACCTTTCCGTTCCGCGCCATCACCATCATCGGATCGGTGCTGGCCTGTCTGTGCTGCCTGTATCGTGCCGCCCATCCGAACGATCAGCCTGAAAGCACCGAAACATGACCACGCTTGCCATCGGGTTCCTGCTGATCGCGCTGCTGGTGGCGCTTGTCCTGCTGGGGATGCAGATCGCCTATGCGCTGTTCGGCGTGGCCTTCCTGGGCATCTGGATCATCCGCGAGAACATCACGCTGGCCTTTCGCATGCTGGAGCTGACCGCCTATAGCGGGATCGCGGATTACCTGTTCGCCACCATTCCGCTGTTCGTGTTGATGGGCTTGCTGGTCAGTGTCTCGAACGTCGGGCGCGATACATTCGAGGTGGCAGAGGAACTGCTGCGCCGGATGCTGTGCGGGCTGGGTGTGGCCACCGTGGCCGCGAATACCGTCTTTGCCGCCGTGACAGGCGTGTCGATTGCATCGGCCGCGGTGTTCACGCAGGTGGCCGTTCCGGAAATGACGCGCCACGGTTATCGCCCCGCCTTTGCCGCAGGCACCGTGGCGGGCAGTTCGGTGCTGGGCATGATGATCCCGCCCAGCCTGCTGCTGATCATCTATGGCGTGCTGGCCGAGGTGTCGATCGGGGGCATGTTCCTGGCGGGGATCGTGCCGGGCCTTCTGATGGCGTTCGGTTTCGTGGTGATGCTGATGCTGATGGCGCTGCTGGTGCCACGCTTTGTCTTCACCGATCCCGAGGCCGCGCGCAGTCGACGCCTTGATCAGGCCGGGACAAAGATGCCGCTGCGCGTCATGCTGTCCAAGGTGGTGCCCATCGTGGCCCTTGTGCTGCTGGTGCTGGGCGGGCTTTACAGCGGCTTTTTCACCCCGACCGAGGCAGGCGGCGTGGGCGCCTTCGGCGCGCTGATCATCGCGCTGGTCCGGCGCAGCCTGACGCGGGCCAAACTGTGGGAGGTGATGAAGCAGACCGGCACGATTTCCGTCTCGATCCTGCTGCTGCTGATCGCCGCCAGCTTCTATTCGCGCATGCTGTCCATCGCGGGCCTGCCTGCGGCGATTGCCGATCTTGTGCAATCGGGCGGCTTCACGCCCATGGGGTTCCTGTTGCTTTACGCGGTGATCATCCTGCTGATGGGCATGATCCTGGACAGCACCTCGATCCTGCTGATCATGGTCCCGATCGCAGCCCCCATCGCGCAAAGCCTGGGGATCGACCTGATGCAGTTCGGCATCATCACCGTCATCGCGGTCGAGATCGGGTTGCTGACCCCACCTTTCGGCATCTCGGTCTTTACCGTGCACAACACGCTGGACCGCAGCGATGTGAAGGTGGAACAGATCTTTGCCGCCACCCTGCCCTTCATTGTGGTGATGCTGGCGGTGCTGATCCTCGTGGCACTGGTCCCGGCGACGGCCACGGTCTTTCTCTAGGGCTGCCGGTCGGAAAACCGCGTCATTCTGCGCTCTTGTCGTCCCGGACAGGGCCGGGATAGGCTGATCGCGCGGTCGCACCCTTTCCTGTACTGACCCCGTTTTCCCATGTCCCGCGCACATGCTTTCCAACCGGCGGCCGCCTGGAAACCGTGAAAAGGGAAATATCATGAGACGCAACGTTCTGGGTCTGCTGACCATCGCCTGCCTGGCAATGGCCGGGTGCGAAACGATGACACGCGAAGAACAGATGGTCGTGGGCGGGCTGGCCGGGGCCACGGTCGGGCTGGTGACAGCCAATGCCTTTGACGCCAATACCAACTGGAAGATCATCGCCGCGCTGGCAGGTGCCGCAGCGGGAACCCTGGTGGCGCGCAACAACGCGACGGATCAATGTGCCTATGCCATGGGCGATGGCACCTACCGGATCCTGCCCTGCCCGTAGGACGCAAACACGCCCGGCCCGGATCTGTGGGGACTTCGGGCCCGGCCCCATGAAATGCTGAATCGATTCGGACAAAAGGCCTGTCCGGATCCGCGTATCGCACTGTCCGGGATCATCGCATGGAACCCGGATCAAAGCGCATGGGGCGCCGCAATTCCTGCCACAAAGCAATAATCCGGCATAACCGCTTGAAACACGACCTTCGATGTCCGCAACACCTTGCCATTGAAATTTGGTAAGCTAAAATTACCAATGCGCTTTCTAGCGGCCACTCAGGTCATGACATGACGGGGAGTTGAGGGGCCCAAAGACAATCCCTGGCGCAAATGGGAGGATTATCATGACTGAAAAGACAAACATGAACCGCCGTTCATTCCTCAAGCGCACGGCGCTTGGTGGCGGCGCAGTGGCAGGCACGCTTGCCGCCCCGGCCGTTCTGGCCCAGGCGCCAATCGTGCTGAAGATGCAGACGTCCTGGGGCGCCGGCAACATCTGGCAGGAAATGGCACAGGACTATGCCGACCGCGTCGACCAGATGTCGGGCGGCCGCCTGAAAATCGACCTGCTGCCGGCTGGCGCGGTTGTCGGCGCGTTCCAGGTGCTGGACGCCGTGAACGATGGCGTTCTGGACGCGGCCCATTCGGTGCCGGTCTACTGGTACGGCAAGAACAAGGCCGCATCGCTGTTCGGCACCGGCCCGGTGTTCGGCGGCTCGGCCACCACGATGCTGTCGTGGTTCTATGAAGGCGGCGGCAAGGAGCTGTATGACGAGCTGACCCGCGACATCATGGGCCTCGAAGTCGATGGCTACATGGGTTTCCCGATGTTCGCGCAGCCCTTCGGCTGGTTCAAGGGCGAGGTCAACACCGTCGCCGACCTGCAGGGCTTCAAGTACCGCACCGTTGGCCTGGCCGCAGACCTTCTGCAGTCGATGGGCATGGCCGTGGCACAGCTTCCCGGTGGCGAGATCGTCCCCGCGATGGAGCGTGGCGTGATCGACGCGTTCGAGTTCAACAACCCCTCGTCGGACAAGGACTTCGGCGCCCATGACGTGGCGAAGAACTACTATCTGTCGTCCTATCACCAGGCGTCGGAAAGCTTTGAATTCCTGTTCAACAAGCTGACCATGGAAGACCTGCCGGACGATCTGCGCGCCATCGTGAAATATGGCGTCGAGGCCGTGTCGACCGCGAACACCGCCAAGGCGATGCGCCGCTACTCGGCCGACCTGAAGTGGCTGCAGGAAGAGGCCGGCGTCTCCGTGCGCCGCACCTCGAAAGAGATCCTGGCCGCCCAGATCGAAGCCTGGGACAAGCTGATCCCGGTTCTGGAAGAAGATCCCTTCATGAAGAAGTGCCTCGACAGCCAGCGCGCCTGGGTGGAGCAGGTCACCTACTACGAGATCATGAACGCGCCGGATTACGCCCTGGCCTACGATCACTATTTCCCGGGCAAGCTCGCACTCTGAGACTGACCCTCCGGAAATGAAAGGACCCCGGCGGCACGGTCGCCGGGGTCAATCATAACACATGCAAGAGGTGAGAGCGTGATCAGCTTCATCCGTTTTGCCGACAACCTGTCGGCCTGGTTCGGCAAGGCATTTGCCTGGCTGATCATCCTGATGGCAGCCGGCACCGGCTATGAGGTGTTCGTGCGCTATGTGCTGAACGACCCGACAGCCTGGGCGCTGGATGTGTCCTTCATCATGTACGGCACGCTCTTCATGATGGGCGGGGCCTATACATTGTCGCGCGGCGGCCATGTGCGGGGTGACTTCCTTTATCGTCTCTGGCAGCCCAAGACACAGGCCAAGGTGGACCTTGTCCTCTACATCATCTTCTTTTTCCCCGGCATTCTGGCCCTTGTCTTTGCGGGCTGGAAATACGCGGCGCGATCCTGGCAATATGCCGAAGTGTCGGTGAACAGCCCCGCCGGTGTTCCGATCTACCAGTTCAAGACCGTTCTCGTTGCCGCCGGCCTGCTGCTGCTGGTGCAGGGCGTGGCCCAGGTGATGCGCTGCATCCTGGCCATCCGCACCAATGAATGGCTCGCCGCCGACGAGGACGTGTTCGAGACCGAAGACCTCCTGATGCAAAAGGCCGCCGAGGCCGAGAAGGACGCTCATCCATGACCGATCCCCAAATCGCCCTGATGATGTTGGGGCTGTTCATCGTCTTTGTTTTCCTTGGCTTCCCGATCGCCTTCACGCTGATGGCCATGGGCATCGCATTTGGCTACTACGCCTATTTCGACGAGGGTCGGATGTGGCGCTCGTACAACCGGTTGACCGAAGACGCCAGCTGGTGGGACCAGACCTCGCTCTGGCTCGAAGGCTTCTTCAACAACCGCATATTCGACCTCTTCGTGAACCAGACATACACGGTGATGTCGAACGAGGTGCTGACGGCCGTGCCGCTGTTCCTGTTCATGGGCTATATCGTGGAACGCGCCAATATCGTGGACCGGCTGTTTTCCACCCTCAACATCGCCTCGCGCAACATCCCCGGCTCGATGGGTGTGGCAGCCCTGGTGACCTGCGCGCTGTTCGCGACGGCCACGGGCATCGTGGGCGCGGTGGTGACGCTGATGGGGCTTCTGGCCCTGCCCGCGATGCTCAAGGCGCGCTACAACCCCTCTTTCGCCTCCGGCATCATCTGCGCGGGCGGCACCCTGGGCATCCTGATCCCGCCCTCGATCATGCTGATCGTCTATGCGGCGGCGTCGAACGTGTCGATCGTGCGGCTCTATGCGGCGGCGCTGCTGCCGGGCCTGACGCTCGTGGGTCTCTACCTGGTCTATATCGTGGGCCGGTCGATCCTGCAGCCCTCCGTCGCGCCGAAACCCACCAAGGACGACATTCCCGACGTGCCCTTCACCAAACTGCTGGCGATGGTCGTCACCTCGTTCCTGCCGCTTGCCTTCCTGATCCTGGCCGTTCTGGGCTCGATCCTGATGGGTCTGGCCACCCCGACCGAGGCCGCCTCGATCGGCGCGTTGGGCGGCATCTTGCTGGCCTTCATCTATCGCGCGATGACCTGGCAGCGGCTGCGTGAATCCGTCTATCTGACCGTGCGCACCACGGCGATGGTCTGCTGGCTGTTCGTCGGGTCCTACACGTTCTCGGCGGTGTTCTCCTACCTCGGGGGCGAGCATATCATCTCGGAGTTCGTGCAAAGCCTCAGCCTTGAGCCATGGCAGTTCCTGATCCTGGCGCAGCTGATCATCTTCCTGCTGGGCTGGCCGCTGGAATGGTC
>JANREX010000111.1 GCA_030758115.1 Paracoccaceae bacterium | reverse complement strand
CGCAGGTGTTGCACTTCATGCAGGTGCCGTTGCGCACCAGCGTGTAGTTGCCGCAATCACCGCAGGCCTCGCCCTCGTAGCCCTGCATCTTGGCCTTGGTGCGCGCGTCCATTGTCACGGTGCCCGAGGCCATGGCCGTGGTCGTCGTCACGCTGGCGGACGCACGGATGCTGGTTTCGGGAACCAGTGTCTGCAGCGCCGTCACCGGATCGGTGCCTGTGCGCATCAGCTCACCCATGCCGTTCTGTCCGCCCTGGAACACCACCAGTTCCTGCGGCAGGCGCTTGCGCAGATAACCGGTCGAGCTGATCTGCTTGAGAACCTCAAGGCTGCGGGATGCCGCAGTTTCAGAGATTTCAGCCACGTTCGACACGCCTTCTTCCTCGCCACGACCCAGGTCGTCGAAGCTGGCGCCCTGCGGTTTCACATGGGCCAGATCGGTGCGATCCAGGTAGGACACGGCCAGTTCGCGGAAGATGTAATCCAGGATCGAGGTCGCGTTCTTGATCGAGTCGTTGCCCTGCACCAGACCAGCCGGTTCGAACTTGGTGAAGGTGAAGGCATCCACGAATTCCTCCAGCGGCACGCCGTACTGAAGACCCACGGAGACGGCGATGGCGAAGTTGTTCATCATCGCGCGGAAACCCGCACCTTCCTTGTGCATGTCGATGAAGATCTCGCCCAGCTGACCATCGGCATATTCGCCGGTGCGCAGATAGACCTTGTGACCGCCGACGATCGCCTTCTGGGTATAGCCCTTGCGGCGCTCGGGCAGCTTTTCGCGGCCACGGGCGATTTCCTTGATGATCACCTTCTCGACGATCTTCTCGGCGATGACGGCGGCCTTTTCCTGGGCCGATCCGCTTTCCAGGATCTCCAGCGCCTCGTCATCATCCTCGACCAGGGCCGATGCCAGCGGCTGGCTGAGCTTGGAGCCGTCACGATAGAGCGCGTTGGCCTTCACACCCAGCTTCCAGCTGAGTTCATAGGCTTTCTGGCAATCCTCGATCGTTGCATCGTTGGGCATGTTGATCGTCTTCGAGATCGCACCCGAGATGAAGGACTGCGCCGCCGCCATCATGTAGATATGGCTGTTCACGCTCAGGTAACGCTTGCCCTTCTTGCCGCAGGGGTTGGCGCAATCGAAGACATGGTAATGCGCCGGGTCCAGATGCGGCGCACCTTCCAGGGTCATCGTACCGCAGACATGATCGTTCGCCGCTTCCACATCGGCCTTGCTGTAGCCAAGGTGGCGCAGCAGGTCGAAGGTGGGATCGTTCAGCTTTTCGGCGGGAATGCCCAGCACGTTCTGGCAGAACTCGGTCCCCAGGGTCCACTGGTTGAAGACGAAGCGGATATCGAAGGCCGATCCCAGCGCGCCTTCCACCTTTTCGATCTCGCGCGGGCCGAAGCCGTGGCCGATCAGGCTGGTGGTGTTGATGCCGGGTGCGTTGCCGATGCTGCCGTGACCGACGGCATAGGACACGATTTCCTCGATCTGGGCCGAGCCATAGCCCAGCTTTTCAAGTGCTGCCGGTACCGAGTGGTTGATGATCTTGAAGTAGCCGCCGCCGGCCAGCTTCTTGAACTTCACCAGGGCGAAGTCAGGCTCGATGCCGGTGGTGTCGCAATCCATCACCAGACCGATCGTGCCGGTCGGCGCGATCACGGAGACTTGGGCGTTGCGATAGCCGTTCTTTTCACCCAGGCGCAGCGCCTCGTCCCAGGAGGACATGGCGATATCGATCAGGCGCGGATCGGGGCAGTTGGCGTGATCCAGCGGAACCGGCTTGGTCGCCAGCGCCTCATAGCCATCGGTGGCGCCGTAAGCGGCGTTGCGATGGTTGCGGATGACGCGCAGCATGTGATCCTTGTTGCGGGCATAGCCGTTGAAGGCGCCCAGTTCGCCCGCCATTTCGGCCGAGGTGGCATAGGACACGCCGGTCATGATGGCGGTCAGGGCGGCGCACATCGCGCGCCCCTCGTCGCTGTCATAGCCCAGGCCCATGTTCATCAGCAGGCCGCCGATGTTGGCATAGCCCAGACCCAGGGTGCGGAACTCGTAGGACAGCTGCGCGATTTCCTTGGAAGGGAACTGCGCCATCATCACGCTGATTTCCAGGGTCACGGTCCACAGGCGCGTGGCGTGCATGTAGTCTTCGACCTGGAACACGCCGTCCTTGTGGAAGGTCAGCAGGTTCATGGACGCCAGGTTGCAGGCGGTATCGTCCAGGAACATGTATTCCGAACAGGGGTTCGAGCCACGGATCGCCCCGTCTTCCGGGCAGGTGTGCCAGTCGTTGACGGTGTCGTGGTACTGGATGCCGGGATCGGCGCAGGCCCAGGCGGCATGGCCGATGTCTTCCCACAGATCGCGCGCCTTGATCGTCTTGGCGACGGACCCGTCGGTGCGGCGGATCAACTCCCAATCGGCATCGTTCTCGACCGCCTTCAGGAAGGCATCGGTGACGCGGACCGAGTTGTTGGAGTTCTGGCCCGACACGGATGCATAGGCTTCCGAGTCCCAATCGGTGTCATAGGTCGGGAATTCGATCGCGCCATAGCCCTGCTTGGCATAGTCCAGCACGCGCTTGACATAGGTCTCGGGGATCATGACCTTTTTCGCGCTGCGGATCGCATCCTTCAGCTGCGGGTTCTTGGACGGATCGACCGAATCCTCGGTGCTGCCGTCCCAGGCCTTGATCGCGGCGAAGATCGCGTTGAGCTTCTGCTCGTGCATCTTCGACCCGGCGACGATGCTGGCGACCTTCTGTTCCTCTTTCACCTTCCAGTTGATGTATTCCTGGATATCGGGGTGATCGGCATCGACGATGACCATCTTGGCCGCGCGGCGCGTGGTGCCGCCCGACTTGATCGCGCCTGCCGCGCGGTCACCGATCTTGAGAAAGCCCATCAGGCCCGAGGATTTGCCACCGCCCGACAGGCGCTCGCCATCGGCGCGCAGGGACGAGAAGTTGGTGCCGGTGCCGGAGCCGTATTTGAACAGGCGCGCCTCGCGGACCCAGAGGTCCATGATGCCGCCATCGCCCACCAGGTCGTCCTTGACCGACTGGATGAAGCAGGCATGGGGCTGCGGGTGCTCATAGGCGCTGGTGGATTTGGTCAGTTCCTTGGTCTGGTAGTCGACGTAGTAATGGCCCTGGCTGGGGCCGTCGATGCCATAGGCCCAGTGCAGGCCGGTGTTGAACCACTGCGGGCTGTTGGGTGCCGCGCGCTGGGTGGCCAGCATGAAGCGCATCTCGTCGAAATAGGCGCGTGCGTCTTCTTCGGTGCTGAAATAGCCGCCCTTCCAGCCCCAGTAGGCCCAGGCGCCGGCCAGACGGTCAAACACCTGCTTGGACGAGGTTTCGCCGGTTTTCTCGGTCTTGTCGGTTGCGGGCACCGAACGCCACAGGAACTCGGGCACGCCCTCTTCGGCGACCTTCTTGAGTTTCACGGGGATGCCGGCCTTGCGGAAATATTTCTGCGCGATGACGTCCGATGCGACCTGCGACCAGCTTTCCGGCACCTCGACCTCGTCCAGGCGGAAAACGACCGTTCCATCGGGGTTGCGGATTTCGGACGCCGTTTTGCGGAACTCGAGCTCCGCATAGGCGTCCTGTCCGGCTTTGGTGAATTTTCTCTCGATTTTCATGTCTTGCCCCGTATATCAACCTGCATTTTCGATCCCGCGTTCAAGCGCGGCACCGCGAAACCGAAAGAGGTCGAAGGCAAAGCACACCCAGCGTCCGCCCTGCAAGCAGTGCGACCAACGCTTCGGATCTGTCGGACCCGATCCCCGAAGGATCCAGGCCCCGCCCGATCTGGTTATTGTTTTTGTCCCTCGCCGTGACCCGCCCTATGCACACAACATCTAGTGGGTCGCTCTCTCGGCCTACACAATCTGACGTATATCGCGCTGTATCGTCAACGAGGAATTTACCATTGAAGGCCACAAAATGCGCTTGACCCCTATTTTACCGAGTCGCACACGCAGAACGGCAGCACAGGGCCTTGGGACAGAGCTGGGGACAGCTTTGTGGATATGCATCGAAACCCGTTGATTTCGGACCCTTTACCTACCATCTCTCACGCAGAGGGTTCAGTGCGTTCCGGATCTGCAGCACTTGTGCGGTTGGAACAGGCAAACCGCCAGATGGTGCGTAAAGGACACGGGCAACCACTACATGCAGCACAAGCAGCGATTCTTTTTCATCCGCTCACGCGCCCTTGCCGCCGTCCTTTGTGCCGGATCTGTTGCGGGCTGTGCCGCCCCGGCGGCGCCGCCGCGCATTTCCGACAGCCCGCTGCCGACACTCCGCGCCAGCTTCGCACAGCCCCCTGACGGTTTTCTCGACGCGCTTGCCGCGACCTGCGACGGCCCGGCCGAACGTGTGCTGCGCCCTGCGGCCAATGTCGTGGAATGCCGGATGCTGATGCCGCCCGAGGCCACGGCAGGCGCGATCCTGCGCTATGGCGGCACGCTCGACCGGTTGCCCGAAAGCGTGATCCGCCTGAGCAGCGCGCCGGTGAACCAGGATGGGCAGACCCGACATGTCCTGAGCGCGGCGAGTTTCCTCGATGTGCCGCAGGCCAGCGGCGGCACGCTGCACGTGGTCTATCCGGACGCGCGGATGGACGGGAAGGTCCTGGAACTGATGGAGCGTCTGGGCGGCACCGCGATGTGACATGACCCGCCCCGGAGGGTGCTGATCACGTGCCGCTTGCGATGATATGGTCGGGGCGGAGAGATTCGAACTCCCGACCCTCTGTTCCCAAAACAGATGCGCTACCAGACTGCGCTACGCCCCGAACCGATCCTGCATCTAAACCGCGCGGCCGGATTTGAAAAGCCCCTATCATCCGCAAAATCAAGCCAGGGGCCCGCAACTGCGCCTCAGCAGGGCCAGGCGGCCGTGTCGCTGGAAAAGGCCGGGTGCCGCATCTGGCTGCCCGGCACGATTCCCATGGCGCGCGCCAGCCCGCCGTTGATCTCCAGCACCGTCAGGATGCCGCGCCCCCCGTCGATGACCGTCTCGTCGCCCGGGATCGCCTCGTGATGCACATGCTGCACCACACCGCGTTGGTCCGTGAATATCATGTCGAGGGATATCAGCGTGTTGCGCATCCAGAATGTCGCACGCTGCGGCGCGTCATAGACGAACAGCATGCCGGCACTCTTGGGCATGCTTTCGCGGAACATCAGGCCCTGGCTGCGGGTCTCGGGGGTATCGGCGATTTCCACGGTAAATCTGGCCTGGCCCCAGTCGCCCCGCAGCAAGACGGTATCCGCGCGACACGCAGGATCGGCCTGCACCGCCTGCGCCAAGCTGGCGCCGCATATCACGATCATGATACGCAGCGCGCGGCGGATCATGCCTGACGGGCCTTGACGGCCGCCTCCCAGGCGCAGACCTCGGTGGCCATGCGACCACGCTTGCCTTCGATCACCCGCAGGCAGACAGCCTCACCGGGTTGCAGATCGGCCAGGCCGGACCTGCGCAGCACCTCGATATGGATGAACACATCCTCATGGCGCCCGAAGACATTGGCAAAACCAAAACCCTTGGCCTTGTCGAACCACTTCACGCGGGACGGTTCCAGCGGGGCCGAACGCATCACCTCGGGGTCGATATCCTCGAAATCGGCCAGCATGGCCGCCTCGACCCCCGCCGGGGGTTCGATCTTGAACACTTCGACGGCCTGCACACCACGGGCTGTGTCCTGGACGTCGATTTCGATCCGCGCCCCATCGGCAACGGAGCTTTGGCCAAAGTTACGCAGAACATTGGCATGCAGCAGAATGTCGGGGCCACCCCCGTCGGAAATCACAAAACCGAACCCTTTTACGGGATCAAACCATTTAACCGATCCAACCACTCTGCGGGTCGCTGTCACATCATGTGTCACTTCATCACCCACACTTCATTGTACGGTCTCTGTTTTGTTCATGGCTTATTCACCGGGTCTCATTCAAGCCATAAATACTATTCTTTGGATAGACTTGTCATTCACGTCGCGTGAATGTCACGGATTCAGGCGCTCGACAGACCAGTCGTCCTGCCCCGGAATCCGGCGCCAGACGAACCTGTCGTGCAGGCGGAATTCACCATCGGCCCAGAACTCGATCTCGACCGGATCGATCCGGTAGCCGCCCCAGAACGGCGGACGGTCGGGGTTGGTGCCTTTCAGCGCCGTGATCTTGGCGACCTCGGCCATCAGCGCGGTGCGCGATGACAGCGGGCGCGACTGGCGCGAGGCCCAGGCGCCAAGGCGGCTCTTGAGCGAGCGCGACTTGTAATAGGCATCGGCCTGCGGGCCTTCTTCCTTGCTGACATGGCCGCGCACCCGGATCTGCCGCCTGAGGGATTTCCAGTGCATCACGAAGGCTGCCTTGCCCGCGCTGTCCAGCTCTTGCGCCTTGGCGCTTTCATAGTTGGTATAGAAGACGAAAGCCTTGGCCTCGATCTCCTTCAGCAGGACCATCCGCGCATTGGGCAGGCCCGTCGCATCGACGGTCGAGAGGGCGATGGCATTGGGATCGTTGATTTCGCTTTGCTCGGCCTCGGCCAGCCAGCCCCGCGCGATCGCGAAAGGATCGTCGCCTGCGAAAATACCGGTACGTTCACTCATCATGATTCACTTTCTTAACCATTTGGACAGATTTGTCATGCTGACGGCCTCCCGTCCAGCACGAGGAGACGTATCTAAAGAGACACAAGTTTCACTCGAACGAAAAAACAATCGCGCACCCGCGTCACGCGCGGACCCGGGCGCGCCGGCAAAGACCCGGCTGCACTTGATGCAGCAACGCCAATCCCCTAAAGGAATGACAACATCAAACATGGGCGGAAACAAAGCAATGTCAAACACTCTCATGGCCGGAAAGCGCGGCCTCATCATGGGGCTTGCGAATGACAAGTCCATCGCCTGGGGCATTGCCAAGGCCTGCGCCGATGCGGGCGCCGAGATGGCCTTCAGTTATATGGGCGAGGCGTTCCGCAAGCGCGTGGCGCCGCTGGCCGAAAGCATCGGGGTGACGACGCTGATCGATTGCGACGTTTCGGACATGGCCTCGGTCGATGCCGCCTTCGCCGAGATCGAGAAGACCTGGGGCAAGCTTGATTTTCTGGTCCATGCCATCGGCTTTTCCGACAAGAACGAATTGCGCGGGCGTTACGTGGATACCAGCCGCGACAACTTCCTGATGACGATGGATGTCAGCTGCTACAGCTTCACCGCCGTGATGCAGCGCGCCGAAAAGCTGATGTCCGAGGGCGGCAGCGCCCTGACGCTGACCTATTACGGCGCGGAACAGGTGATGCCGCATTACAACGTGATGGGCGTGGCCAAGGCCGCGCTGGAAGCCTCGGTCAAGTACATGGCCGAGGATCTGGGCAAGGACGGCATCCGCGTGAACGCCATTTCCGCCGGACCGATCAAGACGCTGGCCGCCAGCGGCATCGGCGATTTCCGCTATATCCTGAAATGGAACGAGCTGAACTCGCCGCTGCGCCGCAACGTCACGATCGAGGATGTGGGCAAATCCGCGCTCTATCTGCTGTCCGATCTGGGATCGGGCGTGACGGGCGAGACATTGCATGTCGATGCAGGTTATCATGTCGTCGGCATGAAGGCCGTTGACGCCCCCGATATCGATGCCGTGACAGGCCGCAAGGACGCCTGATCCCTGCCGCATGAAGGAGTGATGCGATGACCGACCGCCTGCCCCATGAAAAAGGCTTCCACATCAGCTGGGACCAGATCCACCGTGACAGCCGCGCGCTGGCCTGGCGCTTGCAGGGCTACGGCCCCGACAATGGCGCATGGCGCGCGGTCGTGGCCATCACGCGCGGCGGCATGGCCCCCGCGATGATCGTCAGCCGCGAGCTGGACATTCGTACCGTCGACACGATCTCGATCAAGTCCTACGATCACCAGACCCAGTCCGAGGCGCGGGTCCTCAAGGCGCCCGATGCCGAGCTGATGGGCGACGGGACCGGGATCCTGATCGTCGATGACCTGGTCGACAGCGGCAAGACGCTCGAGATCGTGCGCAAGATGTATCCCAACGCGCATTTCGCCACCGTCTATGCCAAGCCCAAGGGCCGGCCGCAGGTCGATACATTCATCACCGAGGTCAGCCAGGACACCTGGATCTTCTTTCCCTGGGACATGGCGCTGCAATATGTGGAACCCTATCGCGGCCGCGACTGAAGCCGCCGGGCGCGCGCCCTGTTTCTTCTTGCCTCAAATATCCAATTCCGCGCTTGCCATCCGCGCGGCGCCAAAGGAAAAATCCCATGGCCCTGACCCGCACCGCAACCACCTTCGCCCCCCCGGTGATGGAGGCGCGGCGCTGGCTGGACGGGGTTGATTTCCCGCCCGCGCGCCCGCTGATCAACGTCAGCCAGGCGGCACCGGTCGATCTGCCCCCGCTTGCCATGCGCGAAGCGCTGGCCGAGGCGGCGCTGCACACGGCGCAGGCGCATCTTTACGGCCCCGTGCTGGGCGCGCCCGAATTGCGCGCCGAGGTGGCGGCGCGCACCGGCCGGCTTTACGGCGGCGCCGTTACCCCCGCGCAGGTCGCGATCACCTCGGGCTGCAACCAGGCCTTCAACGCGGCGACGATGGCCCTGACCAGCGAAGGGGATGAGGTTATCCTTCCAACCCCTTGGTATTTCAATCATAAAATGTGGCTCGACATGTCCGGGGTGCAGGCCGTGGCGCTGCCGACCGGGGCTGGCATGCTGCCCGATCCCGACCAGGCGGCGGCGCTGATCACCCCGCGCACCCGCGCGATCACCCTGGTCAGCCCGAACAATCCGGCGGGCGTCGAATATCCCGCGGATCTGATCCGCGCCTTCGCCGATCTGGCGCGCCGGCACGGCATCGCGCTGATCGTGGACGAGACCTATCGCGATTTCCATTCGATCAGCGGACCTGCGCATGATCTTTTCACCGATCCCGACTGGGACGACACGCTGATCCAGCTTTATTCCTTCTCCAAGGCCTACCGGCTGACCGGGCACAGGGTCGGCGCGATGCTGGCCAGCCCTGCCCGCCTGGCCGAGGTCGAGAAGTTCCTTGATACCGTCACCATCTGCCCCAACCAGCTGGGCCAGATCGCGGCGCTCTGGGGGATGCGGAACCTGGATCAATGGCTGGCGGGCGAGCGGGACGAGATCCTGGCGCGCCGCGCGGCGATCGAGGCGGGGTTTCCCCGGCTGGCCGCGAAGGGATGGGATCTGCGCGGGGTCGGCGCCTATTTCGCCTATGTCGCCCATCCGTTCGACGAACCTTCCGACAGGCTGGCGCAGCGCATGGTCCGGGATGCGGGCGTTCTGGCCCTGCCCGGCACGATGTTCATGCCCGCAGGCGACGCGGATGGCGCGCGGCACCTGCGCATCGCCTTCGCCAATGTCGACAGTGCTGGCATCGGGGTTCTCTTTGACCGACTGGCCGGGCTCGAGGCCTGATTGCCCGATCCGGCCTTGCCCCGCAGTCGCGCAGCGCGTAGACAGTTCCAACTTTGAAAAACACCCGGAAAGAGGCGCTTCATGGCACGCGGCGGTATCTCGAAAACACTGGTCTGGATCCTTCTGGCCCTGCTCATCGTAGGCCTTGCCGGATTTGGCGCGGTCAACCTGTCGGGTTCGGTCCGCTCGATCGGGTCGGTCGGCGATCAGGAGATCGACATCGACGAATATGCCCGTGCGCTGCAGCAGGAGATCCGTGCGATCGAGGCGCAGACGCGCCAGCCGCTGGGCTTTGCCGATGCGCAGGCCTTCGGTCTGGATCGCAACGTGCTGGCGCAGCTGGTCACGGCGGCCGCACTTGACAACGAGGCCGCGCGCCTGGGCCTGTCCGTCGGCGACGAGGTCGTGGCCGAACAGATCCTGGAGATACCCTCGTTCCAGTCGGTGAACGGCGCCTTCGACCGCGAGGCCTATCGCTTCACGCTGCAGCAGAACGGCCTGACCGAGGCGCGTTTCGAAGAGCAGCTGCGCCGCGAAACCGCCCGCAGCCTGCTGCAGGGCGCGATGGTGCAAAGCGCCGTGATGCCCCGGACCTATGTGGACACGCTGATCGCCTATGCCGGCGAGCGGCGCAAATTCGCCTGGGCCACGGTGGACGGCGCGCAACTGGCCGAGCCCGCGGGCCTGCCCGATGACGCGCAACTGACCACCTGGTACGAGGCGAACCCGGCGCTGTTCACAACCCCGGCCGCCAAGCGGATCACGCTGGTCGCGCTGACGCCCGACATGATCCTCGATCAGGTCACCGTGGACGAAGACGCCCTGCGCGCCGAGTACGCGGCCCGCAGCGCAGAATACAACACCCCCGAACGCCGCCTGGTGGAACGACTGGCCTTTGCCAATGACGCGGCGGCCGAGGCGGCCGTGGCGGCCCTTGCCGCGGGCGAGACGGATTTCGAAACGCTGGTGGCGGATCGCGGTCTGACGCTGGCCGATGTCGATCTGGGCGATGTCTCGCAGGCGGATCTGGGTGGCGCGGGCGAGGCGGTCTTTGCCGCCGAGGTCGGCGGTATCGCAGGCCCGCTGCCCAGCTCGCTTGGCCCCGCCCTCTTCCGGGTCAACGGCGTTCTGGCCGCGCAAAGCCTCTCATTCGAAGAGGTGCGCGCGGATCTGGCCGCCGAACTCGCCCCCGACCGCGCGCGCCGCGTGATCGAGGCGCAGGCCAGCGGCATCGATGACATGCTGGCCGGTGGCGCCACGCTGGAAGAGCTGGCCAGCGACACCGACATGGAAATGCAGACCCTTGACTGGTCGGCGCAGGTGGATGCGGGCGTTGCCGCCTATCCGGCCTTCCGCGCAGCCGCGCAGGCGCTGCAGATCGACGACTATCCCGCGCTGATCGAACTGGATGATGGCGGCATTGTCGCGATGCGTCTGGACGAGGAACTGCCGCCGCGCCTGCTGGCGCTGGACGAGGTGCGCGATGCCGCCATTGCAGGCTGGCAGCGGGCCGAAACCGCGCGCCTTCTGCGCGCCCGCGCCGAGGCGATGGTGATCGACTATGGCGCGGTCGGGGATCTGGCCGCCCTTGGCCTGACCGTCACCGAAGAGGTCGATATCACGCGCGACCAGTTCATTCCCGGCACGGCCCCCGGCTTCCTTGCGCAGGTTTTCCAGATGGCCCCCGGCGACCTGGCCGTCATCGACGGCCCTGACGAGGGGCGCGGTCCTTCGGTGCTGATCGTGCGGCTGGACGCGGTGCTGCCTGCGGATGAAAGCAATCCCGGTGTCGCGGCCCTGCGCGCCCGCCTGTCGGACAGCGGCCGCAGCGGCCTCGCGCAGGATCTGTTCCAGTCCTACGTTGGCCAGTTGCAGACCCAGGCCGGTATCAGGCTTGATCAGGCGGCAATCAACGCGGTTCACGCCAATTTCCAGTAAGGACCAGCCCCGTGGAGTTGACCCCCGATTTCGAAAGCTTCGCCCGCGCCTATGAGGCGGGGCAGAATCAGGTCGTCTATGCCCGGCTGGCCGCCGATCTGGATACGCCCGTCTCGCTGATGCTCAAGCTGTCGGGCGCGGCCAAGGATGCCTTCATGCTGGAATCCGTGACCGGCGGCGAGGTGCGCGGGCGCTATTCGATCATCGGGATGAAACCGGACCTCGTGTGGCAGTGCCAGGGCGCGCAAAGCCGGCTGAACCGGCACGCGCGCTTCGATCCCGACGCGTTCGAGGATCAGCCGGGCGATCCGCTGGACAACCTGCGCGCGCTGATCGCGGAAAGCCGGATCGACCTGCCCGAGGATCTGCCCGCCGCCAGCGCGGGGCTGTTCGGCTATCTGGGCTATGACATGATCCGGCTGGTCGAACACCTGCCCGATGTGAACCCCGATCCGCTGGGCCTGCCAGATGCGGTGATGCTGCGCCCGACGGTCGTGGCCGTTCTGGATGGCGTCAAGGGTGACGTGACCGTCGTGTCGCCCGCATGGGTCAGCGAAGGCCAATCGGCGCGTGCGGCCTATGCCCAGGCCGCCGAACGGGTGATGGATGCGCTGCGCGATCTGGACCGCGCCCTGCCCCAGGCCACCCGCGAGATGGGCGAGGCGCGCGATGCCGCCCCGCCGCAGTCGAATTTCGCGCATGATGCCTATCTGGCGGCCGTCGAGAAGGCCAAGGACTATATCCGCGCGGGCGACATCTTTCAGGTCGTGCCCTCGCAGCGCTGGACGCAGGACTTTCCGCTGCCGCCCTTCACGCTCTACCGGTCGCTGCGGCGGACAAACCCCTCGCCCTTCATGTTCTATTTCAACTTCGGCGGCTTCCAGGTGATCGGCGCCAGCCCCGAGATCCTGGTGCGCGTCTTCGGCCGCGAGGTGACGATCCGCCCCATCGCGGGAACCCGCCCGCGCGGCGCCACGCCCGAACAGGACCGCGCCTATGAGGCCGAGTTGCTGGCCGACAAGAAGGAACTGGCCGAACATCTGATGCTGCTGGACCTGGGCCGCAACGATGTGGGCCGCGTGGCCAAGATCGGCACCGTCCGTCCGACCG
>JANREX010000110.1 GCA_030758115.1 Paracoccaceae bacterium | reverse complement strand
CAGCAACACCAGCGGTGGCGACCAGCGCGGTAGTTGCGATAAGAAGGTTTTTCATTTCGTTGCCCTCGGTTTTTTCAAAGATTGCCCAAAACAGCGAGTCTGCCTTGGGTATGGCAATCGTTTCGCTCTTTTTGCCTCCCCGATGCAAGCGATCCAGAAGATAGCGGCGCAAACCCGTGGGACGTGGTGCACCTATGTCACACATTGCTCCCGGCAGCCGTCAGGACAGCAGCCGCGACCCGCCCGCGTGGCTGCGCGTTTCAGCAAAGAGCTTGCCCCGCAGGGCAGGCTTGGCTAGGACGGTGACAATGAAGTTTCCAAACTGGGCTGGGCAAAGATGAAACAGCACGCTTTCAGGGTTTTCACTGCAGGATTGCTCGTTTTCGCCCTGGCCGCCTGCGGCAACCGGGCCGAGGATGGCGCCCAGGCTGACGGTCCCGCTGTCATCTTCGACGCCGGGCGCGACGCAAACGCCTTCAATACGGGGCAGTCGATCTTCGATGCATTCCGGCGGAATCCGCCAGATGTATCGGTCGAGGTGAACCGCTATCTTTGGAACGCTTCGCTGGATGTGCTGAACTTCATGCCCATCGAATCGGTCGATCCCTTCACGGGTGTGATCGTCTTTGGTTTTGGCACCCCGCCGGGTGGTGGGCAGGCCTATCGCGGCACCGTCCATATCAAGGATCCGGCGCTTGAGGCGCGCGCCCTGAGCGTGGCGCTTCAGACGCGGTCCGGCCCGGTCGCTGCCGGAACCCAGCGCGCGGTCGAAGACGCCATCCTGTCGCGGGCCCGCCAGCTGCGCATCGCGGACGGTCGGCGCTAATCGCTAATCGCTGATCTGGCCGGGGCTGGCTGCGGCCAGCCTTTCGATCCAGTCCAACTGTTGCGGCAGGCAGATGCGGCGCAGATCATGGTTTTGCTGCACATGTGAACGCGCGGCCTGCCCGAAACTCAGCCGCAACCCTGGATCGTCCAACAGGGCACAGGCGCGGTCCACCAGGGCGCGCGTATCGAAGAAATCCACCAGAAAGCCGGTTTTCCCATCATCGACAGCCTCGCGCACCGGGGCGGTATCGCTGGCAACGATGGCCGCCCCGACGCTCATCGCCTCGAACAACGACCAGCTCAGGACGAAGGGGTAGGTCAGGTAGAGATGCACGCGCGATACCTGCAGCAGCGTCACGAAGCGGTCATAGGGAATGCGCCCCAGGAAATGCACCCGCGACCAGTCGTCATCCGGGATCCGGCCACGCACTTCGTCGATGAAAATCTGCTTCCACGTCTGACCCTTGGGCGGTCTTGCACCGTAAGACACCTCATCCCCGCCGACGACAAGCACCTGCGCCTGCGGCCGCCGGGCAAGCAGGTCCGGCAGTGCGCGCATGAAGACATGATAGCCGCGATAAGGCTCGAGGTTGCGGTTGACGAAGGTGATCACCTCGTCATCGCGGGTGAGCGTCCGGCCATCGGCAAGATCGAAACGCACGGCGGGTTCCGGCACCAGGTGGTCCGTGTCGATCCCGTCATGGATCACGCTGATCCGGTCGCGATAGGCTGCGGGGAAGGTATCGGCCTGGAATCGTGTCGGGCTGATTCCCATGTCGCAGAGCGGTTGATGGATCAGGTTGTTGAGGTTCTTCATGCGAATCCGCAACTGCTCGACCTCGTCGACCTTTGGCATGAATTCGGGATCGAACCCCAGGTGATCCCGGTCCGACAGGTGATAAAGCTCGCAATAAAGGCCGATGCGCGCCTGCGGCCAGACATCGCGCAGAAACATTGCCTCGCCCCAGCCGGGATGCGCCACGATCAGATCGGGACTGTATCCCCGCTCGCGCAGGGCACGCGCCGCGCGGTAACAGGCCTCGGCGCGGATCACCTTGGTTTCGGTATCGGCCAGCCAGGGATGCACGCCCTGGCCTGATCGGCGTTTGATCACATAGGGCAAGATGCGCACACCCTTCCAGGTGACCGCTTCCTTGACGCGCAGGGTCAAGGCCAGGCAATCATGGCCCCGCTCTGCCAAGGCGGGCGCCAGATGCTTGAACTGACCTGGAAAATTCTGGTGTATGAAAAGCACCCGCATTCTGGAAAACCGTTCCCTACTCGTCCCGTCACGCCATTATACAGGGCAACTTTGCCCTGCACAGACCCGCATTTTTGCGCGCCGCCCCTAGACCATGGGCCAAAGCGGGCCTATCACGCGCACTGAACTGGTCCCGAGGACCCTGCAGCCTGAACAAGAGGTCATCCGATGTCACGCTATGATGCCGCCCAGATCGAAGCGAAATGGCAAACCGCCTGGGACAGCGCCGGCCTGTTCCGCGCGGTGCCGGGCAGCCAGACGACCAAGCCGAAATATTACGTGCTGGAAATGTTCCCCTATCCCTCGGGGCGCATCCACATGGGCCATGTGCGCAA
>JANREX010000109.1 GCA_030758115.1 Paracoccaceae bacterium | reverse complement strand
ACGCCTGCTTCAAGCAATTGGCGCAAAGTGAACTCGGGAAGAGCCATTGTCCTATCCTTCTTTCCGGTTTTCGCCTCGGCGGGGGTGTGAGAGCGGATGCTCCAACCGGCGGACATATGGGGATGTCTCCCCCATAGGCCCACCCCGCCTGCGGGGTTGAGTGGCGCGCGTATAGACGGGTTGGCCAGCGGGTGCAAGAGGCAAGGCGGATGGCAAGGCCGCAAGGGGGCCAGCCCCCATCGCCTGCGGCGATCCCCCCGGGATATTTCAGGCAAGAAGAAACGGGCGCGACTTGTGTCGCACGGCGCTTCGGGGCAGACATGAGGGATCGGAGAGGGCATGAGCAAGGACCACGACATACTGTGCATCGGATCCGTCCTGTGGGACGTGATCGGACGTGCGCCGAGCCATATGCGGCAAGGCGCGGATGTGCCCGGCCGGATCACCCGGCTGCCGGGCGGCGTGGCGATGAACATCGCCATGGCGCTGGCGCGGTTCGGTCTGCGCCCGGCGCTGCTGAGCGCGGTCGGGCGCGACGCGGAGGGCGAGGAGCTGATCCGCGCCTGTGCCACGCTGGGCGTGGGCACCGCGCTACTCTACCGGTCCGAGGACCTGCCGACAGACCGCTACATGGCGATCGAAGGCGCGAACGGGCTGATCGCGGCAATTGCCGATGCCCATAGCCTGGAGGCGGCCGGCGCGCGGATCCTGCGCCCGCTGACCGATGGACCGCTGGGCGACGGCACAACCCCCTATGCGGGATGCATCGCGCTGGATGGCAACCTGACGCTGGCCCTGCTGAACGGGATCGCGACCCACCCCGCATTTGCCCGCGCCGATCTGCGCGTGGCCCCCGCCAGCCCCGGCAAGGCGGAACGGCTGCTGCCTTTTCTCACCCATGGCCGCGCGGTGCTTTACGTGAACCTGGAAGAAGCCTCGATCCTTTGTCAGCAGTCCTTTGACAGTGCAGAGCAGGCCGCAAGGGCGCTGGTCGCGCGTGGCGCGGTCCGCGCACTGGTGACGGATGGCGGCCGCCCCGCGGCCGACGCGGGCGCGCATGGGGTGATCACCCTGCCCTGTCGCCAGGTGCTGGTGACCCGCGTGACCGGGGCGGGCGATACGTTCATGGCGGCCCATATCGCCGCAGAACTGGCCGGTCAGGCGCCCGAGGCCGCCCTTGCGCGCGCATTGGACGCCGCCGCCACCTATGTTTCCGGAGAGATCCCCTCATGATGCTTTACACCCATTCCCCCGAAGTGGCCGCAGCGCTGGACGCGGGCCGCGCGGTCGTGGCCCTTGAAAGCACCATCATCACCCATGGCATGCCCTGGCCGCGCAACCTCGAGACCGCAAGGCAGGTGGAACAGGCCGTGCGCGACACGGGCGCGGTTCCCGCCACGATCGCGGTGCTGGAGGGGCAATTGCACATCGGGCTGACCGATGCCGAACTGGAATGGCTGGCACGCGCCACCCATGTCGCCAAGCTGAGCCGCGCCGACATGGCCGTCTGCATGGCCGAGGGCGGCACCGGGGCCACCACGGTCGCCGCGACCATGATCGCGGCCGAACTGGCCGGGATCGAGGTCTTTGCCACGGGGGGCATCGGCGGCGTGCACAAGGGCGCCGAAAGCAGTTTCGACATCTCGGCCGATCTGCAGGAACTGGCCGCCACCCGCGTCAGCGTCGTCGCCGCCGGGGCCAAGGCCATCCTGGACCTGCCCAAGACGCTGGAGGTGCTGGAAACCCTCGGCGTGCCGGTCATCGCCTATGGGCAGGACGCCCTGCCCGCCTTCTGGTCGCGCGATTCCGGCCTCAAGGCGCCGCTGCGGATGGACAGCCCCGCACAGATCGCCCGGGCGCACCGGATGCGCGCGCGGCTGGACCTGCCGGGCGGGCAGCTGATCGCCAACCCGATCCCCCAGGCCGCCGAAATCCCGCTGGCCGACCTGGCACCGATCATCGCCCAGGCCACCGCCGATGCCGAGGCGCTGGGGATCACCGGCAAGGGGGTGACGCCCTTCCTGCTGCAACGCATCTTCGATCTGACCGGCGGCGCCTCGCTTGAGGCCAATGTGGCGCTTGTGCTGAACAATGCCCGGCTGGGGGCTGCCATTGCCCTGGCGCTGACCGGCCTGAATGCGGCGCCTGCCACCGCCTGAGCCAGGCACCATCGCGCTTGCCCATTGTGACAAGACGGCCAAGCGCCTAGATAAACACAGCATGTCGCAGCCGGACCCAGTTCAATGAACACCCCATTCGACCCCGAACAGCCACCCGCCCCGCGCCGCAACGGCCCGCTTTCGGGATTGCGATCCAGTTTCCTGACCGGGATCGTCGTGATCGCACCCATCAGTCTGACGATCTGGTTCGTCTGGTCCCTGATGGGATTTGTCGACAGCGTTGTGCTGCCGCTGGTGCCGGACCGGTTCAATCCGGGTCAATACATCAACATCAACCTGCGCGGCCTGGGTGTGATCATCTTCCTGATCTTCACCATCATCGTGGGCTGGATCGCCAAGGGTCTGATCGGCCGATCCCTGATCCGCTTCGGCGAGTCGCTGGTGCATCGCATGCCGGTGGTCCGGTCGATCTATTCGGGTGTGAAGCAGATCGCGGAAACCGTGTTTGCGCAGTCCGAACGCAGCTTCGAGAAGGCCTGCCTCATCGAATACCCGCGCAAGGGCATCTGGGCCATCGGCTTCATCTCGACCGAGGCCAAGGGCGAGATCGCCGAGCGTCCCGCCACCGCGGGCGCGCTGATGAGCGTCTTTCTGCCCACCACCCCCAACCCGACCTCGGGCTTCCTGCTCTATGTGCCGAAGGAAGACGTGATCATCCTGGACATGAGCGTCGAGGATGCGGCCAAGCTGGTGATCTCGGCCGGGCTGGTCTATCCCAATCCCAAGGATCCAACCCGCCCCGAAAAGGCGGCCTGAACCCCCAGGGTCAGGCCAGCATCTGCGCCAGATCGACCGTGCCGCGCTGGTTGAGGTCATCCTTGTGCGCGGCAAGAAAGGTATCCGCCGCCGCGCGCCCCGCCGCCTTGAGCCGGGCCAGCAGCAGCGGATTGGGCAGGATCTTGGTGGCCACCGACAGATCGTTCATCAGCGCATCATCGGCCACCATATGCACCAGCACATCCTTCATGCTGCCGGGCGTCAGCGCGCCTTGCGCCAGCAACCGCTTGACGAAGCCGATGGCACGAAGTTCGCGCAGGAGCGATGCGTTGAAGCTGATCTCGTTGATGCGGTTCTGGATCTGCTGGGGGCTGCGCGGCACCTCGTTGCGCAGGATCGGGTTGATGTTCACGATCAGGATGTCCGAGGGCAGTTCGGGCGCGAACAGTGGAAACAGCGCAGGATTGCCGCTGTAGCCGCCATCCCAATAGGCCTCGGACCGGCCGGTCTCGGGATCCGCGATCTCGACCGCCTGGAACAGCGTCGGCAGACAGGCCGAGGCCAGGATCGCGCCGGTGCTGATCTGATCGCCCGTGAAGACACGCACCTTGCCGGTGCGCACATTGGTGGCGCCCACGAAAAGACGCGGGCCATCCATGGCGCAGACCGTGTCGTAATCGAAAGCCTCGACGATGGGCGAGAGCGGATTGCTGTAGAACGGCCCCAGCGCATAGGGCGAGGTCAGCCGCGACACCGTATCGGCCATCCCGTAGGCGACCGAGCTTTCCAGCGCCGCGCTGACCGCGGCCGTGGCGGGCGACATCTCGGTCAGCCAGCGGGTCACGGGGGTTTCCTGCAGCGCCCCCATCCGCGACCAGAGCCAGTCGAGGTTGGCCCGCGCCCCGTCACGCCCGCCCTTGAGCCAGCCCGCCTTGTAGGCCGCCCCGTTCAGCGCGCCCGCCGATGTGCCGGATATCGCGGCGATCTCGATGTCGGGCTCGTCCAGCAGCCGGTCCAGAACACCCCAGGTGAAGGCCCCATGCGCGCCGCCCCCCTGCAGGGCAAGATTGATGCGTTTGACGGTCATGCGGAACCTTTCGCGGCACGAGGAACGGATCCCGGGGACGGGGGCCAGCCCCCCTCGCCTGCGGCGAGTCCCCCGGGATATTTCAGGCAAGAAGAAACGGGGTCAGAGCGCGGTCCAGCCACCGTCCACGCTGATCGTGGTGCCGGTGATCTGCGCCGCCGCATCCGAACACAGGAAGACGGCGGTGCCGCCCAGCTGTTCGACAGTGGCGAATTCCTTGGAGGGCTGGCGTTCCAGCATCACCTTCTTGATCACCTCGTCGCGGTCCATGTCGTATTTCTTCATCGTGTCGGGGATCTGCGCCTCGACCAGGGGGGTCAGCACATAGCCGGGGCAGATCGCGTTGCAGGTGATCCCCTGCCCCGCGGTTTCCAGCGCCGTGGTCTTGGACAGACCGACGATCCCGTGCTTGGCCGCGACATAGGCCGATTTGTAGGGGCTGGCGGTCAGGCCATGGGCCGAGGCGATGTTGACGATACGGCCCCAGCCGGCCTTGCGCATCACCGGCAGCGCGACGGCCGTGGTGTGAAAGGCCGAGGTCAGGTTGATCGCGATGATCGCGTCCCATTTGTCGGTGGGGAATTCGTCGATCGGGCAGACATGCTGGATGCCCGCGTTGTTCACCAGGATATCGCAGGCGCCCGCCTGTTCGATCAGGGCGCGGCATTGATCGCCTTTGGACATGTCGGCCTGGATGTAGCGCGCGGCCACGCCGTATTCGGCGGCGATCTCGCGCGCCAGGGCGTGATCCTCGTCGCGATCGGTGAAGGAGTTCAGGACGACATCCGCCCCCGCCTTTGCCAGTTCGCGCGCAATGCCCAATCCGATCCCGGAATTGGACCCGGTGATGATGGCGGTTTTTCCCTTCAGCGACATGCGCCTCTCCTTTTGGTGATGGTCGTGGTCAATCGACTTTGCAGGCGCAGCATAGCATGACGCTGCGATGGATGACGAGGGAGCGGATTGCGGGAAAGCCTGCCGGGCGCGGGGCCAAAAAAAAACGCCGGCGCAAGGCCGGCGTCAAGTTATTGAGGCAGGTTTCATACAGGCAAGAAACCTATCGAGCAGTGCTTTGGTTATAAGCAATCCTTTGCAAGCTTCCAAGCTAAAAGTTTGAAAAGACGGGAAACGAGCGCTACGCTGTATGGCAACAATAGATGGCCAGAGCAGGATCGTCATCATCATGAGACGTGTTTCATTCCTCCGCGCAGTTCGGGGCGCTGCCGTCTGTGCCCTTTTTTTTCATGGCTTCCTTCAGCCCTTGCAGGCAGAGGTCGCCAGCAGCCATGGCATAGCTATGTATGGCGCGCCGGCCCTTCCACCCGATTTTGTGTCCCTGCCCTATGCCAACCCGCAAGCCCCCCAAGGCGGGCGGATGGTCGAAGGGGCCACGGGCGGGTTTGATTCGCTCAATCCCTTCATCCTGAAAGGCACCGCCCCCTGGCAATTGCGCTTCCTGGCCTATGAAACACTCATGGCGCGAAGCTGGGACGAGCCATTCTCGCTTTACGGGCTTCTGGCCGAATCGGTGAGGGTGGCCGAAGACCGGTCATGGGTCGAGTTCACCCTGCGACCCGAGGCGCGATTCTCGGATGGCAGCCCGGTGACGGTGGAGGATGTCATCTGGTCCTTCGAAACGCTGGGCACGGTGGGGCATCCGCGCTACCTGGGCTTTGCCGCGCAAACCCGGAGCATCACGCCGACCGGACCGCGCAGCCTGCGCATCAACTTTGCCACCGCCGACCGCGAACTGGCCCTGATCGCGGGGCTGCGCCCGATCCTGAAGAAGGCGCAATGGGAGGGGCGCGATTTTACCGCATCCACCATCAACGACATCCCCATCGGATCGGCGCCCTACGTTGTGGCCGAGTTCGAGCAGGGCCGCTTCGTCACCCTGCGCCGCAACCCCGATTACTGGGGTCGTGACCTGCCCGTGCGGCGCGGCACCAACAACCTGGACGAGATCCGCATCGAATATTACGGCGACACCTCGGTCATGTTCGAGGCTTTCAAGGCGGGCGCGGTCACCGTCTGGCGCGAAACCAATGCCGAGGATTGGCAGACCCGCTTCGATTTCGACGCGGTGCGGCGCGGCGATGTGATCCTGTCGGAGATTGCCCATGCGCGGCCCACCGGCATGACCGGCTTCGTGCTGAACACCGCGCGCCCGCATCTGGCCGATTGGCGGGTCCGCGAGGCGCTGCTGCTGGCCTTCAACTTTCCCTATATCAACGGCACCGTGACCGGCGGGCTGCAGCCGCGCATCCAGTCCTATTTCTCGAACTCGGAACTTGGCCTGAAGCCGGGCCCCGCGACAGGCCGGGTGCGCGAGTTGCTGGCGCCCTTTGCCGCCAGCCTGCCCCCCGGCGCGCTGGAGGGCTACAGCCTGCCCGAGGGCGATGCATCCGAACGCAACCGCGCCGATCTGCGCCGCGCCATGGCCCTGCTGCAGGAGGCCGGCTGGCAGGTGCGGGAGGGGCGGCTGGTTGACAGCAACGGCAAACCCTTCGATCTGGATGTCCTGCTGCGCCAGGGCGATCGCGCCAACCTTGCGGTGCTCGAGATCTATCGCGGCGCCCTTGAGCGGTTGGGCATCACCGCCCGCATCCGCCCCGTCGACAACGCCCAGTATGCCGAGGCCGAGGCCGCGCAGGATTTCGACATGATGCCCTTCCGCCGCGATCTGTCGCTGAGCCCCGGCAACGAGCAGCGCCTTTACTGGGGATCGCAGGGCGCGGGCACACCGGGCACGCGCAATGTGATGGGCATGCAGGTTGCGGCAGCGGATGCGATGATCGACCACATGCTGACGACCGACAGCCGCGAGGAGTTCATCGCCGCCACGCGCGCGCTGGACCGCGTGCTGATGGCCGGGCGCTATGTGATCCCGATCTGGACAACCAGCGTTGACAGGATCGCCCATAGCCGACAGTTGAAGTTTCCTGAATATACGCCGATCTATGGCGACCGGATCGGGTGGATGCCCGATGTCTGGTGGTATGAGGAGTGAGCGAAGTGAAGAAACTTGCAGTGATTGCCCTGGGCCTGGGCTGCCTGGCCGTTCTGGCGGGATGCGCCACGGTCGACGGGATCGGGCAGGACATCTCGGGCGGGGCGCGCACGGTGCGGGGCTGGTTCTGAGCCAGGCTTGCGCGGATCGCGGCACGCCTGCGGTCACACAAGCGCCACGCCTGCCCGGGTCGCGCCTGTCAGACCAGTGAGGTCACCCAGAGGATCGTTGCATCCTCGGGGCTGACCGAGACCACGTTGTGCCCCATCGTGCCGTCGTAATAGGCGCTGTCGCCGCGCCGCATTTCGACCGGCTCGTAAAACTCCGTGTAAAGCCGGATCACGCCGGTCAGCACATAGAGAAATTCCTCGCCGTCATGGCGCACCCAGCCGTCGAACTCCTCCATCCGGCGGGCGCGGACGCGGGCGCGATAGGGCAGCATCTGCTTGCGCGTCAGCCCTTCGGCCAGAAGCTCATGCTCATAGGTCGTGGTTGCGTGGCGGGCGCCTTCGCCCGCGCGTGTGACCACGCGCCGCCCCGTCACCTGCCCCGGCGCGGGCGGCGTGAACAGTTGCGGCACCGAGATGTCCAGCCCCGTCGCCAGCTTCTTGAGCGCCTCGTAGGTGGGCGACATCTGGCCGTTTTCGATCTTGGAGAGGGTGGATCGCGCCAGCCCCGCCTGCCGCGCGGCCTGTTCCAGCGTCAGGCCAAGATCCTTGCGCAGCCCCCGCACGCGCTGGCCAAGATCCAGCGGCTCGGCCATAGCCGCGCCACCATCGGCGCGGGCGATGCGGATCAGGGACCTTGGATCATGCTCGCTCATGCGCAGCGGTATAGGGCGGCGGTGTTTGTCTTGCAACTGGCGCGGCGCAGGCCTAGCAAGTGCGCATGCTTGCGATATTCGATCATGGCGGTTCCGCCCCCTGCCCCCGCCCCTTCAACCTTGCGGCGCATGTGCTGCGCCATGCGGACGATCTGCCCGCGAAGGTGGCCCTTTCGGTCATCTCGGCGGATGGCGCCGATGACTGGACCTATGCGCGCCTGGCCGCTGCGGTGCGCGGCACCGGCGCGGGGCTTCTGGCGGCGGGATTTCGGCCCGGCGACATCCTGCTGATGCGGCTGGGCAATACGGTGGACTTCCCGCTGGCCTACCTGGGAGCGATCGCCGTGGGGCTGGTGCCGGTGCCCACCTCATCGCAGCTGACCGCGCCGGAAGTGACCAGGATGGTGGCGCAACTGTCGCCCGCAGCCATCCTGCGCGATCCGCGCGTGGCCTGTCCCGAGGATACCGGCCTGCCGGTCATCGACACCGCCGCCCTTGCCGCAATGCGCGATCTGGCCCCGGCCCCCTATGCGATGGGCGCGCCCGACCGCATGGCCTATATCATCTATACCTCCGGCACATCGGGCGTTCCACGGGCGGTGATGCATGCGCATCGTGCCATCTGGGCGCGCCAGATGATGCATCAGGGCTGGTACGGTCTGACCGCCGCGGACCGGCTGCTGCATGCCGGTGCCTTCAACTGGACCTATACGCTGGGGACCGGGCTGATGGATCCCTGGTCCGTGGGGGCGACCGCGCTGATCCCCGCCGAGGGCGTCGCGATCGAGGCGCTGCCGCAGCTTCTGGCGGATCACGGGGCCACGATCTTTGCCGCAGCCCCCGGCGTCTATCGCAAGATCCTGAGCCATCATGCAAGGATGCACCTGCCTGCCCTGCGCCACGGGCTTGCCGCGGGCGAAAAGCTGTCGGACCGTGTGCGCCAGCACTGGAACGATGCGACCGGCACCCCGATTTTCGAGGCTTACGGCATGTCGGAATGCTCCACCTTCATTTCCGGCAGCCCCGATCACCCGGCGACACCCGGCACGCTGGGCCGGCCGCAGGACGGGCGGCGCGTGGCGATCCTGGGCCCCGATGGTCCGGTGAGCCTGGGCGCGGAAGGCACGATCGCCGTGGCGCGCAGCGATCCCGGCCTGATGCTGGGCTATCTGGGCGCCCCCGAGGACACGGCCGCCCGGATGCAGGGTGACTGGTTCCTGACCGGCGATCAGGGCATGATGGATGCGGATGGCCAGATCACCTATCTGGGCCGCGCCGATGACATGATGAACGCGGGCGGCTACCGTGTCTCGCCGCTCGAGGTCGAGGCGGCGTTGCTGGCGCATCCGGCGATCCGCGAGGTGGGCGTGACCGACATCGCGGTCAAGGAGGATGCCCGCATCATCGCCGCCTTCTACGTGGGCGATCCGGTCGATGAGGCAGAGCTGAAAGCCTTCGCCAATGAACGGCTTGCCCGATACAAACAACCAAGGGTATACATCCGCCTTGACGCGCTGCCCTCCGGGGCCAATGGCAAGATCCTGCGCCGCGCCCTGAAACCGATATACGAGGCCCGCCATGGTCAAGCTTGATATCCTGTCCGATCCCATCTGCCCCTGGTGCCTGATCGGCAAGGCGCAACTGGAACGCGCGCTCGAAGCCCGCCCCGATCATCCTTTCGTGATCGAATGGCATCCCTTCCAGCTGAACCCCGACATGCCCCATGAGGGCATGGACCGGCGCGCCTATCTGGAAGAGAAGTTCGGCGGCAAGGAACGCGCCGTGCAGATCTATGCACGCATTGCCCAGAGCGCCGAAGCGGCGGGGATCGAGATCAATTTCGAAGGCATCGCCCGCACACCCAACACGCTGGATGCCCATCGCCTGATCCATTGGGCCGGGATCGAGGGCGCGCAGCACCGTGTCGTCTCATCGCTGATGCGGGCCTATTTCCAGGAAGGCCGCGATATCGGCGACCGCGACGTACTGGCCGATATCGCCGACAGCGCCGGTCTGGATGCCGCCGTGATCCGCAAGCTCCTGGACAGCCCCGCCGACACGGACGATATCCGTGCCCGCGACAAGGCGGCGCGCGACATGGGCGTGAACGCCGTGCCCACCTTCATCGTGGCCGGCAAGCACGCCGTGCCCGGCGCCCAGCCCACCGAGGTCTGGCTGAAGGTGATCGACGAGATCATGTCCCAATCCCCCGACGACCCGGATGGTGCGGATTGACAGAGGCATGGACGTGCCCGGTGCCAGTGACCTGCCCCGTTCGGGCCTGAAGAAGATGCCCTCCCGGGCGGAATTCATCGCATTGATCGCGATGCTTTTCGCCATCATCGCCTTCTCCATCGATGCGATGCTTCCCGCCCTGCCCCGGATCGGGGCCGAACTCAGCCCGGAGGCGCCGAACCGCGCCCAGTTGATCGTGATCGCCTTTGTCCTGGGCATGGGCGCGGCCACGCTGTTTGCCGGGCCGATGTCGGATGCGCTGGGGCGCAAACCCATGATCATCGGGGGAACCGCACTCTATATCCTCGGCGCGGCGCTGGCATGGGCGGCCCCCTCGCTGGAATGGCTGCTGCTGGCGCGGGTGCTGCAGGGCGTAGGGGCCGCCGGCCCGCGGGTTGTGGGCATGGCCATCGTGCGCGACCTTTACGGCGGGCGCGAGATGGCGCGGATCCTGTCCTTCGTGATGATGGTCTTCATGCTGGTCCCCGCAATCGCCCCGCTTGTCGGCAGCTGGATCATCGCCGCCGCGGGCTGGCGCGCGATGTTCGGGGCCTTCGTCATCTTCGCCGGGATCGCCACGCTCTGGCTGGCGCTGCGCCTGCCGGAATCCCTGCCCCCCGCCGCCCGCCGCCCGATGCGCCTGCCCGCCATCGCCAGCGCCGTGCGCGAGGTGCTGACCCATCCGGTCGTGCGCCTGTCGATCATGGCGCAGACCATGGGCTATGTGCTGCTTTTCACCTCGATCAGCCTGATCCAGCCCGTCTTTGACCAGGTGTTCGACCGGGGCGCGGAATTCCCGCTGTGGTTCGCGGGCATGGCGCTCATCTCGGGCAGCGCCTCGATCATCAACGCGGCGCTGGTGATGCGGCTGGGGATGCAGCGGCTGGCCATGGCGGCCTTTGGCGGACAGGTGATCCTGTCGGCCGCCATGACCCTGTGCTGGCTGGCGGGCCTGCGCGGGGATGCGATGCTGGCGGTCTACCTGGTCTGGCAATGCACCGTGCTGTTCCAGTCGGGGCTGACCGTGGGCAACCTGAACGCCATCGCGATGGAACCCATGGCCCATATCGCCGGCACGGCGGCCAGCGTGATCGGCGCCATCGCAACCATCGCGGGCGCGCTGATCGCGGCCCCCATCGCGCTGGCCTTCAACGGCACCCCCCTGCCCATGTCGCTGGGCGTCGGCGGGGCATCGGCCGTGGCCTTCGGGCTGCTCTGGCGCCTCGGGCGGATCGAGCGACGCAAAAGACGCTTCGGCCCGATGGATCCGGCCAAATAATTTCTGTATACAGTCGCATACCGTCTTTGCAGATGGCCCGCTTTGCGCTATGACCCGGCGCGAGAGCCGATTCACCAGAAAAAGGGGATATCCCACATGACCAAGATCAAGGTAGCCAACCCTGTCGTCGAACTCGACGGCGACGAGATGACCCGCATCATCTGGGATTTCATCAAGCAGAAGCTGATCCTGCCCTATCTGGACATCGACCTGAAATATTACGACCTCGGCATCGAAGAGCGTGACCGCACCGATGACCAGATCACCATCGATGCCGCCCATGCGATCAAGAAATACGGCGTCGGCGTCAAATGCGCGACCATCACCCCCGACGAGCAGCGGGTCGAGGAATTCGGCCTCAAGCAGATGTGGAAATCGCCCAACGGCACGATCCGCAACATCCTGGGCGGCGTGATCTTCCGCGAGCCGATCATCTGCCAGAACGTGCCGCGCCTTGTGCCGGGCTGGACCCAGCCCATCGTGGTGGGCCGCCATGCCTTTGGCGACCAGTACCGCGCCACCGATTTCCGCTTTCCGGGCGCGGGCAAGCTGACGATCAAGTTCGTGGGCGAGGATGGCACCGTGATCGAGCGTGACGTCTTCGACGCCCCCGGCGCCGGTGTGACCATGGCGATGTACAACCTCGACCAGTCGATCATCGACTTCGCGCGCGCCTCGATGAACTATGGCCTGGTCAAGGGCTGGCCGGTCTACCTGTCGACCAAGAACACGATCCTCAAGGCCTATGACGGCCGCTTCAAGGACCTGTTCCAGCAGGTCTTCGACGAGGAATTCGCCGACAAGTTCAAGGCCGCCGGCATCACCTATGAGCACCGCCTGATCGACGACATGGTCGCATCCGCGATGAAATGGTCGGGCGGCTATGTCTGGGCCTGCAAGAACTACGATGGCGACGTGCAGTCGGATACCGTGGCGCAGGGCTTCGGCTCGCTGGGTCTGATGACATCCGTGCTGATGACCCCCGATGGACAGACGGTCGAGGCCGAAGCCGCCCACGGCACCGTGACGCGCCACTACCGCCAGCACCAGCAGGGCAAGGAAACCTCGACCAACTCGATCGCGTCGATCTTTGCCTGGACCGGTGGTCTGAAGCACCGCGCGAAACTGGACGGCAACGCCGAACTGGCCCGCTTCGCCGAAACGCTGGAGCGCGTGACCGTGCAGACGGTCGAGGACGGTTTCATGACCAAGGACCTCGCCCTGCTGGTCGGCCCCGACCAGAAATGGCTGAGCACCATCGGCTA
>JANREX010000108.1 GCA_030758115.1 Paracoccaceae bacterium | reverse complement strand
TGGGTCAGCGCGGCATCAACATCATGGAATTCTGCAAGGCGTTCAACGCCAAGACCGCGGACATGGAGCCTGGCGCCCCGACCCCGGTCGTGATTTCCTACTACCAGGACAAGTCCTTCACGATGGACATCAAGACGCCGCCCGCGTCTTACTATCTGAAGAAGGCCGCCAAGGTTCAGTCCGGGTCCAAGACCCCCGGCCGCACCACCGCCGGCACCGTGACCGTCGCCCAGGTGAAGGAAATCGCCGAAGCGAAGATGGTCGATCTGAACGCCAACGACATCGAAGGCGCAATGCAGATCATCCTGGGCTCTGCCCGCTCCATGGGCATCGAGGTGAAGTAATGGCGAAGTTTGGAAAACGTACCCGCGCCGCGCGTGAAGCCGTTGCCGGCAAGGAAAACCTGAGCGTTGAAGACGCCGTCGCGCTGATCAAGGCGAATGCCTCGGCCAAGTTCGACGAAACCGTCGAGATCGCGATGAACCTGGGTGTCGACCCGCGTCACGCCGACCAGATGGTGCGTGGCGTTGTCGGTCTGCCGAACGGCACCGGCAAGGACGTGCGCGTCGCCGTGTTCGCCCGTGGTGCCAAGGCTGACGAAGCCACCGCCGCAGGCGCCGACATCGTTGGCGCAGAGGACCTGATGGAAACCATCCTGTCCGGCAAGATCGACTTCGACCGCTGCATCGCAACCCCTGACATGATGCCGGTCGTCGGCCGTCTGGGCAAGGTGCTGGGTCCGCGCAACCTGATGCCGAACCCCAAGGTCGGCACGGTGACGATGGATGTCGCCACCGCTGTGCAGGCTGCCAAGGGCGGTGAAGTGCAGTTCAAGGTCGAGAAGGCCGGTGTCGTGCACGCAGGTGTCGGCAAGGTGTCCTTTGACGATGCGAAGCTGGTCGAAAACATCCGCGCCTTCGTGGGTGCGGTGTCGCGCGCCAAGCCGACGGGTGCCAAGGGCGCCTATCTGCGCAAGGTGTCGCTGTCGTCGACGATGGGCCCCGGCGTGTCGGTCGATCTGGCCTCGGCAAGCGCCGAATAAGAATTCCGCCCCGGGCCTGGCCCGGGGTCGAATGGCGGGGCCTTGATCGGCCCTGTCCTGTCCGAGACGGAGGGTTCAGGCAAGCGCCTGAATAAATCCTTCCCGAGATGGGGAACGAGACAACCTGACCGTTGGGTGTGATCCCTCGGGTAGATCTGGCCTCGGGACCCTGAAATTGGACCCGAACGCCCCTTGTTCGCAGGGGGCTAAACTGAGCCGGGGGGAGACCCCCAAATTTGGAGTGAAACTGTGGATAGAGCACAAAAAGAGAAAGTGGTCGAGGAACTCGGCCAGATCTTTGAAAGCTCTGGCGTTGTGGTCGTAGCCCATTACGCAGGTCTCACGGTTGCCGAGATGCAGGACCTGCGCGCGCGTATGCGCAAAGTGGGTGGGTCCGTCCGCGTCGCCAAGAACAAGCTCGCCAAGATCGCCCTTGAAGGGAAGCCTTGCGAAAGCATCGCCAATCTTCTGACGGGCATGACCGTACTGACCTATTCCGAGGACCCCGTGGCAGCAGCCAAGGTGGCCGAGGACTTCGCCAAGGACAACAAGAAGTTTGAAATCCTTGGCGGGGCTATGGGCAGCACGGCTCTGGACCGGGCCGGTGTCGAAGCCGTGTCGAAAATGCCGTCGCGCGAGGAGCTTATCGCTTCGATCGTGGGCTGCATTGCGGCACCCGCTGCGAACATCGCCGGTGCGATTGGTGCGCCTGCTTCGAATATCGCGTCCATCCTGTCCACGATCGAGGACAAGGCGGCTGCGTGAGCAACCTTTGATCTGCGTGTGGAAAACCCTGCACGTTGGAACACATCTTAAACGAACGGAAACAGTAAAATGGCTGATCTGAAGAAACTGGCAGAAGAGATCGTTGGTCTGACGCTTCTCGAAGCACAAGAACTGAAAACCATCCTGAAGGATGAGTACGGCATCGAGCCCGCCGCCGGCGGCGCAGTGATGATGGCTGGCCCCGCCGCTGGTGGCGCTGCCGAAGCTGCTGAAGAGCAGACCGAATTCGACGTCATCCTGAAAGATGCCGGCGCTTCCAAGATCAACGTGATCAAGGAAGTCCGCGCCATCACCGGTCTGGGCCTGAAAGAAGCCAAGGACCTGGTCGATGCAGGCGGCAAGGCTGTGAAAGAGCAAGTCTCGAAAGCCGAAGCCGACGACATCAAGGCAAAGCTGGAAGCAGCTGGCGCCACCGTCGAGCTGAAGTAATCGGTTCCGGGGAAACCCGGAGAACTGATTTGGCTGGGTCCGGATTTTCCGGGCCCAGCCTAACCCGTCTCGGAAAGGACTTTCACGGAAGTCTTTTCCAAGGTGCGGTTCAAGGATCGGGAGGCCTCTGGTGGGACAGGGGCCGCGAATTGATCAGAACAGTCCTGTTTCAAAGAGGTGCGCTGTCGTGGCCCGACGACCTGCGTGACCGGAGAGAAACGAAAGGTGACATCGACCATGGCTCAGACCTTCCTCGGCCAGAAACGTTTGCGCAGATATTACGGCAAGATCCGCGAAGTGCTGGAAATGCCGAACCTGATCGAGGTGCAGAAATCCTCGTATGACCTGTTCCTGAACTCTGGCAGCGGCCTGCAGCCTGCTGACGGCGAAGGGATCATGGGCGTGTTCCAGTCCGTCTTCCCGATCAAGGATTTCAACGAATCCAGCGTTCTGGAATTCGTGAAATACGAGCTGGAAAAGCCGAAATACGACGTTGATGAATGCATGCAGCGTGACATGACCTATGCCGCGCCGCTCAAGGTTACGCTGCGTCTGATCGTGTTCGATGTCGACGAGGATACTGGCGCGAAGTCGGTCAAGGACATCAAGGAACAGGACGTGTTCATGGGCGACATGCCCCTGATGACGCCCAACGGCACCTTCGTGGTGAACGGGACCGAGCGGGTCATCGTGTCCCAGATGCACCGCTCGCCGGGCGTGTTCTTCGATCACGACAAGGGCAAGACGCACAGCTCGGGCAAGTTGCTGTTCGCCTGCCGCATCATTCCCTATCGCGGGTCCTGGCTGGATTTCGAATTCGACGCCAAGGATATCGTGTTCGCGCGGATCGACCGTCGCCGCAAATTGCCGGTGACCACGCTGCTCTATGCCCTGGGCATGGACCAGGAAACGATCATGGACGCGTATTACGATACCGTTCAGTACAAGCTGTCCAAGACCAAGGGTGCCGGGCAGGGCTGGGTGACCAAGTTCTTCCCCGATCGCGTGCGCGGCACGCGTCCGACTTTTGACCTGGTCGATGCCGCCACGGGCGAAGTGATCGCCGAGGCGGGCAAGAAGATCACCCCGCGCGCGGTGAAGCAGCTGAAAGACGAAGGAAAGGTGACCCAGCTTCTGGTGCCTTTCGAGAATATTCTGGGCAAGTTCGTCGCCAAGGACATCATCAACGAAGAAACCGGCGCGATCTATGTCGAGGCTGGCGACGAGCTGACGCTGACCCGCGACAAGGACGGCGAAATCACCGGTGGTTCGCTGAAGGAACTGATGGATGCGGGTATCTCCGACATCCCGGTTCTGGACATCGACAACATCAATGTCGGTCCCTACATCCGCAACACCATGGTGGCAGACAAGAACATCGGCCGCGAAGGCGCGCTGATGGATATCTACCGCGTGATGCGCCCGGGCGAGCCGCCCACGGTCGAGGCCGCAAGCGCGCTGTTCGACACGCTGTTCTTCGATGCGGATCGGTATGACCTGTCCGCCGTGGGTCGCGTGAAGATGAACATGCGCCTGGATCTGGATGCCGCGGACACGATGCGCACCCTGCGCCGCGAAGATATCGTGGCCTGCATCAAGGCGCTGTGCGAACTGCGCGACGGCAAGGGCGATATCGACGATATCGACCACCTTGGTAACCGCCGTGTCCGTTCGGTCGGCGAGTTGATGGAGAACCAGTACCGCGTCGGTCTGCTGCGGATGGAGCGCGCCATCAAGGAGCGCATGTCCTCGGTCGAGATCGACACGGTGATGCCGCAGGATCTGATCAACGCCAAGCCGGCAGCCGCTGCCGTGCGCGAATTCTTCGGCTCCAGCCAGCTGTCGCAGTTCATGGACCAGACCAACCCGCTGTCCGAAGTGACGCACAAGCGCCGCCTGTCGGCCCTTGGGCCGGGCGGTCTGACCCGCGAGCGCGCGGGCTTTGAAGTCCGCGACGTGCACCCGACCCACTATGGCCGGATGTGCCCGATTGAAACGCCCGAAGGTCAGAACATTGGTCTGATCAACAGCCTTGCGACCTATGCGCGGGTGAACAAGTACGGCTTCATCGAAACACCCTACCGTCTTGTGAAAGAAGGCAAGGTGACGGACGAGGTCGTGTACCTGTCCGCGACCGAGGAAATGCGCCACACCGTGGCGCAGGCCAACGCGACGCTGGATGCCGATGGCAATCTGGTCAACGAATTGGTCACCACCCGCCAGTCGGGCGACTACACGCTGGCCCCGCGCGAGCAGGTGGACCTGATCGACGTCAGCCCCAAGCAGCTGGTGTCGGTTGCGGCCTCGCTGATTCCGTTCCTGGAAAACGACGACGCCAACCGCGCTCTCATGGGTTCGAACATGATGCGTCAGGCGCTGCCCTTGGTGCAGACCGAGGCACCGCTGGTCGGTACGGGGATCGAAGGCATCGTGGCCCGCGATTCCGGTGCTGCGATCATGGCGCGCCGCGCCGGTGTGATCGACCAGGTTGACGCGATGCGTATCGTTGTGCGCGCCACGGAAGACCTGGAACTGGGCGACGCAGGCGTGGACATCTACCGCATGCGCAAGTTCCAGCGGTCGAACCAGAACTCCTGCATCAACCAGCGTCCGCTGGTGAAGGTGGGCGATGTGGTGGCCAAGGGCGAGGTGATCGCCGACGGTCCCTGCACCGACATGGGCGAACTGGCCGTTGGCCGGAACGTCATCGTCGCGTTCATGCCCTGGAACGGCTACAACTACGAAGACTCGATCCTGATTTCCGAGCGGATCGCGCGTGACGACGTCTTCACCTCGATCCATATCGAGGAATTCGAAGTCGCCGCCCGTGACACCAAGCTTGGGCCGGAAGAGATCACGCGCGACATCCCGAACGTCGGCGAGGAAGCCCTGCGCAACCTCGACGAGGCGGGCATCGTCTATATCGGTGCCGATGTGGAGCCGGGCGATATTCTGGTGGGCAAGATCACGCCCAAGGGCGAAAGCCCGATGACCCCGGAAGAAAAGCTGCTGCGCGCCATCTTCGGCGAAAAGGCATCGGACGTGCGCGATACTTCGCTGCGTGTGAAGCCCGGCGATTTCGGCACGGTCGTGGAAGTGCGCGTCTTCAACCGCCATGGTGTGGAAAAAGACGAACGCGCGCTGCAGATCGAGCGTGAGGAAGTCGAACGTCTGGCGCGTGACCGCGACGACGAGCTGGCGATCCTGGACCGCAACATCTACGCCCGCCTCAAGGACATGATCCTGGGCAAGGTGGCGGTGAAGGGCCCCAAAGGCGTCAAGCCGAACTCGGTCATCGACGACGAGCTGCTGTCCACGCTGAGCCGTGGCCAGTGGTGGCAGCTGGCGCTTGAGAACGAGGCCGATGCCCAGATCATGGAAGCGCTGAACGCACAGTACGAAGTGCAGAAGCGTACCCTTGATGCGCGTTTCGAGGACAAGGTTGAAAAGGTCCGTCGCGGCGACGATCTGCCTCCGGGCGTGATGAAGATGGTCAAGGTCTTCGTCGCGGTGAAGCGCAAGCTGCAGCCGGGCGACAAGATGGCCGGCCGTCACGGCAACAAGGGTGTTGTGTCCAAGGTCATCCCGATGGAAGACATGCCCTTCCTGGCCGACGGTACGCCGGTCGACATCTGTCTGAACCCGCTGGGCGTGCCCTCGCGCATGAACGTCGGTCAGATCCTTGAAACCCACATGGGCTGGGCGTCGCGTACGCTGGGTCTGCGGGTGGACGATGCGCTGCAGGAATACCGCCGGTCGGGTGATCTGACCCCGGTGCGCGATGCGATGCGTCAGGCCTATGGCGACGATGTCTATGACGAAGGCATCGAAGGCATGGACGAGGATCAGCTGGTCGAGGCGGCAAGCACCATCACCAAGGGTGTGCCGATCGCAACGCCGGTCTTCGACGGTGCGAAAGAGGCGGATGTGAACGATGCGCTCAAGCGCGCAGGGTTCGACACCTCCGGCCAGTCGATCCTGTTCGACGGGCGCACGGGCGAGCAGTTCATCCGCCCTGTGACCGTCGGCATCAAGTACCTGCTGAAGCTGCATCACCTGGTGGACGAAAAGATCCACGCACGTTCGACCGGGCCCTACAGCCTTGTCACGCAGCAGCCGCTGGGCGGTAAGGCCCAGTTCGGTGGTCAGCGTCTGGGTGAGATGGAGGTCTGGGCACTGGAAGCTTACGGTGCCGCCTACACGCTGCAGGAAATGCTGACCGTCAAGTCGGACGACGTGGCAGGCCGGACCAAGGTGTACGAGTCGATCGTCAAGGGCGAAGACAACTTCGAGGCCGGTGTGCCCGAGTCGTTCAACGTTCTGGTGAAAGAAGTGCGCGGCCTTGGCCTGAACATGGAACTCCTGGACGCCGAGGACGAGTGATCAGGGCGGCGCGCGGCAAGGGTCGCGCGCCCCTTCGACCCCTCTGCCTTTGCCCCAAATCAAGGATTTGAAAATGAACCAGGAACTCACGAACAACCCGTTCAACCCGGTTGCCCCGGTCAAGACCTTCGACGAGATCAAGGTATCGCTGGCATCGCCCGAGCGTATCCTGTCTTGGTCCTATGGCGAGATCAAGAAGCCCGAAACCATCAACTACCGCACGTTCAAGCCCGAGCGTGACGGTCTGTTCTGCGCGCGTATCTTTGGCCCGATCAAGGATTACGAATGCCTTTGCGGCAAGTACAAGCGCATGAAATATCGCGGCGTCGTCTGCGAAAAGTGCGGCGTGGAAGTCACCCTGCAGAAAGTCCGCCGCGAGCGGATGGGCCATATCGAACTGGCCTCGCCGGTGGCGCATATCTGGTTCCTCAAGTCGCTGCCCAGCCGCATCGGCCTGATGCTGGACATGACCCTGCGCGATCTTGAGCGGGTTCTCTATTTCGAGAACTACGTGGTGATCGAACCCGGTCTGACCGATCTGACCTATGGCCAGATGCTGACCGAAGAAGAGTTCATGGATGCGCAGGACCAGTATGGTGCCGACGCCTTCACCGCCAATATCGGCGCCGAGGCGATCCGCGAGATGCTGGCCGCCATCGACCTTGAGCAGGAAGCAGAGACCCTGCGCGCCGAGCTGAAGGAAGCCACTGGCGAGCTGAAGCCCAAGAAGATCATCAAGCGGCTGAAGGTCGTGGAATCCTTCCTCGAATCCGGCAACCGTCCCGAGTGGATGGTGCTGACCGTGATCCCGGTCATTCCGCCGGAACTGCGTCCGCTGGTGCCGCTGGATGGCGGCCGTTTCGCGACCTCCGATCTGAACGATCTCTATCGTCGCGTGATCAACCGGAACAACCGTCTGAAGCGCCTGATCGAACTGCGCGCGCCCGACATCATCGTGCGCAACGAAAAGCGGATGCTTCAGGAATCCGTCGATGCGCTGTTCGACAACGGCCGTCGTGGCCGCGTGATCACCGGCGCCAACAAGCGTCCGCTGAAATCGCTGTCGGACATGCTCAAGGGCAAGCAGGGCCGCTTCCGCCAGAACCTTCTGGGCAAGCGCGTCGACTTCTCGGGCCGTTCGGTCATCGTGACCGGTCCGGAACTCAAGCTGCATCAGTGCGGCCTGCCCAAGAAGATGGCGCTGGAGCTGTTCAAGCCCTTCATCTATTCGCGCCTTGAAGCGAAGGGTCTGTCCTCGACCGTCAAGCAGGCGAAGAAGCTGGTGGAAAAGGAACGTCCCGAGGTGTGGGATATCCTGGACGAGGTGATCCGCGAGCATCCCGTGATGCTGAACCGCGCGCCGACGCTGCACCGCCTGGGTTTCCAGGCCTTCGAGCCGATCCTGATCGAAGGCAAGGCGATCCAGCTGCATCCGCTGGTCTGTTCGGCGTTCAACGCCGACTTTGACGGTGACCAGATGGCCGTGCACGTTCCGCTGAGCCTTGAGGCCCAGCTGGAAGCCCGCGTTCTGATGATGTCCACGAACAACGTGCTGTCGCCTGCCAACGGCGCGCCGATCATCGTGCCGTCGCAGGATATGATCCTTGGCCTCTACTACACCACGATCATGCGCGAAGGCATGAAGGGCGAGGGCATGTCCTTTGCCTCGATCGACGAAGTCCAGCACGCGCTGGATGCCGGTGTCGTGCACCTGCATGCCAAGATCACCGCGCGCGTCACCCAGATCGACGAGGAAGGCAACGAGGTCGTCAAGCGGTTCGAAACCACGCCGGGCCGTGTGCGCCTTGGCGCGCTTCTGCCGATGAACGCAAAGGCGCCTTTCGAACTGGTCAACCGGCTTCTGCGCAAGAAGGAAGTGCAGCAGGTCATCGACACCGTCTACCGCTACTGCGGTCAGAAAGAGTCGGTCATCTTCTGTGACCAGATCATGACCATGGGCTTCCGTGAAGCGTTCAAGGCCGGGATTTCCTTCGGCAAGGACGACATGGTCGTGCCGGACAACAAGTGGACGATCGTTGATCAGACCCGTGACCAGGTCAAGGATTTCGAACAGCAATACATGGATGGTCTGATCACCCAGGGTGAGAAGTACAACAAGGTCGTGGATGCCTGGTCGAAGTGTAACGACAAGGTCACCGAGGCCATGATGGGCACGATCTCGGCCAGCAAGCGCGATGAAAATGGCGCGGAACTGGAACCGAACTCGGTCTACATGATGGCGCACTCCGGTGCCCGTGGTTCGGTGACGCAGATGAAGCAGCTGGGCGGGATGCGCGGCCTGATGGCCAAGCCGAACGGCGACATCATCGAGACGCCGATCATCTCGAACTTCAAGGAAGGTCTGACCGTTCTTGAATACTTCAACTCGACCCACGGCGCGCGGAAAGGTCTGTCGGACACCGCGCTGAAAACCGCCAACTCGGGTTACCTGACCCGCCGCCTGGTGGACGTGGCGCAGGACTGCATCGTGCGTCAGCAGAATTGCGGAACGGACCGCGCGATCACGGCCGAAGCGGCAGTGAACGACGGTGAGGTCGTATCCTCGCTGGCCGAGCGTGTGCTGGGCCGTGTCGCCGCCGAGGATCTGGTCAACCCCGCCACCGGCGAGGTGATGGTGGCCCGTGGCGTTCTGATCGACGAGCGCATGGCCGACCTGATCGAAGTGTCCAGCCTGCAGTCTGCCCGCATCCGCAGCCCGCTGACCTGTGAGGCCGAAGATGGCGTCTGCGCCACCTGCTATGGTCGTGACCTGGCGCGCGGCACCATGGTGAACGTCGGTGAAGCCGTCGGCATCATCGCGGCGCAGTCGATCGGTGAGCCCGGTACACAGCTGACGATGCGGACCTTCCACATCGGCGGCGTGGCCCAGGGTGGTCAGCAGTCCTTCCTGGAAGCAAGCCAGGCCGGGACCGTGACCTATGAAAACGCCTCGACCATCGAGAACTCGAATGGCGAGACGCTGGTCATGGGCCGGAACATGAAGCTGATCATCCGTGACGAAAGCGGTGAAGAGCGTGCCAGCCACAAGCTGGGCTATGGCTCGAAGCTGTTCGTCAAGGAAGGCGCCAAGGTTGCACGTGGCGACAAGCTGTTCGAATGGGATCCCTACACCCTGCCGATCATCGCCGAGAAATCGGGCCAGGTGAAATATGTCGACCTGGTGTCGGGTATCGCCGTCCGCGACGAGACCGACGATGCCACCGGCATGACCCAGAAGATCGTGATGGACTGGCGCGCGGCCCCCAAGGGCAACGAGCTGAAGCCCGAGATCATCCTGGTCGATACGGATGGCGAGCCTGTGCGCAACGAAGCCGGCAACCCCGTGACCTATCCGATGTCGGTGGACGCGATCCTGTCCGTCGAAGAAGGGCAGGACATCAGTGCCGGTGACGTGGTGGCACGTATTCCGCGCGAAGGCGCCAAGACCAAGGACATCACCGGGGGTCTTCCCCGCGTGGCGGAACTGTTCGAAGCCCGTCGTCCCAAGGATCACGCGATCATCGCCGAAATCGATGGCTACGTGCGCTTTGGCAAGGACTACAAGAACAAGCGCCGCATCACGATCGAGCCTTCGGTCGATGGCATGGAGCCGGTCGAATACATGGTGCCGAAAGGCAAGCACATCCCGGTGCAGGAAGGCGACTTCGTGCAGAAGGGTGACTACATCATGGATGGCAACCCTGCACCGCATGACATCCTTGCGATCATGGGTGTCGAGGCGCTGGCCGATTACATGATCGACGAGGTGCAGGACGTCTATCGCCTGCAGGGTGTGAAGATCAACGACAAGCACATCGAAGTCATCGTGCGCCAGATGCTCCAGAAGTGGGAGATCGACGAAAGCGGCGATACCACGCTGCTGAAGGGTGAGCACCTGGACAAGGCCGAGTTCGACGCCGTGAACGAGAAGATCATGGCCAAGGGCGGTCGTCCGGCAACGGGTGCGCCGATCCTTCTGGGGATCACCAAGGCGTCGCTGCAGACCCGCAGCTTCATCTCGGCGGCGTCCTTCCAGGAAACCACGCGCGTCCTGACCGAAGCCTCGGTCCAGGGCAAGCGTGACAAGCTGGTCGGCCTGAAGGAGAACGTGATCGTCGGCCGTCTGATCCCGGCAGGGACAGGTGGTGCCACCGCCCGCGTGCGCCGCATCGCGGCCGAGCGTGACAACGTCGTGATCGAAGCGCGCCGCGAGGAGGCCGAAGCGGCCGCCGCACTGGCCGCACCGGTTGATGACGTCATCGGTGGCGACGAGTTCGACACGCTGGTGGAAACGCCGGAAAGCCGGGACGAATAATCCCCTCGGCTAGACGACAGGAAAACCCCCGCCTTGGCGGGGGTTTTTTCATGCCGGACCCTTGCGGCTGCCGCGCGTGCGGATAACGTCGGCGGGCGAGGTTCCGGAGCAAGCCGATGCTGACAGACAACACACGCGGCGCGCTTCTGATGATGGCGAGCATGGCCGCCTTCACACTGAACGATACCTTCATGAAGACGCTGGCCGGGGACATGCCGCTGTTCCAGCTGATCTTTCTGCGCAGCATCTTCACGACCGTCGCGATCGGTGCGATGGCCCTTTACCTCGGTGCTCTGCACCTGCGCATTCCGCCACGGGACCGTTTGCTGATCGTCATCCGGGCATTGGCCGAAGTCGGTTCGGCCTATTTCTTCCTGACGGCGCTTTACAATATGCCATTGGCCAATGTCAGCGCGATCCTGCAGTCGCTTCCGCTTGTGGTGACGCTGGCCGCGGCCCTGTTCTTCAGCGAACCACTGGGTTGGCGGCGCATGACCGCGATCCTTGTCGGGCTTTGCGGCGTGCTGCTGATCGTGCGGCCGGGGACCGAAGGGTTCAACATCTTCTCGGTCTATGCGCTGATCGCGGTGGCTTTCGTGACGGTGCGCGATCTGGTCACCCGGCGCGTGTCCGGTGCGACCCATTCGATGATGGTGACCTTCATCACCTCGCTGGCGCTGCTGATCACCTTCGGCATGGTCAGCATGACGGTCGAGTGGGTGCCGATCACGCCGCACCGTGGCAGCATGATCCTGGGCGCGGCGGTGATGGTTGTCTTCGGCTATGTCTTTTCCGTCATGGTGATGCGGGTGGGCGAGATCAGTTTCGTGGCCCCCTTCCGTTATACCGGGCTGATCTGGGCGCTTGTGCTGGGCTGGCTGGTCTTTGGCGACTGGCCTTCGCCGCTGACCCTTCTGGGGGCGGTGATCGTGGTGGGAAGCGGTGTCTTCATGCTGTACCGCGAGGCGCAGTTGAAGCGCCGCATCGCCACCGAAACGCGCCTGCGGACCGGCATCGGACATTAGGTTCAAGGCCGGGTTGACAGGGGTCCGGAGGATGTTCGGCAAGCGGGGGGCGGTGTGTTGACAACCCCTGCGACTCCCCCTATACGCCCCTCATCCGGCCGGGCCTACGCCCTCTGCCGAATTCAGAAGTGTAGTGGACAAGATCCGGGCTAATGCTGCCTCGATCCTCTGGAAACCCACCGCGTCGTTCACCTCGGAATGGGAACGATGGCGGTGATTGTGCTTTGTGGACGCGCAAAGTGCTCAAGATTAACCCGCGGGGATGCCCGCGCAGACACATGTGTTGATAGACGGGGAAAGAAGCCCAATGCCAACGATCCAGCAGCTGATCCGCAAACCGCGGCAGCCCAAAGTCAAACGGTCCAAGTCGATGCACCTGGAGCAGTGCCCGCAAAAGCGCGGTGTCTGCACTCGTGTTTACACGACGACGCCGAAGAAACCGAACTCGGCCATGCGGAAGGTTGCGAAAGTGCGCCTGACCAACGGCTTTGAGGTCATCAGCTACATCCCTGGTGAAAGCCACAACCTTCAGGAGCACTCTGTGGTTCTGATCCGTGGCGGCCGTGTGAAAGACCTTCCCGGTGTCCGTTACCACATCCTGCGCGGTGTTCTGGATACCCAGGGCGTCAAGAACCGTAAGCAGCGTCGTTCGAAGTACGGCGCGAAGCGTCCGAAGTAAGAGGATCTATACAGATGTCCCGCCGTCACGCCGCTGAAAAACGCGAAATCCTGCCCGATGCCAAGTATGGCGATCGGGTTCTGACGAAGTTCATGAACAACCTGATGATCGACGGCAAGAAATCCGCCGCCGAGCGCATCGTCTA
>JANREX010000107.1 GCA_030758115.1 Paracoccaceae bacterium | reverse complement strand
GATCGGTGCACAGGTTCATCGACACGACACGCGCAGGCGCATCGGCCTGCGCCGCACCTGCCATCAATAGAAGGGCGCAAGCCACCCGCGCCACCATATTGGGGCGGCGAGGGGGCCTTGCATATGAACGACGTCCTACCACTTGCCCTGAATGCCGACATAGATTGTTCTGCCGCGCGAGGCATAGCCCCAGCTTTCGGCATAGTCTTCGTCGAAAAGGTTCACGACCCGCCCTGTCAGCGCCAGGTTCTCGGTCAGGTCATAGGAAGCAGACAGGTTGACGGTGGTGAAATCCGGCAATCTCTCGGTCGTGAAACCACCGAAGAACTGCGTGTCGAAACTGCCCGAAACATGGCGCAGATCCGCAGTTACGCTTCCCTTGCCCCCAAAGGTCCTGAGTGTGGCACCCAGCCCAAGCTCATGCTCGGGGCGACGGGTCGCAGGCGTGCCCGACGGGGTTTTTGCGTCAAGATAGGTATAGGCAAGACGCAGGCTCAGATCTTCCGTCGCCTGCAACGACGCGCTGACCTCGACGCCCTCGCGCGGGCTTTTGCCCGCAAGGTTCACGTAGCAGGTCGTAGAGGCGCCAGCGCTTGGCGTACATGTGCCACCCGGTCCTGCCACACCGGCCGTGTCCGAAATGGCGTCCGTCAGCTCTTCGTTGAAATAGGTAACATCGATCAGCCCGCGACCCCCAAGAAATGCGGCCTCGATACCGATGTCGAAACCACGGTTCTGTTCGGGCTTGAGTGCCGTGTTCGAGATGTAACCGAAAGAGCCACCGAAGTTTTCAAAGAAATTCGGGTTCACGACACCCGTTCCCGCCGAGGCGTGCAGCCGCAACCCGGTATCGGGTATCCGCCAGGACAAACCGACGTTCCACGCGGTGAAATCCTCGAACGTATCATTCATGTCGTGGCGAACGCCCGCCTGAATATCCAGACCGCCATCAAGGAAAGCCCGGTACTCAAGGGCAATCGACGTGCTTTCGCGCCGGGTGGTGGGCACGAAGGTTGTCGATGTCTCTTCGCGAACATCTTCGACAAGAAGGTTCAGCAGGTGCTGGGCATCGGCTACGCGCTGACCATCCAGGGACAGGCTGGCCCGGTACTTGAGGGTACGGGTCTCACCATCAAGGTCATATGTCCCCTGAACCGCATCCTCGCTCGTTTGATCAAACCGGCTGAGCGCATATGACAGCTTGTGCGAAAGGCGACCGTCAAGCATCTCGTATTCGGCATAGACGCGGGCGGTGATTTCCTCGCGTTCGCTGAGCGCATCACGCTCGTCCACCACGTATTCATCCGCCGTTGTGGCGGTAAAGCTGTTCACGTCATAGTCATAGTCTTCATCCGAGCGGCGGATGTTGAAACCGAACGTCAGATCGTCGGTCGCCTTCCATTCGCCGGTCAAACCCAGCGTGGTGCGGCGCGTACCATCCTTTTCGCCCCCATCACCAGAGGCATCGAAACCCTCGTCGTCAAGCCGGCTGAAGGTCAAACCCAGACCCAAGCGTTCGGTCCGCTGCGAGACATAGCCAGAAGCCGAATAGCCATTCCCCGCCTCGACCGCACCGCCATATTCGACACCCTGCTGCGGGTTGCGCGTGATGATGTTGATCACGCCGCTCGAAGCGTTGGAGCCGTAGAACACGGATTGCGGCCCGCGCAGCACCTCGATCCGGTCGATATTCGCGGTCTCGAGCCCGGACAGGATGTATTCCTCGCCGCCACCGCCAAGCTCGACCCCATCCAGAAGGATAACGACGTTGTTGCTTTCGCCACCACGCAGGCGCACCTGGGTGTAATTCGCACCGACGCTCGACACCGACACGCCCGGAACGGCGCGCAAGGCATCCTGAACGCTGCGCAGCCCACGCTCTTCGATGTCATCCGATGTGATCACGCTGACCGTACGTCCAAAGGCATCCGCCACGAAAGGCGTCAGGCCGCCCGAAAACACGACTTCATCAAGCTCGATGACCTGCGCATCCTGCGCGAAAACGGGGGTGGTGCCTGCCAGCAGGATTGCCATCAGGGAAAGGTGGTATCTCATGTTGTTCTCCGTGAACGCCCCGAAAGGCATGTCCAAATCCAGTATGTGTCATTGGAAGGAGAGACTCCTCCGCAGACGGTGCAAATGCCACCACTACGGAAAAACCGTTATCCACAACGCGCCCCGCGTCCGGATAGGGTGATCATCCTGGCAGGTCTCCTGACTCGCGGGTCAAAGCTTGGCTGAGTCTTCCCAGGGTTTGATCCCCAGTGACGTGGTTCAGCGTCGCTCACCGCTTACAGTTGCGGGGGCAGTTCCGGACTTGCATCTTGAGGATGCGCACCGGATTCCCATTTTAACCGGACGGATACCCGACCGGACCAGAACAAGGTTTGGGTAAACATTATCGAAAGGAGTCGCAACAGATTTCTGGAAAGGCAAAACCTGCGCCAATTAGATCGTCTTGGGCGCAGGTCAAGGCCATCTGCCGCGAAACAGCCTATTCGGCGGACTTGAGCGCCTTGCCAAGCGCGGCGATACCCGCGCGGATCCGATCCTCGGGTTGGGCGGAATAGTTGATGCGCGCATGGTTGGGCTGTTCATGTACCGCAAAGAAGGTGGCACCCGGCACATAGGCCACCCGCGCCTGCGGCAGCGCCACATCGCGCATGAAGGCGGTGGCGTCGAAACCTTCGGGAAATGTCGCCCAGGTAAACAGACCGCCCTCTGGATCCGTTACGGTCACATCCTGCGGGAAATGCTGACGGATTGCGTCCAGCATCACCTCTTTCTTCTGCCGGTAGCTGCGCCGGAGCATCGCGATATGGTCGTTCAGATCGTATCGATCCAGGAAAAGGCTGGTCGCCGCCATGTTCAAGGTCGAGGTCTGGGTATCCGCCGCCACCTTCAGCAGCGCCATCTTGTCCAGTAATTCCGGCGCGGCGACGGCCCAGCCGATCCGCAGACCCGGCACAAGCACCTTGGAAAAGCTGCCAAGGTGGATCACCCGGCCCTGGGTATCCAGCGATTTCAGCGTGGGCAGGGTTTCGCGCGCGAAACGTATGTGCCGATATGGGGTGTCTTCCAGCACGATCACATCATGCAGGTTGGCCAGTTCGATCAGCCGCTTGCGGCGCTCCAGCGACAGGGTCACGCCGGTCGGGTTCTGAAAGTCCGGCACCGTATAGATCATGCGGGCGCGGGGATTGGCCTTCAAAGCCGCCTCGAGCGCATCCATCTGCATACCCTCGGCATCCATGGGAATGGCGGCATAGCGCGGCTGGCTGGGGTTGAAGGCGATCAGCGCACCCAGGAAAGTCGGGTCTTCGGTCACGATGACGTCACCCGGATCGACCAGCATCTTTGCTGCAAAATCAAGGCCTTGCTGCGATCCTTGCAGGATCAGAACGTCCTCGGGACGGCAGTCGGTCCCATCCGCGCGCATCAGCTCTGCGATCTGTTCGCGCAGGCGCGGCAACCCGTCCGAGGGGGCGTATTGCATCGCGGCGCCGCCGGGCGCGCTGATCACATCGCGAAAGACCTGTTCAAGCTGGGCGGCGGGAAAGAGGCTGGCATCGGGATACCCACCCCCGAAGGAGATGATCGAAGGGTCCGCCCCCAGCGCCAGAAGTTCCTTGATGGCCGAAGGTTCGACCTTTTCCATCCTCTGCGCGAAATGGGGTGACATCCGTTTCTCCATCGGTCCTGCCCGTTCAGGGGATACATAAATGCCGGACGATGCAAGCAGATGCACCTTCACGGATTTCTGACTGGCGCAGGCGGGCCTTGGGCATAGGTTGGGCAGCATGAGCAAACATTCCGCCCAGATGACCCGCCGCAGCATGATGACCACCGGTGCCGCCTTGCTGGCAAGCCCTGCGCTGGGGCAGACCGACCCCTGGCAGGCAGTGGCGGAGCGTGCCCGCGCGATGGAGCAATGCCATGCCCTGATGATCAGCATCGGTGGAACGCAGGTTCTGGCCGAACGGTTCCGCGGTCCGGGGCTGGATCGGGCTGTTCCTGTAAAATCCGTATCCAAGACGATCGTTGCCGCCCTGACCGGGGCAGCGCTGGATCGGGGCGAGATTCCAAGCGTGACCACGTCACTGGCCGAGGTTGCGCCGCGTCTGATTCCCGCAGGGGCCGATCCGCGTGTCGGGGCGCTGACAATCGAGAACCTTGTGACGATGCAGGCCGGTCTTGAACGCACATCAGGGCCGAATTACGGGGCATGGATCAGCAGCCGCGATTGGGTCGCGGATGCGCTGTTGCGCCCCTTCGTGGCGGAACCGGGCAACCGGATGCTGTATTCCACCGGAAGCTTTCATGTGCTGGGGGCGGTTCTGGCCGAGGTTGGCGGCGGCAGCCTGCTGAGCCTGGCGCGCGCCCGCCTTGGCGCGCCGCTGGGGATCGAGATACCGGCCTGGACGCGCGACCCCCAAGGCCGGTACCTTGGCGGGAACGAGATGGCACTGACCCTGCCTGCGATGGTTCGTTTCGGCGCAATGTATCTGTCAGGTGGTTCGTGGAACGGAACCCCCGTCCTGAGCGCGGACTGGGTCGCGGCCTCGCTGCGGCCGCGCACAAGCTCGCCGTTTTCGGGTCTGGATTACGGATATGGCTGGTTTCTTGGGCGTGCCGCTGGGCAGGATTACGCGCTGGCGCGCGGCTATGGCGGGCAGGTGATCTGCATCGTGCCGGGGCTGGACCTGTCGATGGCCCTGACGTCGGACCCGACCCGCCCGGCACGCAGCCAGGGCTATTTCGGGGATATCATGCGCCTGATCGAGGAGGCGGTGATCCCGGCGGCGCGGGTGTGAAAAAGGGGGCTTTCGCCCCCTTTTCGATCGTCAGAAATCAAGGTTCTCGACGTTCAGCGCGTTCTGCTGGATGAACTCGCGCCGCGGTTCCACCACGTCGCCCATCAGCTTGGTAAACAGATCATCGGCTTCGGCCATGTCGTCGATCTTGACCTGCAGAAGGGTCCGCGCCTCGGGGTCAAGCGTGGTTTCCCACAGCTGTTCGGGGTTCATTTCCCCCAGTCCCTTGTAGCGCTGCAAGGACAGACCCTTTTCGCCCTCTTTCAGGATGGCATCGAGCAGGTCCAGCGGGCCGTGGATGGCCTGCGAGCGGTCCTTGCGGATCAGCTTGGCGGGCAGCGTGTAGACCTCGCGCAGCGCGGCACTCATCTGGCCCAGCTTGCGCGCCTCGCCAGAGCGCAGAACCTGGCCATCCAGTGTGCGCACCTCTTCGACACCGCGCAGCACGCGCGACAGGCGGATACCGTGATCCTGGGTGATGCGCCCGGTCCAGCCGCGTTCATATTCCACCGCGATCAGGTCAAGCCGCTTGGCGACGGCATCGGCCACGCCTTGCAGATCGGCATCGGCGCGCCCCTGCGCGAAGGCTTCGGCAATCGCGGCCTGTTCCAGGATGTGACGCGGGTAATGCGTTGGAAAGGCTTCCAGAATCCGGCGAACCTGACGGGCTTCCTCGACGATGCGGACCAGATCCTGGCTGGTGATATCCTCGCCGGATCCCAGCCGCAGAACGGCACCCTCGGTGCCCTGGTCGATCAGGTAATTCTCAAGCGCGGTCTGGTCTTTCAGATAGACCTCGGACTTGCCACGACCGACCTTGTAGAGCGGCGGCTGCGCGATATAGAGGTATCCGCCTTCGATCAGCTGCGGCATCTGGCGATAGAAGAAGGTCAGCAGCAGGGTGCGGATATGCGCACCGTCCACGTCGGCGTCGGTCATGATGACGATCTTGTGGTAGCGCAGTTTCGAGATGTTGAATTCATCGCGCCCGATCCCGGTGCCCAGCGCCATCACGAGGTTGCCGATCTCCTGGCTGCCCAGCATCCGGTCAAACCGCGCGCGCTCGACGTTCAGGATCTTGCCGCGCAGGGGCAGAACCGCCTGGGTGCGCCGATCCCGGCCGGTCTGGGCGGAACCGCCGGCGCTGTCACCCTCGACCAGGAAGACTTCGGTCTTGGAGGGATCCTTTTCCGAGCAATCCTTGAGCTTGCCGGCCAGGTAGTTCACATCCATCGCCGTCTTGCGCCGGGTCAGTTCACGCGCCTTGCGCGCCGCCTCGCGGGCCAATGCCGCCTCGACGATCTTGCCCACGATGATCTTGGCCTGCGCCGGGTTTTCTTCGAACCATTCGGCCAGCTTTTCGTTCACAAGGTTCTCGACCGCGGGGCGCACCTCGGAGGACACAAGCTTGTCCTTGGTCTGGCTGGAGAATTTCGGGTCCGGCACCTTCACGGACAGCACGCAGGTCAGGCCTTCGCGGGCGTCATCGCCGGTAAAGGCCACTTTCTCGCGCTTGGCGATCCCGCTGGACTGGGCATAGTTGTTGATGGTCCGGGTCAGCGCGCCACGGAAACCCGCCATATGCGTGCCGCCATCGCGCTGCGGGATGTTGTTGGTGAAGGGCAGCACGTTTTCATGGTAGCTGTCGTTCCACCACATCGCCACTTCGACGCCGATCCCGTCCTTTTCGCCGGTCATGTAGATCGGGTCGGACATGATCGAGGATTTCGAGCGGTCGAGATATTTCACGAATTCCCGCACACCGCCTTCATAGAACAACTCGGTCTTGAGGGGCTCCGCCGGGCGCAGGTCTTCCAGGATGATGCGCGCGCCCGAGTTCAGGAAGGCCAGTTCGCGCAGGCGCTTTTCCAGCGTCTCGAAGGAATATTCCAGGTTCGAGAAGGTCGTGGTCGAGGCCAGGAAACGCACCTCGGTGCCCTTTTGCCCGTTGGCGTCACCCACGACGCGCAGATGTTCGACGGTATCGCCACGCTCGAACCGGGCGTAATGCTCTTTGCCCTCGCGCCAGATCCGCAGCTCCAGCCAGTCGGACAGCGCGTTCACCACCGAGACGCCCACGCCGTGCAGACCGCCGGACACCTTGTAGGAATTCTGGTCGAATTTGCCGCCCGCATGCAGCTGGGTCATGATGACTTCGGCCGCCGAAACGCCTTCGCCCTCATGGATACCCACCGGAATGCCGCGCCCGTTGTCGCGCACCGACACGCTGCTATCGGGGTGGATGATCACATGCACATGGTCGGCATGACCGGCCAAAGCCTCGTCAATGCCGTTGTCCACGACCTCGTAAACCATGTGGTGCAGACCCGAGCCATCGTCGGTATCACCGATGTACATGCCGGGCCGCTTGCGCACGGCCTCCAACCCCTTGAGAACCTTGATAGAATCCGCGCCGTATTCCTCGGGGATCTTTTCGTTGTCGGACATTCCGCCAATCCTTCTTGATTTCGGGATTTTATACGAAACCTTGGGGGGAATGTCACGTCATTGCCCCATATTTTGCGCTATACGAAGGGGATTATCAGCCCCACGAGGCATAGCAGGAGTCCGGCGACGACATTGACCCGCCTGAGGGCCGAAGGAGACGTCAGAAGACGCCTTGCGCGGTCCACTGAAAGCGCCATCAAAAGGTTGCCCATCAGGGGGATCGCGCATGAGATGGCAAGGATCGCCACGACATCCACCCAGGTGATCTGCGTCAGGTCGAAGAAACCGGGCAGCACGCCCATGTAGAACAACACCGCCTTGGGGTTGCCGATGATCACCGCGACACCGGCCATGAAACCGGCCCAACGGCCCGGACGCGTCAGGCGGCTGTCGGTGCCGATGGTATGGCCGGCATGGCGGATCAGCATCGCGCCCATGAACAGGAACATGCCCGCCGCGACATAGCGCATCACGGTCATGAACCCGTCGAAGACCGACACGATCCAGGCGACGCCAAGGATCGCCAGCAGGGGCCACAGGATATCGCCCAGCACCACACCAACCGCCAAAGGCCAGGCCGAGGCAAAGCCCCCCGACAGCGCGCGCGCCGTCAGCGCCACCCAGACGGGACCGGGTGTGAGGAACAGGATCAGGATGGCACCTGCATAAAGCAGCAGATCGGCGGGTGAAGCGGTCATGGCGGGGCTTTCGGAACAAACGGCGGATACCGTGCTGTCTTATCGCGCTGAAATCACCGATGTTCCAGCCTCTTCCGTGACCTCGTACATCTGCGCGCGCGTGGCGATCGTGTCAAAAAGTTCGGGCCCCGTGCCGGTCATCCAGGCCTGCGCGCCCAGCGCGCAGATCTCGTCGTAAAGCGCGGCGCGGCGGTTCGCATCAAGATGGGCCGCGACCTCATCCAGCAACAGCAGCGGCGGCGCGCCGAAATCACGCGCAAGGCCGCGCGCATTGGCCAGGATCAGGGATACCAGCAGCGCCTTCTGTTCACCCGTGGAACAATCCGACGCGGGCACGCCCTTGGCGGCATAGACCGCGTAAAGATCGCTGCGGTGTGGCCCCACAAGGCTGCGCCCGGCGGCCAGATCGCGAAACCGGCTTTCGCGCAGCGCATCCAGCAGATCGGATTCGGTGTCGGGCATGGCGCCTTCGGTCTGTTGCAGGTCAAGCTCTGCGGCCGGAAAGGCGGTTTCGGCCTTGTCCTGCGCCGCGCGCAACAGGTCCAGCACCGCAAGCCTGTTGGCATGGATCGCGGCACCGGCGCGGGCCATCTGCGCCTCGATCGCACCATACCAATGCGTATCGCGCACCTGATCCTTGAGCAGGCGGTTGCGCTCGCGCATCGCCTTTTCATAGGTCAGGCTGACATCCGCATGATCGGGGATGAAACTCATGGTCATGCGATCCAGAAACCGCCGCCGCCCTTCCGCCCCTTCGATCCAGAGCCGATCCATCGCGGGAATCAGCCACAGGACGCGGGCAATCCGGCCAAGGGCCAGTTGCGTCGCCGCCTTTTCGTCGATCGTGACCTGACGTGCCGCGCCGTCTTCGGACCAGACCGCAACCTCATGCACCTGGTGCAGGCTGCGCAGGATGCCGGTGATCTTCCAGCCCAGGGATTCGGGCCTGCGGGCCATGTCGGCGGCACTGGCCCGACGCAACCCGCGACCCGGCGAAAACAGTGAAACAGCTTCCAGAAGGTTGGTCTTGCCCGCCCCGTTCGGCCCGTACAGCGCAACGGGCCGCCCGTCCAATGCCATATGGCCGCTGCGATGCGAGCGGAAATGCGACAGGGTCAGTTCGGTCAGAAAGAGGCCAGACACGCCCCGGCCTTTCGTTCTTCAGGACAGCGCAGCGCGCCCGTCACACCCGCATCGGCATGACGACATAAACGGCCGACATGTCATTGCCTTCGCGCATCAATGTAGGATCACCGGCCGAGTTGAACATGAAAACGGCGTTCTCACGATCCACCTGGCTGGCGATTTCCAGCAGGTACTTGGCGTTGAACCCGATTTCCAGACGCTCGTCCCCGTAGGCGACGGCAAGCTCTTCCTCGGCGGCACCGCTGTCGGGCGCGTTCACGGACAGAACCAGACGGTCCTCGTCCAGCGAGAGTTTCACCGCGCGGGACCGCTCCGAGGAGACGGTTGCCACGCGATCGACGGCGGCCGCGAAATCGCGCGCGTCAACCTCAAGCCGGCGCGTATTGCCCTGCGGAATCACGCGGGTGTAATCCGGGAAGGTCCCGTCGATCACCTTGGAGGTCAGGGTGATGTCAGGCGTGGCAAAACGCACCTTGGTTTCGGACACCGATACCGCGATCTGCATGTCATCGTCATCCAGCAGCTTGCGCAGCTCGCCCACGGTCTTGCGCGGGACGATAACGCCGGGCATCGCCTCGGCGCCAGCGGGAAGCGGCGCGTCGATCCGGGCCAGACGGTGCCCATCGGTCGCCACGCAGCGCAGCACCTTGCCGCCTTCGCCATCGGCCACATGCATGTAGACGCCGTTCAGGTAATACCGGGTCTCTTCGGTCGAGATGGCGAATTTCGACTTGTCGAACAAGCGCCGCAGCACACCGGCCGGGGCGCTGAAATTGCTGGCATAATCGGACGATGCCATGACCGGGAAATCTTCCTTGGGCAGGGTCGCCAGATTGAAGTGCGAACGGCCCGCCTGCACGCTGAGCCGGCCAGTCGCGCTGTCGTCGGACAGGGTCACCAGTGATCCATCCGGCAGCTTGCGCACGATTTCATGCAGCATGACGGCGGACACGGTCGTGGATCCGGCGCGTTCGACCTGCGCGGGGGCCTTGTCCAGCACCTCGATGTCAAGGTCGGTGGCGCGGAAGGTCACGGTATTGCCTTCGGCTTCGATCAGCACATTGGCAAGGATCGGAATGGTGTTGCGCCGCTCGACAACCGATTGCGCCTGCGACACGGCTTTCAGAAGCGTTCCGCGTTCGATGCTGAGTTTCATTCCGTCGCTCCTATCCGCTACCGGCCTTGCGCCCTGGTCGCCCAGCGATGCCGGGATGGGCAAGGTATCCCAAATACCTGCCCACTCAAGGCTTTTCTTGCGTTTTCGGGTGGAAAAAGAGGCCCGTCAAGTGCCGAGAGACCGCCCTGGATACAAAAAACCCCAAGACGGTCTGCCAAGACAATGAAACAGGCTCAGGCCTCGAGGGTGCGGCGCAGCATCTCGATATCTTCGGCGATCTGGCCATCCTGAACGCGCAGCTCCTCGATCCGGCGGACGCCGTGCATGATCGTGGTGTGATCGCGCCCGCCGAACCGGCGCCCGATTTCGGGCAAGGAGCGGCTGGTCAGTTGCTTGCACAGATACATCGCCACCTGGCGCGGGCGGGCATAGCTGCGCACACGCTTGGGCCCGATCATGTCGGACAGGCGGATATTGTAATGCTCGGACACGCGACGCTGGATTTCCTCGATCGTGATCTTGCGCTCGGAGGCGCGCAGGACATCGGCCAGGCAATCCTGGGTCAGTTCCATCGTGATCTCGCGGCCGACAAGGCTGGCGAAGGCATAAAGCCGCGTCAGCGCGCCCTCGAGAACACGCACATTGGTGCTGATCCGATGCGCCAGGAATTCCAGAACCTGGTTGGAAATCTCAAGCCCCGGATATTGTTGGCGATACGCCTCGACCTTGGATTGCAGGATGCCAAGGCGCAGCTCGTAATCGGTGGGATGCAGATCGACCACCAGACCGCATTGCAGGCGCGACTTGATCCGATCCTCGAGATCCTTGATCTCACCGGGGGCGCGATCGGCGGAAATGATGATCTGCTTGTTGCCGTCCACAAGGGCGTTGAACGTGTGGAAGAATTCCTCCTGCGTGCTGTCCTTGCCGGCGATGAACTGTACGTCATCCACCATCAGCACATCGACCGCGCGGAAGATCTGTTTGAAATCCATCATCTTGCGGTCGCGCAGCGCCTGCACGAAACGGTACATGAACTGTTCCGCGGACAGGTAGACCACGTTCAGGTCGGGCCGCTTTGTCTGCAGCTCCCAGGCGATGGCGTGCATCAGGTGGGTCTTGCCAAGGCCGACGCCCCCGTAAAGGAACAAGGGGTTGAACGTGACCGGCCCGCCTTCGGCGACACGGCGCGCGGCGGCATGGGCCAGTTCGTTCGGCTTGCCCACGACGAAACTGTCGAAGGTAAAGCGCCGGTCCAGCGGCGCACCGGGCAACTGATCCGTTGCAAGCGCGGCCACGGGGGCAGCTTCGGACAGGGGGGCCGGCATCGATTCGACCGGCGGGCGCTGGGCCGAATTGGCCGCGACGCGGAAATTCACGCGGCGCACGACCTGCCCGGATTCGGTCAGCTGGTGCAGGATCAGGTCACCGAAGTTCTGCGCGACATAGTTGCCCAGGAAATTGGTCGGGACATGAAACGTGGCGACACCTTCCGAGATGTCGGAGAACTCCAGCGGTTCAATCCAGTTGGCATAGTTGTTCTTGCCTACAGTGCCGAGAAGTTTCCGCTGCAGCTGTCCCCATTGTTCTTGTGTCATTCTACCCCAAGTCCCGCCTGTTCAAGTCCCGCAACATCACAAAACTCCGGGTTCATGGCACACAAAGGGTGTGATCATTGCCGCAGCGGCAATGACGCAAAACCCTCAGTTCATGACCGATCAGCGCATCCTGTCTGGTCCGCAAACTGCACCCCGTCCCTTGGGGCGCACGTCACGCAAACGCACACACAATGCACAATCTGAAGGACATGGTTCACTGCATTCGCAGTGTTCGTCAGTCAGATTCAAAACCATGCCCAATCATGGCCCGTCTCTGATTGCCGAAGCCGATAGACCTTTAAAAAAAGGTCTGTCAGCTCCCCTGTCCCCCCAGGGCGAAGTGACTCGCAGAGTGAAATTACCAATTGCCGAGAAGCCTAAGCAACCGAACTATGACCTTGACTCACGCTTTTCGAAAAAGAATCTCTCGGGCCCGTGAAGGCGCCCGCAAAACGCAAAAAAGCGCCGCCCGGCGGAACCGCGAGCGACGCTTTTTGACTCAATCAGTTAGGCGGTTCAGCCCAGTGCTTTGACCCGTGCGGCCAGGCGCGAGATCTTCCGGGAAACGGTGTTTTTGTGCAACACACCTTTGGTGACGCCACGCATCATTTCGGGCTGGGCTGCCTGCAGCGCTGCGGCGGCTGCGGCCTTGTCACCGGATGCGATGGCTTCTTCGACCTTGCGGATGAAGGTACGGATGCGCGAACGACGGGCTTTGTTGACGGCGAAACGGGCTTCGTTCTGACGGGCGCGTTTCTTGGACTGGGGCGAATTTGCCATGATGTTTTACCACTTTCCGGGTCAGTTGAATATCTATCGCGCAAAAGGCCCGGACCGGGTTTCATCAACCGGCTGATTCTGACCAGAGCGGGTCTCACGCGCATGTAGCGGCGTCCTTACGGGATTTCGCGCCGCTTGGAAACCGCAAATTACAAGGGGCCGGCCTGCGCACGGCCCCTTGTCATGCCTGTTACTTGTCGCGGAACTGCGGCGTGCGCTTTTCCATGAAGGCGGCCATGCCTTCTTTCTGG
>JANREX010000106.1:48351-54979 GCA_030758115.1 Paracoccaceae bacterium | reverse complement strand
GGCTTCAACGCGCAGACCGAAGAATATGGCGACATGTTCAAGTTCGGCGTGATCGACCCGGCCAAGGTTGTGCGCACCGCGCTGCAGGACGCAGCATCGGTTGCCGGTCTGCTGATCACCACCGAAGCGATGGTGGCTGATCGCCCCGCCAAGGACGGTGCAGGCGCCGGTGGCGGCATGCCCGACATGGGCGGCATGGGCGGCATGATGTAATCTGCCGCGTCAGCGAAACAGGGAAAGGGCTCGCCAATGGCGGGCCCTTTTTCGTTGGCGAGTTGGGCGTAGGGTGCGTGCTAGCACGCACCTTGCGGAATCATGAAATGGCCGCCGTCTTCGGGATCATATTCTCCGTTCGCAATGTCCCTGTGAATGGTTGAGTAGGGCCATTCTTCGGGCGACCGGACAAAACCATGTTTGACGGGATTGATCCAACAATACCGAACATGCGCTGCGAAATCAGCATTATCGCGGATATGATGTTCCCAATACCTGCGCTGCCAAATGCCCCGCTCGCCACGCAGAACATGCGATGGCCGTAATGGACCCGCAGGCATTTGCCGCGAAAAACGTGTTTTGATCAGCCGCCAGCGCGTTGGATAATCGGCATCGCCTGAGGGCAGGGTCAAGACGCAATGCAAATGATCGGGCAAGACCACCCAAGCGTTGATGGCAAAGGGGCGCTCTCGCCGCGTCTGCCTCACCGCGCCGCGTAGCAGATCGATATGATCCACCAACATACGGCTGCCACGATTGGCCAGCGCGACGGTGAAAAAGATCCGAGCTCCAAGAACAAAGGGGCGGCGATAATTTGACATGCCCCCAACGTGCATGGTTTTGGTTAATGGTTGGTTGATGGCGGTGGCGTAGGGTGCGTGCTAGCACGCACCACATTTCCCCGGCATCAACAAACGGTGCGTGCAAGCACGCACCCTACGGCTGGCTGCCCATGCCGTCTCCCGCTCAGGGCTTCCGCGTCAGCGCCAGAAACTCTCGGAATGCCGCTTCATATGCAGCGGGGTTTTCGGCATATGACTCCAGGTGATCCGCCCCGGTCATCAGGTCCACGGTCGTTTCTGCCGTGTCAGAGGCCGCGCGCAGCTGCAGCAGATGGCGGGATGTCGCAACCGGCACGACACGATCCGCGCTGCCATGGGCCAGGAACAGCGGCCCATAGAACCCGGCATAGCGCCCGGTCACGCTGGCCTCTGCCAGGTCCGATGTCTGGGTGACGCGCAGCAGCAGCAGCGTGCTGCGCGCCACGATGCCCGGCAGGGGCAGCCCCATGTTGCGCGCCATGTGTTCCAGAACCGCGCTGAATTCCAGCGCGGGCGAATCCACCGCGATGGCGCTGACGCGCGACGCCTCGGGGCTGCGGACCATGAACTGGCCCAGAATCGCCCCGCCCATGGAATCCGCGACGATCATCACCTCGCCGTAGCCCCGGTCGCGCAGCGTCCGAACGGCGGCCTCCAGATCGGGCCATTCGGTCAGGCCAAAACCGAAGCGACCGTCCGGCGATGCGGGGGCGTTGTCGTCATTGCGGTAGCTGATCAGCAACGTGGGCAGGCCCGCCTCGTGCAGAAGCGGCAGGAAACGGTACCCGTCCTCGCGCGCGCCGGCGATCCCGTGGACATAGAGCGCCGCCATATGCGGCTGCGGCGCGCCCGGCTGAAACGGTTCGGGAACAAGCCAGGCCTCGGCCGGTCCCAGCGCCGTCTGGATCGCCAGGGTCTCGAAGGGCAGACCCAGCGCAGCCTGCGGATCGCCGCGATAGCCCAGGCGCGCCGGATCCTGCGCCGGGGCGGATGCGTTCACCCGCTGCGCCAGTGTGCCTGCCGTCAGAAGCTGGCTGGCCGTGCGGTGCAGTCCCATCGAGGCGCTGATGACATAGAGCGCGGCAAGAACGATCAGCGCCGTGACAAGGGGCACTCCGTACTTGCGGGTGCGGGAGCGGCGTCTGACGCGGACCAGGGGCATGCGCTTGTCCTTGCTGCAACATTCATTGTGGATTTTAGCCTAGACCGGCCTTTGCTTGCGGATCAAGCACCGCAAGGGTTGTGTCATGACATGTTTCGGTTGCGTGCTTTGCGTCTTCTGTCCGGCGTGTCGATGCGATAGCGATGCGGCATGCGCCTTTTCCTTCTGACAGCTCTGACGATGCTGGCCTTTGCCGCGAATTCCATCCTCAACCGGATGGCGCTTGAGGATGGCACGACGGGCCCCGCGGCTTTCGCGGCGATCCGTCTGGCCGCAGGGGCGTTGTGCCTGTGGCTTCTGGTGGGGGCGCGCCGTGGCGGATGGCGGCCACGGCTGGCACCCGCAGGTGCGGGCAGCCTTGCGCTTTACGTGCTGGGGTTTTCCTTTGCCTATGTCAGCCTTCCCGCTGGCGTGGGCGCTTTGATCCTGTTCGGTGGCGTGCAGATCACGATGTTCGCAGGCGCGCTGATCCTGCGCGAGGTGGTGCCCGCCCGCCGCTGGGCCGGGGCCGGCCTTGCGATGGGCGGTCTGGCCTGGCTGCTCTGGCCGACGGGGGCAGAGGCACCCGATCCGCTGGGCTCTGCCTTGATGGCGGCGGCGGCGCTGGGCTGGGGCATCTATTCCCTGCTGGGGCGCGGCGCGACCGATCCCCTGCGCGCCACGGCGGGCAATTTCATTCTGGCGACGCCCCTGGGGCTGATCCTTTTCGCGCTGCTGCCTGACGGGGCTACGGCCCAGGGGGCCGTGCTGGCGATCCTGTCGGGGGCTGTCACCTCGGGCTGCGGCTATGCGCTGTGGTATGCGGTCCTGCCCGCGCTGGGGCCGTCCCGTGCGGCGGTGGCGCAGCTTTGTGTGCCGGTCATCGCGGCCTTGGGCGGTCTGGCCCTGCTGGGCGAGGGGCTCAGCCTGCGTTTCGTCCTGGCATCGGCGCTGGTGCTGGGGGGCGTGGCGCTGGCGGCGCTGTCCCCGGCGAAAACGGCGCAGAAGCTAGGCAGGGACGCCTGATTTTCGGGCATCTCAACGGTTTGTCATCCCCTGTGCGCTGTCCGGCGCCGGGTCCGGCTTGTCGCAAGGTGTGATCTTGCCGGATCACCTCGGACGGGGCGCGGTTCCGCCCCGTGATGGGAGGGGTCTGTCCATGAGCCTGCGATATCTGCTGCCTGAGGATCGCGCGACGCTGCGCGGCTTGCTGACCGGCTGTTTCGGTGGCCCAGGGCGCGCCGACCTGCTGGAGGGGCTGCGCGATGCCGGGGACCTGCCGCTTGAAATCATCTGGGTCGAAGGGCTGGCGATACAGGGTTACCTGGGGTTCGCACGTCATCAGAGCCCCGCGGGATGGTGGGCGCTGGCGACGCTGGCCGTGCATCCGCGCCGCCGCAAGCGCGGGATCGAGGATGAGTTGGTCCGCCAGGGTCTTGATCTTGCCCGGCAGAACCGGGCCAAGGCCGTGACCGTGGTGGGCGATCCGGTCTGGTTCCGGCGCTTCGGCTTTTCCGACGTGGCGGCGCAGAACCTTGTCACGCCCTCCCTGCCGGGCCAAACCCTGCTTTACGCGATCCGGCCCGGCATGGCCGGTGTCACCGCCGATCTGACCTATCCCGCCGGCCTGCCTGTGGCCTGAGCGGTGCGATCAGCCCGGCAGGATCAGTTCCAAAGGGTCATAGCCAAAGCCCCGCGCCCAGGCGACATGCGGAAGGCTGTCGGGCTTGAAGCGCAGCCCCTGCATCTCGTCGCGCGTGACAAAGCGGCGGCGGCTGACGATGCCTTCGGGATCGGTCCAGTCCTCGGACAGCCGACCCGCCGTTATGGTCGCGCGAAAGAACACCTCGACCTGGTGAAAGCCGCCTGCGGGGTCGTGAAACTCGTTCACCAGGCAGGGCGGTCCCACGCGAATGGTCAGCCCCGTTTCCTCGTGCACCTCGCGGGCGAGGTTGTCGGGCAGGGATTGGCCCCTTTCGGCGCCGCCACCGGGGGCGCACCACAGGTCCGATTCCGGATCGCGCCAGGCATTGACCAGCAAAAGCCGGTTCTCGTGCAGGATCACGGCGCGTGTGGCAAGTCTTGGCTGGGGCATCTGACCTCGGACGGATTGGGCTTTTGCGGCATCGCAAAGGCGACTATCTGTCTGGCATGAAACGCCACGCACTGAAACATGCCTTTGCGCCTTTTCTTGCCATGCTGGTCCTTGCCGGTGACATGGCGGCACAACCCCAGCAGGCTGCGGATGTCGCGGCGGCAGAGGATTGCGTGATCATGCTGCATGGCCTGGCCCGCACCGAAGCCTCCTTTCTGCTGATGGAGGAGGTGTTCAAGGCCGAAGGCTACAAGGTGGTCAACCCCGGCTATCCCTCGACCGAGGAAACGATCAGCAATCTGGCCACGCAGGTCCTGCCAGGGGCGATTGCATCCTGCGGCGACAGGACCATCCACATCGTCACCCATTCGATGGGCGGGATTCTGACCCGCGTCTGGATGATCGCGAACCGGCCGGAACGGCTGGGTCGGGTGGTGATGCTGGCGCCGCCCAATTCCGGATCGGAACTGGTCGATGTCCTTGGCGATCTCGAGGCGTTCGGCTGGTTCAACGGACCTGCGGGCAAGCAGCTGCGCACAGGCGACAAGGGCATGCCCGCGCATTTGCCGCCTGCGGATTTCGATCTGGGTGTAATCGCGGGGGACAGGTCGCTGAACCCTGTCTTTTCGGCCATGATCGCGGGGCCGGACGATGGCAAGGTGTCGGTCGAGTCCACAAGGGTCGAAGGCATGGCCGATCATATCGTGCTGCATGTCACCCATACGTTCATGATGAACAATCCGCTGGTGATCGCGCAGACGCTGGCGTTTCTGCGCCATGGCGCCTTCGATCCCGCGATCACATGGGGGCAGGCCGTCATGGCGCTTCCGGTGCTGGAATGACCGCGCCGCTGGCGCTGACCCTGACCGGGGCCGAGGTCTTGCGGCCCCATGGAATGGAGGCCGCGCCGCTGTCGCTGGCCGAGGGGCGGATCACCGATGCGGCGCAGGCGCGCGCCGTGGACCTGAGCGGCTTTCGCGTGCTTCCGGGCATCGTCGATGTGCACGGCGACGGGTTCGAGCGGCATCTCGCGCCGCGACGCGGGGCGATGCGCGATCTGGGGCAGGGTCTGGCCGCGGCCGAGGCGGAACTTGCGGCCAACGGCATAACCACAGCCGTTCTGGCCCAGTTCTGGAGCTGGGAAGGCGGGATGCGGGGCCCGGATTTTGCCAGGCGCTTTCTGGATGCCCTGACAGCGCATCGCGGGCTTGGCACCGACTTGCGTGCGCAATTGCGGGTCGAGACGCATCTGTTGGCGGATTATCCCGCCATCATCGAAACCGTCGCGCGCCATGCGATCGGTTATGTCGTCTTCAATGACCATCTGCCACATGCGGCGCTGGCGGCTGGCAAGCGCCCGCCGCGCCTGACCGGGCAGGCGCTGAAAAGCGGGCGCAGCCCGGATGATCATCTGGCCTTGATGCGGCAGTTGCATGATCAGTCCACGCAGGTGCCCGGTGCGCTGGATGCGATGAGCGCGCGATTGCAGGCGCTGGGCGTGATCATCGGTAGTCATGACGACGCCACGGCCGAGGGGCGGGCCGACTGGCGTGCGCGCGGGGCTGCCGTGTCGGAATTCCCCGAAACGCGCATCGCTGCTGCGGCGGCGCGGGCAGGCGGTGACAGAATCGTTTTGGGCGCACCGAACGTGGTGCGGGGCGGGTCGCATTCGGGCAATGTGGCCGCCGCCGATCTGGTGGTGGAGGGGCTGTGCGATGCGCTTGCCTCGGATTACCACTATCCCGCGCCACGACAGGCGGCCTTGATGCTGGCGGATCAACTTGGTCTGTCTGCGGCGTGGGATCTGGTCGCGGCCGGGCCGGCAAGGCTGCTGGGATTGACGGATCGTGGCGCGCTGGCGCCCGGCCTGCGCGCCGATCTGGTGGTGATGGACCCCTCCGGCCATGTGGGCGCCACCATCGCGGGCGGGCGCGTGACGCATATGACGGGTGCGGTGGCCGCGCGGTTCATCGGCGCGGTCTGAGGGCGGATCATCCAGCTGGGCGCGTTCCCAGATGCTGCATGAAGCGCAAGAGATAGCCGTCGGGATCCTGCACCAGGAACTCGGACTGCCCGTTCTCCTGCGCGCCTTCGCGATACCATGACGTTCGCATGGGTCGGAATAGTCCGATCCCCGCACCCTGCACACGGTCATGCAGGGCCTGCACATCCGGAACCTCGATCTGGAAATTGACACCGCGCCCGAACGGGGGCTTCATCTCGCCCGTGCTCCAGGCTGCATCCCCGTCCTTCGGCATCTCCTCCAGCATCAGCTGCGCATGGCCCATTTCTATATAAAGAAACCCATCCTCCGGCCGGGCGAATTTCTCGGCAAAACCCAGCACCCCGCAGTAGAATCCCTGCGAGACCGCCAAGTCCCGCACCAGCATTTCCGGCACCAGTACGGACCAGTGGTCGGGGTCGGTGATGAACTGGTCTTCATGAGCCATGCCTCGCACCTCTTGGCTTGCGTCGTGCCGCAAATTTGCAGAAGACTGCGGCCCGTTCAATATGAGACCCCTACAAGAAACGCGCCACCCCCGAGGGAGGATGGCGCGTCGTTCCGGACAGCCGGGT
>JANREX010000106.1:26308-48251 GCA_030758115.1 Paracoccaceae bacterium | reverse complement strand
ACAAGAAACGCGCCACCCCCGAGGGAGGATGGCGCGTCGTTCCGGACAGCCGGGTTGCGTCTTGGGGTCTCTGGATCAGCTGTCCATCACGAACTGGTAACTGGCGGGGACATAATGGAACCCCTCGCCGCGCGCCTCGACAAAGCCCAGTGCCGGGAAGGGCATGTGGTAGCCGATGAAGGGGATACGGTCAGCGGCCAGCATGCCCAGGATGCGGCGGCGGGTTGCCGCGGCGGCCTGCTTGTCCATGTCGAAGCGCACTTCCCAATCGGGATGGGCCAGCGACCACACATAATGGTTCGCGAAATCGGCCCCCAGCACCAGCTGCTGTCCGTCGCTTTCGATCATGTAGGTCATGTGGCCGGGCGTGTGGCCGAAGGCCGCCATGCCCGTGATGCCCGAAGCGACGCTGCCGCCATCGCCAATCATCTCGATCTTCTCGGCCATGGGGCGCACGTTGTTGGCAAAGCCCTCGTTGTCGGTGCCGTTCCAATGGTCGAATTCGGCCGCGGCAGTCACGTAGCGGGCATTCGGGAAGGTCGGTGCGCCATCCGTCATCAGGCCGCCGATGTGATCGCCATGCATATGGGTCAGAACCACCACGTCGATCTGGTCGGGCGTGTAGCCCGCCGCAGCAAGGGCCGCGGTGATGCCCGCGCCGTTCAGGCCGGTATCGAACAGAACCAGCTCGGCACCGGTATTGATGACGGTCGGCGTGAAGAAGAACTGCGACTTGTCGGCCGGGATCATCGCGGCATCGGAGGCGGCCGCGAATTCCTCGGGCGTGACGTTCAGGCCGAAGATCGTGTTCGGATCCGGCACGGTGCGCGTGCCCGCCAGAAGCGAGGTGACGTCGAAACCGCCCAGCTTGATGCGGTTGTAGGGCGCGCGGGATGCGCCCATCAGCGGGGCAGCCGCCTTCGCCCGGGTCGCGGCCACGCCTGCCAGCGGCAGGGCTGCGGCACTGGCCAGAACGGAACGGCGGGACATGTTGATCTTGGTCATCGAGGTCCTCCTGTTTGTGGTTGTCGCCCGCAAGATAGCACGTCTGTCCTTCGATAGTTGTGCGCTCGCGATCAAGTGATGTGCCTTTCTGCATCAAGGCCCCCGGGCGTGGCGATTTCTGGACAAATGCCGCGGCCTGTGACAGAGGACGAGCCAACAGGAGATGCCCCCATGACCACGACCCGTTTCGCCCCTTCGCCCACAGGCTACATCCATGTGGGCAACCTGCGCACCGCGCTGATGAACTACCTGATCGCCCGCAAGACTGGCGGCACCTTCATCCTGCGGATCGACGACACGGATCAGGAACGCTCGAAAGAGGAATATGTCGACCAGCTCAAGCGCGATCTGGAATGGCTGGGCCTTGAATGGGACCGGGTCGAGCGGCAGTCGCTGCGCCTTGACCGCTATGCCGCCGCCGCCGATGAACTGCGCGCCATGGGCCGGTTCTACGAGGTGTTCGAGACGCCGACCGAACTGGATCTCAAGCGCAAGAAACAGCTGAACATGGGCAAACCCCCGGTCTATGACCGCGCGCATCTGTCCCTGACAGAGGAGCAGAAAGCCGCGCTGCGCGCCGAGGGGCGCGAGGGCTACTGGCGCTTCAAGCTGGACCAGGAGCGGATCGAATGGACCGACGGCATCCTTGGGGATATCTCGATCGACGCGGCATCCGTATCCGATCCCGTGCTGATCCGCGCCGACGGTCAGGTTCTTTACACATTGGCCTCGGTCGTGGATGACACGGACATGGGTGTCACCCATATCGTGCGCGGCTCGGACCATGTCACGAATACCGCCACCCAGATCCAGATCATCCAGGCGCTGGGCGGCGCGGTGCCCAGCTTTGCGCATCATTCGCTGCTGACCGGCCCGCAGGGCGAGGCGCTGTCGAAACGCCTGGGTGCGCTGTCGATCAAGGATCTGCGCGCGCAGGGGGTAGAGCCGATGGCGCTGCTGTCGCTGATGGCGCGGCTGGGATCATCCGATCCGGTGGAACTGCGCGCCAGCATGGACGAACTGATCGAAGGCTTCGACATCACCCGTTTCGGTGCCGCCCCCACCAAGTTCGACGAGCAGGACCTGTTCCCGCTGACCGCGAAACATCTGCAGTCACTGCCGTTGGCGGCGGTGGCCGATGACGTGGCGGCGCTGGGCGTGCCGGCAGCGCTGGCCCCCCGGTTCTGGGAGGTCGCGCGCGACAACATCACCACCCGCGCCGATCTGGCCGCATGGTGGGCGCTGTGCCGTGACGGGGCAGAGCCGGTGATCGCGGATGAAGACCGCGATTTCGTGGCGCAGGCCCTGGGGCTGCTGCCCGAAGGGCCGTTCGACGATCAGACCTGGGGTCAGTGGACCACGGCCGTGAAAGAGGCGACGGGCCGCAAGGGCAAGGGGCTGTTCATGCCGCTGCGCCTGGCGCTGACCGGGCAGGCGCATGGGCCCGACATGGGCGCGCTGATGCCGCTGTTGCAGGTGATCCGCGCGCGGGGGTGATCCCGGCTGACGGTGCAGGGGGGCTGTCTGCCCCCCGTCCCTGCGGGACGCCCCCCGAGGATATTTCAGGCAAGAAGAATGGGATGGCTTACAGGCCGGGCGGGCGCGTGGTGATGATCCTTGCACCCAGCCGGTCCAGATGGTCGTCGGCCATGGCGCGTTCCGTGGCGCTCAGCCGTTGGTGGCGCGGATAGATGGGGGCGGCGCGGTCGTCGAGGATCGGCGCCTCCCATCCGGTCGTCGTGGCGAAAAAGCGCGCGACGCCATCGGTGCCGAATTCCCGCGCATAGCCCTGCACCACCACATCGAGATAGCTGAGAAGGACCGGGTAGCCCTCGGTCGGGGGGCGCTGGCTGGCCTGCGGGATCGCATAGACCGACACGGGCGGGCGGGGCGACAGGTCATGCTGCACGGTTTCGCAGACGCGGTGGCGGTCATATGCGGCCTCGCGCGCATCAAGGGCGGCCCAGTCCGATCCCGGCACGGCGGCGATCAGCCCCTCGATCGTGCTGGCGGGATCGGGTTCCGCCGTCAGAAAGGCCACGGGCCGCAGGGCGGTATGCCGCCAGGCGCGCCGCCAGCCCGGCAGGCTTGCGGGGCGCGCCTGCCCGTAATCATGGGTGGCGCGGTTGACCAGCGAGCCATAGCCGAAGAAAAACGCATCTTTCATGCAACAAATCTTTTCCTGTTGATCCATGTCAAACCCGTCTTGGTGGAAACCGGGCATTCTGGGCCGCGCCCACAAAACGGGAAAGAGACTGCCATGCGTATCACGAAAAGAACCAATCTTGCCATCCGTGTGCTGATGTATTGCGCCGCGCATGAGGGCCGTCTGGTCACGAAATCCGAGATTGCGCAGTGTTGCAACACCTCCGAGAACCATCTGGCCCAGGTGATCAACCAGCTGGGGCAACTGGGCTATCTGCACACCCAGCGGGGGCGCAACGGCGGCCTGATGCTGGGCCGGCCGATGGCCGATATCCGGATCGGGGATGTGTTCCGCGTTCTGGAAAGCCAGGTGCCGCTGACCGAGTGCTTCGCCGATGTGGACAACACCTGTCCGCTGGTCGAGGCCTGTCGGCTCAGGATCGCGGTGGCCGATGCGGCCGAGGCTTTCTATGGCCATCTGGACGATATCACGCTGGATGCGCTGGTCTGCGGAAACGAGCGTCTGCTGGAAATCATGCAGCCCGTCACCTGCCGCGTCTGAAACGGCCCTTGCGGCGCAAGATCGGAAAACGACCACTTGTCGGGATGATGCGACTCGGCTAAGGCTGGGGGCGTCAGATCGGGAGAACCGGGAAACCGGTGCCGAAGGAGCAACCGCCCCGGAAACTCTCAGGCCCAAGGACCGGTCGGACATGACGGACTCTGGAGAGTGGCGCCCCGTGCGCCCGCCGACGGGATAACGATCTCAGGCATCAGGACAGAGGGGGCATCAAGACCTGCGGATCGCGCGGGTGACGGATGCCGGATGATCGTTTCAGAACTGTCAGAGCGGCGCATCGAAGGGGAAACGATGAGCGAGCTTTTGCACCTGCCGCTTGAGGCGCTGCACACCGAACTGGGCGCCCGGATGGTGCCTTTTGCGGGATATTCCATGCCGGTCCAGTATGGGCTTGGCGTGATGAAGGAACATCAGCACACCCGTGCGGCGGCGGGGCTTTTCGATGTCAGTCACATGGGGCAGGTGATCCTGCGGGGGGCGGATTACGCCACCGTGGCGCGGGCGATGGAGGCGCTGGTGCCCGTCGATATCGCCGGTCTTGGCGTCAATCGGCAACGCTATGGCTTTTTCACCAATGCGGCGGGCGGGATCGAGGATGATCTGATGCTGGCCAACCGGGGCGATCACCTGTTCGTGGTGATCAACGCGGCTTGCAAGGCGGCCGATATCGCGCTGATGCGCGCAGGGCTGCCGGCGGAGGTGACGCTGGAGGTGATCGAGGATCGCGCACTTCTGGCCTTGCAGGGCCCGCTGGCCGAGGATGTGCTGGCAGGCCTCAACGATCAGGTGCGCGGGATGCGTTTCATGGATGTGGCCGATCTGGTTCTGGAAGGCGCGGAATGCTGGGTCTCGCGGTCTGGCTATACCGGCGAGGACGGGTTCGAGATTTCGGTGCCGGTCGAGGTGGCCGAAGTGCTGGCACGGCGCCTGCTGACCGATGACCGGGTCGAGGCGATAGGCCTTGGCGCGCGGGATTCCCTGCGGCTCGAGGCGGGGCTATGCCTTTACGGCCATGACATCGACGCCGCCACTTCGCCGGTCGAGGCGGGGCTGTCCTGGGCGATCCAGAAGGTGCGCCGCACCGGCGGCGCGCGCGAGGGGGGCTTTCCGGGGGCCGCGCGGATCCTGTCGGAACTGGCCGATGGCGCGCCGCGCGCCCGTGTCGGCCTCAGCCCCGAGGGCCGCGCGCCGATGCGCGAAGGCGTGGCGCTCTATGCGACGGTCGAGGGTGGCGATCCGGTGGGTCAGATCACCTCGGGCGGGTTCGGCCCGACCGTGGGCGCACCCGTGGCCATGGGACTGGTCGCGCGCGATCATGCCGCCCTTGGCACGCAGCTTTACGGGGATGTGCGCGGCAAGCGCCTGCCGGTCACGGTGGTGGCACTGCCCTTCACGCCCGCGAATTTCAAACGATGACATCAGCGCCAACCAAGAGGGACCAGAGCGATGAAATACACCGAAGATCATGAATGGCTGCGCATCGAGGGTGACGTGGTCGTGGTCGGGATCACCGAACATGCCAGCACCCAACTGGGTGACGTGGTGTTCGTCGAACTGCCCGAGGTGGGCACGATGGTTGCCGCCGGTGACGAGATCGTGGTGATCGAAAGCGTCAAGGCCGCCTCGGATATCGCGGCGCCCCTGGATGGCGAGATCGTCGAGATCAACGAGGCCATCGTGGACGAACCCGGCAAGGTCAACGAGGACCCGCTGGGCGAGGCGTGGTTCTTCAAGATGAAGATCGATGACCTGTCCGCGCTGGATCAGTTCATGGACGAGGACGAATACAAGGAACTGGTGGACTGACAGGCCCACCCGGCCGGCGCCCCGCATCCGATCTGCGGGGCCGGCCCAGACCGGGCGCATCAGCGCCCGTTGACGCAATGTTATCGAATAGTAAGGGACCCGGGCGATGAGCTTCAAGCCGACCGACTATCTGCCGTATGATTTTGCCAACCGCCGCCACATCGGACCGTCTCCGGCCGAAATGACGGACATGCTCAAGGTGGTGGGCGCCGCCGATCTGGGCGCGCTGATCGATGACACGCTGCCCGCCGCGATCCGGCAGAAGGAGCCGCTGGAATTCGAAAAACCGAGGTCCGAGCGCGAGTTGCTCTATCACATGCGCCAGGTCGGCAAGCGCAACACGGTGCTGACCAGCCTGATCGGGCAGGGCTTCCATGGCACCGTCACGCCCCCCGCGATCCAGCGCAACATCCTTGAAAACCCGGCCTGGTATACCGCCTATACCCCCTATCAGCCGGAAATCAGCCAAGGCAGGCTTGAGGCGCTTCTGAACTACCAGACCATGGTCAGCGACCTGACCGGGCTTGAGATCGCCAATGCCTCGCTGCTGGACGAGGCGACCGCCGCCGCCGAGGCCATGACCATGGCGCAGCGCGTGGCCAAGTCCAAGGCGTCGGCCTTTTTCGTGGATGAAAACTGCCACCCGCAGAACATCGCCGTGATCCAGACCCGCGCCGCGCCGCTGGGCATCGAGGTGATCGTGGGCGCGCCCGAAGACTTGCAGGCCGACCGCGTGTTCGGCGCGATCTTCCAGTATCCCGGCACCTATGGCACGCTGACCGACTTCACCGCGCAGATGGATGCGCTGCATGCCAACAAGGCGATCGGCATCGTGATCGCCGATCCGCTGTCGCTGTGCCTGCTGAAGGAGCCGGGCGCGATGGGCGCCGATATCGCCGTGGGCAGCACGCAGCGTTTCGGTGTGCCGCTGGGCTATGGCGGCCCGCACGCCGCCTATATGGCCTGCCGCGACGCGTTCAAGCGCGCCATGCCGGGGCGCCTGGTGGGTGTGTCCATCGACAGCCATGGCAACCGCGCCTACCGGCTGTCCCTGCAAACCCGCGAACAGCATATCCGCCGGGAAAAGGCCACGTCGAACGTCTGCACCGCGCAGGCGCTGCTGGCGGTCATGGCCTCGTTCTACGCGGTGTTCCACGGCCCCGAGGGTCTGAAGGCCATCGCGCAGCGCATCCACCGCAAGACCGTGCGCCTGGCGCGCGGGCTGACCGAGGCAGGGTTCAAGGTTGAACAGACCCATTTCTTCGACACGATCACGGTGGATGTCGGCCCGCTTCAGGCGGCCGTCATGAAATCGGCGGTCGATGAGGGCATCAACCTGCGCGCCGTGGGTCGCACCCGTATCGGCATCACGCTGGACGAAGTCACCCGCCCCGCCACGATCGAGGCCGTCTGGCGCGCCTTCGGCATCACCCGCAAGGACGAAGGCATCGCCCCCGGTTATGCGTTGCCCGATGCGCTGGTGCGGCAGACACCCTATCTGACGCATGGCGTGTTCCACATGAACCGCGCCGAGACCGAGATGATGCGCTACATGCGCCGTCTGGCCGACCGCGATCTGGCGCTTGACCGCGCGATGATCCCCTTGGGCAGCTGCACCATGAAGCTGAACTCGGCGGCCGAGATGATGCCCCTCAGCTGGCCGGAATATTCGGACATGCACCCGTTCGTGCCGCTGGATCAGGCCGCCGGATATGCCCATATCGTGCAGGACCTCAGCGACAAGCTGTGCCAGGTCACCGGGTACGACGGCATGTCGATGCAGCCCAACTCGGGCGCGCAGGGCGAATATGCGGGGCTTTTGACCATTGCCGCATGGCACCGTGCCAACGGTCAGGGGCATCGCAACATCTGCCTGATCCCGATGAACGCGCATGGCACCAACCCCGCGTCCGCGCAGATGGTGGGCTGGACCGTGGTGCCGGTGGAATCCTCGGAAAACGGCGATATCGATCTGGACGATTTCCGCGCCAAGGCTGAATTGCATTCGGCCAATCTGGCAGGCTGCATGATCACCTATCCCTCGACCCATGGGGTGTTCGAGGAAACCGTGATCGAGGTCTGCAAGATCACCCATGATCACGGTGGTCAGGTCTATATCGACGGGGCCAACATGAACGCCATGGTGGGCCTGTCGCGCCCCGGCGATCTGGGCGGCGATGTCAGCCACCTGAACCTGCACAAGACCTTTGCCATCCCGCATGGCGGCGGCGGCCCCGGCATGGGACCCATCGGCGTCAAGGCGCATCTGGTGCCCTATCTGCCCGGACATCCGATGACCGGCGGGGCCGAAGGGCCGGTGTCCGGTTCGCCCTACGGGTCGGCCTCGATCCTCACGATCAGCTGGGCCTATTGTCTGATGATGGGCGGCGAGGGCCTGACACAGGCGACCCGCGTGGCGATCCTGAACGCCAACTACATCGCCAAGCGTCTCGAAGGCGCCTACAAGATCCTCTACATGGGGCCGACGGGCCGGGTCGCGCATGAATGCATCATCGACGTGCGCCCCTTTGCCGACAGCGCCGGGGTCACGGTCGAGGATATCGCCAAGCGCCTGATCGATTGCGGCTTCCACGCCCCGACGATGAGTTGGCCGGTGGCGGGTACGCTGATGGTGGAGCCGACCGAATCCGAGACCAAGGCCGAGCTGGACCGCTTCTGCGATGCGATGCTGGCGATCCGCGACGAGATCCGCGCGATCGAGGAAGGGCGCATCGACGCGGCGAACAACCCGCTCAAGAACGCGCCCCACACGGTCGAGGATCTGGTGGGCGACTGGGATCGTCCCTACACCCGCGAACAGGGCTGCTTCCCGCCGGGCGCGTTCCGCGTGGACAAGTACTGGCCGCCGGTCAACCGCGTGGACAACGCATGGGGCGACCGTCACCTTGTCTGCACCTGCCCGCCGATGAGCGATTACGCCGAAGCGGCGGAATAAGCCTGTTTGGTCGCCATTGGTAAAATTGCGGTAAACGCGAGACTGTAACGCGTTGAAATCGCGCAATATGAAAAATGTCCCATCGTGGGACATTCCTAAAGGCGCCGCCCGAGGATACTCTGGCGGCGCTTTTCTCATCTGGGTTCTGATTCAGGGTAACGAGTACAAATATGCCGGACCAAATCAACCGCCGCCCCTTCCTCGCGGGCCTGATCGCCACCCTCGCCACCGCCGCCCGGCCCCTGCGGGCGGATGCCCCCCAGCGGATCGTGGTGATCGGGGCTGGTCTGTCCGGCCTCACCGCCGCTCGGGTTCTCGTTGACGCTGGCCATACCGTCACGGTGCTTGAGGCCCGCCCCCGCATCGGTGGCCGCATCCACACCTCCCGCCTCTGGCCCGACCTGCCGATGGATCTGGGAGCAAGCTGGATCCACGGCCAGACGGGCAACCCCCTCACCAAGCTGGCACGGGATGCCGGGGCCAAGCTGGTCCAGACCAGCTATGATGCCTCACTCCTCCTCGGACCCGACGGCGCGAAGATCGAGCCGGATCTTGAGAAGGCCGAGGCCATCCTCACCCGCGCGATCAAGGCCACGGAAAAGCGGGACACCGATGTGTCGGTCCGCGCCGCACTTGACGCCTCCAATGGCTGGCAGCAAGCAGGCGCAGATCAACGCCGTCTGGTGCAGTACCTTCTCAACAGCACGCTGGAACAGGAATACGGCAGCCCCGCACACCAGCTCTCTGCATGGTACGGCCAAGAGAGCGAGGAGTTCGGCGGCGCGGATGCCCTGTTCCCCGGCGGCTTCGATCAGATCACCACCCATCTGGCGCGCGGTCTGGATATCCGCCTTTCCACGCAGGTCGCGACGGTGGCCCCCGGTCAGGTGCGCCTGACCAACGGCACGCGCATAGCTGCGGATCATGTGATCTGCACGGTCCCGCTTGGCGTGCTGCAATCCGGCAAGATAGGCTTCGCCGAGGCGCTGGACCCTGCGCGGCAGTCAGCGATCACCGGGTTGCGGATGGGCCTGCTGAACAAATGCTGGTTGCGCTTTGACCGCGTGGCATGGCCGGGTGATGTGGACTGGATCGGCTGGCTTGGCCCGAGGCCGGGGTATTGGGGGGAATGGGTCTCACTCGCACGCGGATTGGGCGCGCCGGTGCTTCTGGGGTTCAACGCCGCCGATGCAGCGGCTGAGGTCGAGACTTTCTCGGACCGAGCAACGGTGGCCGCAGCGCATGACGCCCTGCGGGCGATGTTCGGTAGCCGTTTTCCCGCCCCCATTGCGGCGCAGGTCACGCGCTGGGGGCAGGACCCGTTCAGCCTTGGCAGCTACAGCTTCAACGCGGTGGGCACCTCCCCCGCCACACGGCAAGCCTTGGCCGGGGCAGAGTGGGAGGGCCAGCTGTGGTTCGCGGGCGAGGCGACATCGCCCGGCTATTTCGGCACAGCCCATGGTGCGGTTCTATCGGGGCAGGCCGTCGCGCAGGAATTGCTGGACGGCTGACGCCTATTCCCGCGCGCGCAGCACCTGTGCCGGACGCGCCGCCAGCGGTCGCCAAGCGAAGGCAAGGCCCGACAGCAGCGTGGCCAGCACACCGCCCAGCACGATGGCGATGGCCGAGGGCCAGATCACGGTAAAACCGGTCTGCATCACGTAATGGCTGACCGCCCAGCCGCCCGCGATCCCCGCGCCGATCGCCACGACACCTGCCGCTGCCCCCAGAAGGGCGGCGCGCAGCGCAAAGCTGCGCAGGATGCGGCCACGGCTGGCGCCCAGGGTCTTGAGCACTGCGGCCTCGTAGGTGCGGGCACGTTCGCCTGCGGCGGCGGCGCCGATCAGCACCAGAAAGCCCGTCAGCAATGTCGCGGCCGCGCCATAGGATGTGGCCGCCGCCAGCCCCGCCAGGACGCCCGAGACCTGATCGATCGCGTCGCGCACCCGGATCGCGGTGATATTGGGGGCCGATCCCGCCACATCGCGCAGGATCTGCGCCTCGGCCTGTTCCTCGGCGTAGACGGTGGAAATGAAGGTATGCGGTGCGCCCGCCAGCGCGCGCTCGTTCATGGTCAGCACGAAGCCCATGCCGCCTGTGGAAAAATCCACCTCGCGCAGGCTGGTGATCGTGCCGGTGATGTCGCGGCCCAGCACGTTCATGGTCAGCGTGTCGCCCAGGCCAATGCCCATCTCGCGGGCCTCTTCCTCGGCAAAGCTGATCTGGGGCGGGCCGTCGTAATCGTCGGGCCACCATTCGCCCGCAAGTATCCGGGTGCCGTCTGGCATCGCGCCTGCATAGGTCACGGCGCGGTCACCGGTGACGACCCAGTGATCCCCTGCCACCTCGCGCGCGGGGCGGTCGTTGATCTGCGTGATCACGCCGCGCAGCATGGGGGCGCTGTCGATGCGCGACACGGCAGGGTCATTTTCCAGCCGCTCCATGAAGGCGGGCATCTGGTCGCGCTGGATGTCCACGAAGAAATAGGAGGGGGCCACGTCCGGCAGATCGCGGGCGATGGCACCGCGCAGGTTGCCGTCGATCTGGCCCACGGCGGCCAGCACGGACAGGCCCAGACCCAGTGACAGGATCACCGATGTCGCCTCGTCCCGCTGCCCGCCGATGGCGGCCAGCGACCAGCGCAGCACCGGACGGCCCCGCGCCGCGCCGCGCATGCGCTTGGTCAGGGCGCGCACTGCCAGCGCGGTCAACACCAGAAGCACAAGCGCGCCAAGGATGCCTCCCGCTGTCCACAGGGTCAGCATCGCCGCGCCGGAAAAGGCCATGGCGGTGCCGATCAGAGCCGCCAGAAGCAGCAGGATCACCACAAGCATGCGCAGCGGTGGCAGTATCTTGCTGGATGACAGCGCATCGCGGAACAGCGTGGCGGCGCGGACCTCTTCGGTGCGCGACAGCGGCCAGAGGGTAAAGATCAGCGCCGTCAGCGCGCCGTAGATCGCGGCCTCCAGCAGCGGGGCGGGGTGGATCGTGAAGACGGCGGGCACGGGCAGGCGCGATTCAAGGAATGGTCCCAGGGCCAGCGGGATCGCCGCGCCAAGTGCTAGACCCATGGCGATGCCCAGCAGGCTCAGCGTGCCGATCTGCAGGAAATAGGTCTGAAAGATCGTGGCGCGATCCGCGCCAAGCGTCCGCAGGGTCGCAATCACGCTGGTCTTGCCGGCCAGATAGGCGCGCACCGCGGCGGATACGCCGACCCCGCCCACAGCCAGACCCGAAAGGCCCACAAGGATCAGGAAAGACCCCAGCCGTTCCACGAAACGCGCCACGCTGGGCGCGCCGTTGCGGCTGTCACGCCAGCGCGCGCCCGCGCCCTCGAAGGCGGCCAAGGCTTGCGCGCGGGTTGCGTCAAGGTCGCTGCCCTCGGGCAGAAGCATGCGGTATTCGGTGGAATAGAGCGATCCTGCCGTCAGCAGCCCGGCGTTGGCCAAGGCATCTGTCGCGACAATCGTGCGCGGGCCAAGGCCAAAACCATCCGCCCCTGCATCGGGTTCGCGCATGATCGCGGCCATCAGGCGGAATTCCTGCGTGCCAAGGCGGAAGGTGTCGCCGATCTGAAGGCCCATGCGGTCGATCAGCAGGGGATGCACCACGGCGCCGGGCAGGCCGTCCGACCCGGCCAGCGCCTGCGACAGAGGCATTGCGGGCGAGAGTTCGATCCGTCCGATCAGCGGATAGGCGGCATCGACGGATTTGACCTGTGTCAGGCCACGCTCGGCCGTATCGCCCTGACCCTTGACCAGCATCGAGCGGAAATCCGTCACCTCGGACACGGCCTTGGCCAGGCTGTCCAGCACGGCGCGTTCCTCTGGTGTGGCGAAGCGATAGGTCAGGTCGATCTCGGCGTCGCCGCCCAGGATGGCGGCGCCCTCGCGGGCCAGACCCGCCTCGATGCTGGAGCGGACCGATCCCACGGCGGCAATGGCGGCGACGCCCAGTGTCAGGCAGGCCAGGAAGATGCGAAAGCCCTTGAGCCCGCCGCGCAGTTCACGGGCGGCAAAGCGGGCGGCGATGCGCAGGCTCATTCCGCGGCCTCGGCCTTGGTCGTGGCGTCCGTGTCGATGCGCCCGTCGCGCAGGCGCACGACGCGATCGCAGCGGGCGGCCAGTTCGTCGGAATGGGTGACCAGCACCAGTGTCGCGCCATGCTTGTCGCGCAGGCCGAACAACAGTTCGATGATGGCGGCGCCATTGCTGCCGTCGAGGTTGCCCGTGGGTTCATCCGCAAGCAGGATATCCGGGCGCGGGGCCGAGGCGCGCGCCAACGCCACGCGCTGCTGTTCGCCCCCCGACATCTGCGAGGGGTAGTGATCGGCGCGGCTGGCCAGGCCCACGGCCTCAAGCTCGGCGCGGGCGCGGGCGAAGGCATCCTTGTGCCCGGCCAGTTCCAGCGGGGTCGCGACGTTTTCCAGCGCGGTCATCGTCGGAATGAGGTGGAAGGATTGGAACACCACCCCCATATGATCCCTGCGGAAGCGGGCCAACTGATCCTCGGTCATCGTGGTGAGGTCCTGGCCCAGGGCCGTGATCCGGCCACCTGTGGCGCGCTCCAGCCCGCCCATCAGCATGAGGAGAGAGGACTTGCCAGAACCAGACGGCCCCACAAGACCCAGTGTTTCGCCCTTCTGGACATCCAGCGAGATGCCGTGGAGGATGTCAACGCGGCCGGCGTTCCCATCAAGCGAGAGGGCTGCGTCTGTCAGGGAAATCACCGGAGATGTCATCACTATGCGCCTGCTTTCAATTGCTTGTCTGTCATATGGGGCCTTGCGGGCATGGGGCAAGGGTTCTGCCGCCCTTGTTCTGGCGCTTGGGCTGGTCCTTGCCCAGTCGGCCAGCGCGCAGCAGACACGCACGCTGCCGCTGTCGATCGTGGCTTTCGGCGACAGCCTGACACAGGGCTACGGGCTGATCGAAGACGAGGGTTTCGTGCCGCAGTTGCGCGCCTGGCTTGATGCAAATGGGCAGTCGGTACGCGTGGTCAATGCCGGTGTGTCAGGCGATACGACGGCCGGCGGGTTGTCGCGGGTCGAATGGACGCTGACGCCGGATATTCACGGCATGATTTTGGCGCTGGGGGGCAATGACGTGCTGCGCGGGCTTGATCCCGCCGTGAGCCGTGCCAATGTCGAGGGCATCCTGAAAGCGGCACAAGCTGCCGATGTGCCGGTCCTGCTGGTCGGCATGCAGGCGCCGGGAAATTACGGGCCGGAGTTCAAGTCCGCGTTCGAGGCGATCTGGCCCGAACTGGCGCAACAGTATGGCGCGCTTTATTTCGAAAGCTTCTTCAAGGGGCTGGGTGATGGTGATCTGTCGGCGGTGCAGGCCTATTTCCAGGATGACGGTATCCATCCGAATGCCGAAGGCGTGGGCCTGATCGTCGATGCAATGGGTCCTGCGGTGCTGGACCTGATCGCGGCGGCCGCGTCCCGGCGGGCGGCGAAAGGGTGATCCGGGCCAAGCGCTTCGCGGGGCGGTGACATGACCGGCGACATGACAAAGGGGCCCCGCGACAGGACCCCTTTTCGTCTTCGATTGACCCGGCGATCAGGCCAGGGAAATGTTCACAGCGGATTCACGACCATCGCGGCCCGGTTCGATATCGAACTTGACCTTCTGGTTGTCGGCAAGGCCGGTGAGGCCCGAACGCTCGACCGCGGAAATATGAACGAAGACATCCTTGCTGCCGCCATCGGGCGCAATGAAGCCGTAGCCTTTGGTTGTGTTGAACCATTTCACGGTGCCAGTGGCCATACCGCATCTCCTTAACAGATCTGCTGCCCGCACTGTGCGGCAGCCCGGCTAGTCAGTGCATAATCGAGGTACTGACCTGTGAAGGAGCAGGCTATTCGATAGTGTTAACGTCGCGCTTTTGATTATGTGTATGGTCAGGAGTCGTTTCAAGAGGGATATTTGGCCGGAATCGCGGGTTTTCGGGGCTTTTTCGCCGGTTTTTCGCCGATGCGCCCCTTTTTCGCCGCTTGTGCAATCGTATATAAATTGCCGAATATTTGTATGGAGAAAGCTGTCATGGCATCCAGAAAATTGACCTGCCTGTCCTGTGGACAAGTGAACCGCGTTCCCGAAGACAGGCTGGGCGCTGGTCCCAAATGCGGCACATGCGGCGCCGGGTTGATCTCGGGCAAGGCGGTCGAGGTCGATCTTGCCACGCTGCAAAAGGCCGCGCGCCATGACGAGTTGCCGCTGGTCGTGGATTTCTGGGCGCCCTGGTGTGGGCCCTGCCGCATGATGGCGCCCGAATTTTCCAAGGCGGCCGGTGCGCTGTCCGGCCAGGCACGCCTGGTCAAGCTGAACACCGAGGACAATCCGCAGGCGGGCGCGCTTTACAACATCAGGGGCATTCCCACGATGGCGGCATTCGCCGGTGGGCGCGAGCGCAAGCGCCAGTCAGGGGCGATGCCTGCGGCGGGGATCGTGGATTGGGTCAAGGGAGCGGTCTGAGAAGCCCGGCCCAAGGCCGCAGGGCAAGGCGGAATGCAAAACGGGCGCGCAGTTCCCTGCGCGCCCGTTTCGATTCACGCCCCTAGGGGCGAAACATCATGCCAGCGAAAGGTTGGTCGCGGATTCGCGGCCATCACGACCTGCTTCGATGTCGAAGGTCACTTTCTGGTTGTCGGCGAGGCCGGTCAGACCCGAACGCTCGACGGCCGAGATGTGCACGAACACATCTTTGCTGCCGCCATCGGGTGCAATGAAGCCGAAGCCTTTGGTGGTGTTGAACCATTTCACGGTGCCAGTAGCCATATCCGTGTTCTCCTGTCTTGTGTCGCCATCCGCGGAAATGCGATGGCCCGGCGTTGGTCGGTCTGGATCGAAGGACTGAGCGCCGTTGGACGGAAGACAGTGGTCGAAAAAGAATAACGTAGCAGGGCCGCGTATGGCAGAGACCTGCCCATTAAGCAAGGATATTCGAGACTTTGGTCTGATTGGGCGGTTTCTGCCGATTTGGGCTGAAGTTTTCGCGATCCACCCTCGACAATTCAGGCATTCATCACATTTCGGTCTTACCTATGAAAAATGCGCGGGACTGGAAGGAGCGTCAAGAATGGACGGAGGTATCTATATGTCACGGGAAAACGAAGCCATGCGGCAGGCAGCGGTGCGGGAGACGGCGATGGCCTCGATCCGGCGCAAGGACATGGCGCAGATGGCAGGCGGTCACGCCGTGATGGCCGGCCTGATGGGATTTGGCGAGGCGGCCGAGGGCAAGGGCCTGTTTGCCAAGATCGTCCATGGTGCGAAACTGTTCTGCATCGCCTTCGCCTTTCTGACGCCGAACTATCTGGTCTGGCACGTTCTGCTTTAATCGTATTCAATTACTTGAATGTCATTTCGATCTGGACTATATCAGGGGTAACGCAGGCGCATGGTGAGTCTGCCCCCTGACAAGGAAGAAAGACATGACACTTGATCGTAGCGTAATGATGTTTGCAGGCTTCATGGTTCTGCTGAGCGTGGTGCTGACCGCCCTGGTCTCTCCGTTGTTCATGTGGTTCACCGTGTTCATCGGCGTGAACCTGATCCAGTCCTCGATCACCGGGTTCTGCCCGGCGGCCAGCATCTTCAAGAAATTCGGCATCAAAAGCGGCTGCGCCTTCAAGTAAGGTCAGGCCCGGACAAGAAAAAAGGGGGGTGCCATCGGCACCCCCCTTTGCGTTTCACGCCCTGCGGCGCGGATCAGAGAACCGTCACGACCGTGCCCACCGGCACGCGTTCGTAAAGATCGATCACATGATCGTTGATCATGCGGATGCAACCGTTCGACACAGAGCGCCCGATGCTTTGCGGTTCCGTCGTGCCATGGATGCGGAAATAGGTGTCGCGCCCGTTCTGGAACAGGTAGAGCGCGCGCGCCCCCAGCGGATTGCCGGGACCGCCGGGCTGCACATAGTCATTGTCGATGAACTTGGAATAGGCGCGCGGATCGCGTTCGATCATCTCGTTCGTGGGGCGCCAGGTGGGCCACTGTTTCTTGACGTCGATCGTGGCCGTGCCGGTGAATTCCAGCCCGGCCTTGCCCACGCCAACACCGTAACGGCGGGCGCGCCCGCTGTCGGTCACGAAATAGAGGAAATGGGCCCTCGGCAGCACAAGCAGCTGGCCGACACCATATTGCGCGTCGAAGTTCACATCCTGCGGGGCGAAACGCGGATTGAGCGTGAATGTCTTGGCCTGCGCAAACACGGTCTGCGGCACGGTGGCGGCGGCCAGGGTCGAGGCGATGAAAGAGCGGCGCGTGATCATGGCGGGGTCAAAATCCTTGTTACCTATGCAAAAGAGGTGCCATCCCAGGGGGATTCGATCAAGACAGTGCAAGCCATTGATGCTGCTTTCGGGCGGATCGTGCCTTTCGGATCAATCCGCCCGGACAGGTGTCAGCGTGTGAACTTCTTGAACTTGATCCGCTTGGGTTCCAGCGCATCGGCGCCAAGGCGGCGTTTCTTGTCTTCCTCGTATTGCTCGAAGTTGCCTTCGAACCATTCGACATGGGCATTGCCTTCAAAGGCCAGGATATGCGTGCAGATCCGGTCGAGGAAGAAGCGGTCGTGCGAGATGACCACGGCGCAGCCCGCGAAATCCACCAGCGCGTCTTCCAGCGCGCGGAGGGTTTCCACGTCAAGGTCGTTGGTCGGTTCGTCAAGCAGCAGCACGTTGCCACCCGAACGCAGCAGCCGCGCCATGTGCACACGGTTGCGTTCGCCACCCGACAGAAGCGAGACCTTCTTCTGCTGGTCGCCGCCCTTGAAGTTGAAGGCCGAGCAATAGGCCCGCGCGTTCACCTCGGCATCGCCCAGCTTGATGATGTCCTGGCCGTCGGCGATAGCCTCCCAGACGTTTTCATTCGGGTTCAGGTCGTCGCGGTTCTGATCCACATAGGACAGCTTGACCGTGTCGCCGTATTCGACGGTGCCCTCGTCGGCCTGTTCCTGCCCGGTCAGGATGCGGAAGAGCGTGGTTTTACCGGCACCGTTGGGGCCGATCACGCCGACGATGCCGCCCGGCGGCAGTGAAAAGCTGAGGTCTTCGACCAGCAGCTTGTCGCCCATGTGCTTCTTCAGCCCGTTCACCTCGATCACCTTGTTGCCAAGGCGGGGACCGTTCGGGATGACGATCTGGGCATTGGCCAGTTTTTCGCGTTCGGACTGGCTGGCCATCTCGTTATAGGCGTTGATACGGGCCTTGGATTTGGCCTGACGCGCCTTGGCGCCCTGCCGCATCCATTCCAGTTCGCGTTCCAGCGTCTTCTGCTTGGACTTGTCCTCGCGGGCTTCCTGCGCCAGGCGCTTGGCCTTCTGTTCCAGCCAGCTGGAATAATTCCCCTCGTAGGGAATGCCGCGACCGCGATCCAGTTCCAGGATCCAGCCGGTGATGTCATCCAGGAAGTAGCGGTCATGGGTGACGATCAGGATGGTGCCGGGATAGGCGATCAGGTGGTTCTGCAGCCAGGCGATGGTTTCGGCGTCCAGGTGGTTGGTCGGTTCGTCCAGAAGCAGCATGTCGGGCGCTTGCAGCAAGAGCTTGCACAGGGCGACACGGCGCTTTTCACCACCCGACAGCAATGTCACATCGGCATCATCCGGCGGGCAGCGCAGCGCCTCGAGAGAGATGTCGATCTGGCTGTCGAGATCCCACAGGTTCTCGGCGTCGATCTGGTCCTGAAGGGCCGCCATTTCGTCGGCGGTCTCATCCGAATAGTTCATCGCCAGTTCATTGTAGCGATCAAGGATGGCCTTTTTCTTGGCCACGCCCAGCATCACGTTGCCGCGCACGTCCAATGACGGGTCCAGCTCGGGCTCCTGCGGCAGGTAGCCCACGGTCGCGCCTTCGGCATGCCAGGCCTCGCCCTGGAAATCCTTGTCCATGCCGGCCATGATCTTGAGCAGGGTGGATTTACCCGAGCCGTTGACACCGACGACACCGATCTTGACGCCGGGCAGGAAGTTCAGGTGGATGTTCTCGAAGCATTTCTTGCCGCCGGGGTAGGTCTTGGACACACCCTGCATGTGATAGACGTATTGATAGGCTGCCATTCGGATCGCTCCTTGAGGGGAATGCGTGGATTTGGCCTGTAGATAACCATCAAGGGGCGCGGGGGCAATGCGCTGCGAAGGGCAGGTCAGGGCCTGATTGACAAAGCGGGCGCGGCGTTGACAACTGCGCCGCCGGATATCGCAAAGGAATGCGCCCGGAATGGAGAGGTGATGCGCCACGAGCTACCCCATGCACGCCCCGGTGAGGTGATCGGGCTTCTGGGCGGATCCTTCGATCCGGCCCATGCCGGGCATGTGCACATCACGCGCGCGGCGCTGCGGCTGTTCGGGCTGGACCGGGTCTGGTGGCTGGTCAGTCCCGGCAACCCGTTGAAGGTGCGGGGGCCCGCGCCCATGGCGGACCGCATGGCGCGGGCGCGCGCGATACTTGGCGATCCGCGTGTGATCGTCACCGATTTCGAGGCGCGCGCCGGGACGCGCTATACGGCCGAAACCCTTGCGGCCTTGCAGGCGGCCTATCCGGGGGCGCGCTTTGTCTGGCTGATGGGCGCGGACAACCTGGTGCAGTTCGACAAGTGGCAGGATTGGCACCAGATCATGGCGCGGGTGCCCGTGGGGGTTCTGGCGCGGCCGGGGCAGAACCTGCCTGCGCGGGCCAGCCGCGCGGCGCGGATCTATCGCGCGGCGCGGATCAAGCCCGCATTCAGCCGGGCCCTGGCCCATGCGGATGCCCCGGCCTGGTGTTTCGTGAATGTGCCGCTCAGGGATATATCCTCTTCGGCGATCCGGGCGCGCGGGGGCTGGATGGCGGGGCAGCCGCCTCACGCGGATGTGGGCTTGTCTGGGCCGGGCCGGGACGAGTAGGATTCCCGCATGAGTGATTTTGTTTCCAGACGCGGTTTTCTGGCCGGTTCGGTCGCGGCGCTGGCCTTGACGGGCCTTCCGGCCTGCGCGAATGCGCCTGCGCAGTCGTTGCGCCCGGTCTTGCGGCCCGCCGGTGGGCTTGCGGCCAGGGTGCCTGCGGCCGATGCGCTTGTCAGCAAGGCGCAACTGGGCGGCGAGGTGGTCTATGCCCTGGCGGATGCCGAAACCGGCACCCTGCTCGAGGCGCGCCAACCGCAGCGCGGCCTGCCGCCGGCCAGCGTGGTCAAGGCGCTGACCGCGATCTATGCGCTGGATGCGCTGGGGCCCGCGCATCGCTTCGAGACCCGGCTGTTGGCGACGGGACCTGTGCAGAACGGCATCCTTGCAGGCGATCTTGTGCTGGCGGGCGGTGGCGATCCGATGCTGGATACCAACGCACTGGCCGAAATGGCGGCCAAGCTGAAGGCGGCCGGGGTGCGCGAGGTGCGGGGCCGCTTTCTGGTCTGGGGGGGCGCCTTGCCCTATGCATCGGTCATCGATGCGGATCAGCCCGATCATGTCGGCTATAACCCCGCCGTGTCGGGGCTTTCGCTGAACTTCAACCGGGTGCATTTCGAATGGAAACGCAACGGGCAGGGCTATGGCGTGACGATGGATGCGCGGTCCGATCGCTACCGTCCCGATGTGCGGGTGGCGCGCATGTCCATCGTGGCGCGCGATCTGCCGGTCTATACCTATTCCGATGCGCAGGGCATCGACCAGTGGACGGTGGCGCAATCCGCCCTTGGCAAGGGTGGCGCGCGCTGGTTGCCGGTGCGGCGTCCCGAGATCTATGCGGGCGAAGTGTTCCGCACCTTCGCGGGCGCCCATGGTATCCGGCTGCCGGCCGAACAGGCGGCGCGCGGCCTTCCGGCCGGCACCGTGATCGTACGCCAGCAAAGCCAGCCCTTGCCCGAAATCCTGCGCGACATGCTGCGCTATTCGACCAACCTGACCGCCGAGATGGTGGGTCTGGCGGCGACGATTGCCAAGGGCGGCCAGCCGGGATCGCTGGCGGCATCGGCGGGGGCGATGAATGCATGGGCCAGCCGGTCGCTTGGCCTGTCGTCGCCGTCGCTTGTGGATCATTCGGGGCTTGGCGACCGGTCGCGTCTGGCCGCGGCGGACATGGTGGCCGCGCTGGTGCGCACGCGCGGGCAGGGGATGCTGCCCGATCTGCTGCGGGACTATCCGCTGAAGGATGACAACGGGCGCAGGTCGGACAGCCATCCGGTCAAGGTGAATGCCAAGACCGGCACCCTGAATTTCGTCAGCGGGCTTGCAGGTTACATGGCGCGCGACAGGGGGCGGCCGATGGCCTTTGCGATCTTTGCCGCGGATGCCAAGCGGCGTGACGGCATCCCACGCGCCGAGCGGGAGCGCCCGCAAGGCGCGCAGGGCTGGAACCGCCGGGCCAGAACCTTGCAGCAGGACCTGATCGAGCGGTGGGGCACGCTTTACAGCGCGTGATGCGACGCGCCTCTGGCGGGGCGCGCCGCATCATCCGGGATCATCAGAACTTGTAGGATACGCCCAGGGTGACGAAGGGCAGTATCTTGATGTCGCTCAGGTCGCTGTTGGCCTGGGCAAGATCGGCGTCGAACTGGGCCCGTTCGGTCGGGTTGGTGATCGAATCCTGTCCTGTCGTGGTCAGCTCAAGGCTGGTGAAGCGCGCGCCGATTTCCGCGACGATACCCCAGTTGTTGCCAAGCGTCCGGGCATAGCCAATGGCCAGAACCGGCGCCACATCGCGTTTCTGTTTCAGCTCGGCCGCGAAGTTGCCGGTGTAGGTGTTGCCTTCGATGGTGAGGGTCGAGGCTGTGCCCTCAAGCTGGTAGCCACCGAACGACAGGCCGCCCGACAGCCGCAGGCCGCTGTTGCCAAGGCTGTAATCCGCCATGATCGCGGCCGAGTTCGATGTCAGCTTGCCGTCGATATCGTTGCCGTCCACATCGAAACTGTCGGAAAAAGACCCAAGATAGAGCGGCAAGCGCGCGCCCCACGGGCCGGCGATGTCGAGCTTGGGTGCGATATAGAGGCCAAGGGTGGACAGGCCCCCCTCTATCTGGATGTTTTCGAGGCTTTGCGCCGCTGCGCCTGTTGCAGCGCCCGAGGCCAGCAGGATCCCTGCGAAGAATGCTTGTTTCAAGACTGGTTACTCCGTCACTCAGAAACACGATTGAACAGGGGCCGCACAGGCGGCCCCCAATGCCAACAGGCTATGCTGACCCGCCAGGCTCTACAACCCTGGATGCCGCCCCGCGGCATTGCGCGGGCGAGGCGTCACCGATCGGCAACATGGATGCGGGTTGTCAGCTCACGGCACCGATGATCGAGGCAGCGCAAAGGATCAACAAGCCGGTAACAAGCAATACGGGGCGCGACATGGCGGGCCTTCCTCAAGAGCTATGGATGAATGAACACGGGTTCGAATGACTTGGTCAGAATGCAACCAGTCTGTCGAATTCGCGATCAGATTCAACCCCTTGAGGGCGGATTTATGGCCAGATCGGTATTC
>JANREX010000106.1:0-26208 GCA_030758115.1 Paracoccaceae bacterium | reverse complement strand
AATTCGCGATCAGATTCAACCCCTTGAGGGCGGATTTATGGCCAGATCGGTATTCAGGCCTTCATGTGCCGCGCGCGTGCACCGCGTTCGATCGCGGCGGCGTGCAGCCGGTCGATATTCAGCTCGTAACGGATTTCTTCCAGCAGCCGCAGTTCGGTCTCGAGGATCCGGCCATCGGCGGCGGCCACATCGCAGGCGAGGGCATAGGCCGTTTCGAACAGGCGCTCGGGCAGGTTGTCCCGCACCAGTCCGAACAGGGCATCCAGCCCGTCTTCCTCGGAAAACAGGTCGAACACGGTCTGCGCGGTCAGGTTCATCCGGTCGATGTCATAATCCCCGAAGATCGGCAGATGGTTCACCGCTGCCTGGATGCGCACCAGTTCCGACGTGCGGATGCTTTCGTCCGACAGGGATACGGCAATCATCACTGCAACAAGGCAATCCTGCGGGCTGAGGGGGTGGGGCAATTGATCCGTCATGGCAATTCCTGAAATCTGGGCGCACAAAAGCGTGTTGCAGCGCAGAATATTGACTGTCAGGGGGCGTAGCAATAGGAAGCCACGATTGACCCGCGCGCCCTGCGCGGTTCCCTGCCTGCTGTCCCGACATGATGGAGACTGACATGACCGATCTGCGCGATGCCGCCCTTGCCTCGAAAGCCTGGCCCTTCGAGGAAGCGCGCAAACTGGTCAAACGCTATGAAAAGGCGCCGCCCGCCAAGGGGCATGTGCTGTTCGAGACGGGCTATGGCCCCTCGGGACTGCCGCATATCGGCACCTTTGGCGAGGTGGCGCGCACCACGATGATCCGCCGCGCGTTCGAGCTGATCTCGGACATTCCGACGCGGCTGATCTGTTTTTCGGATGATGTGGACGGGATGCGCAAGGTCCCCGAAAATGTGCCCAACCCCGAGATGCTGCGCGAGCATCTGCAGCGCCCGCTGACATCGGTGCCCGATCCCTTCGGGCAGTACGAAAGCTTTGGCCATCACAACAACGCCATGCTGCGCCGCTTTCTGGACACCTTCGGCTTCGCCTACGAATTCATCAGCGCGACCGAATTCTACAAGTCGGGCCAGTTCGACACGATCCTGCTGCGCGCGGCCGAACGCTATGACGCGCTGATGGAGGTCATGCTGAAATCGCTGCGTGAAGAGCGCCGGCAGACCTATTCGATCTTCCTGCCGATCCACCCCGAGACGGGCCGGGTCATGTATGTTCCGATGAAAGAGGTGAACGCCAAGGATGGCACCATCACCTTTGACGACGAGGACGGGCGCGAATGGACGCTGCCGGTCACGGGCGGCAACGTCAAGCTGCAGTGGAAGCCAGATTTCGGCGCGCGCTGGGCGGCGCTGGATGTGGATTTCGAGATGTATGGCAAGGATCACAGCACCAACACGCCGATCTATGACCGCATCTGCGAGATCCTCGGCGGCCGCAAGCCCGAGCATTTCACCTATGAGCTGTTCCTAGACGAGAACGGTGAAAAGATCAGCAAATCCAAGGGCAACGGTCTGACCATCGATGAATGGCTGACCTATGCCAGCACGGAATCGCTGTCGTATTTCATGTATCTCAAGCCCAAGACCGCAAAGCGGATGCATTTCGACGTGATCCCGCGTGCGGTGGACGAATACCATCAGCAGCTGCGCGCCTATCCCGATCAGGATGCGGCGGGCAAGGTGAACAACCCCGTGTGGCATATCCATGGTGGCAACCCGCCGGCCAGCCACATGGTGGTGCCGTTCTCGATGCTGCTGAACCTTGCGTCTGTCTCGGCGGCCGAGGACAAGGACAAGCTGTGGGGCTTCATCCGCCGCTATGCGCCCGATGCCAGCCCCGAGACGAACCCGGACATGGATCAGGCCGCCGGTTTCGCGGTGCGCTATTACAACGATTTCGTCAAACCGCATAAGGTCTATCGCGCGCCCAGCGACCTTGAGCGCGAGGCGCTGATCGACCTGCGCGACCAGCTCAAGACCTGGGATGGCGGGCTGGATGCCGAGGCGTTGCAAGGCCTGGTCTTTGCCGTGGGCCGCGACCGTTTCGATCCGCTGCGTGACTGGTTCACCGCACTTTACGAGGTGCTTCTGGGTGCCAGCCAGGGCCCGCGTTTCGGTGGGTTCATCGCGCTTTACGGCGTGGATGAAACCGTGGCGCTGATCGACAAAGCGCTGTCCGGCGATCTGACCTGAGGGATTGACGCATCGTCACCCCGGTCTAGCTGATCCTGCGCGACATAGCGGAGGATCGGCCATGACGGTTTTGCAGGCTTTGGGACGGATGATGGCGGCGCTGGTGCTGGCCCTCTGGCTGGGCACCGGGGCGGCGACGGCACAGGATCGGGGCATCGAGGACACGATCGGCCAGCAGCTTGAAGCCTTCAAGGCTGATGATTTCGGCGCGGCCTTCGATTTTGCCAGCCCCATGATCAAGAACATCTTCCGCACGCCCGAGAATTTCGGCGCGATGGTCCGACAGGGCTATCCGATGGTCTGGCGGCCGGGGGAAGTCACCTATCTGGAACAGCGCGAGGTCGCGGGCGCCATCTGGCAGAAGGTGCAGATCGTGGACGGGGCAGGGCGGGTGCATGTGCTGGATTACCAGATGATCCAGACACCCGAGGGTTGGCAGATCAATGGTGTGCAACTGCTGAAACAGCCAGAGGTCAGCGCCTGATCCGCGCCACGGCACCGTCACGGTGCCGTCGGGCTTCGTTAACCCCTCGTTGATAGATCCCTGACCAGCCGGGCGCGTTGCCGGGCCGTGGTGGAAAGGGATCCCGATGAACAAAGCGATTACCGATGGCGTGGTCTTGATGCCCCCTCCGTTCGAGGCAGGGCTTGATGTGTGGTCCAGCCAGGATGGCACGCCGGGTTCCGACACCTACCTTGCGGCGGCCAATGCGGGTTTTGTGCCGGCGGATCAGGATTTTGCCGGTTGCCTTGAAATGCAGAAGACCCAGACCGTGCAGCGCCTGCGCTACATGGGGGAAACCCCGCTGCTGCCGGGCTGCTACCTGCGCATCACGGCGCGCGTGAAGGCGATCAGCGGGGCGCTGCCCACGGTGCGCATTGCGGGATGGGCCGGGGGCGCGGGCGGGGTCAACGTGGCGGGTGTGCCGCAGACCGGCCCGGCCGTGGCGCTGCAAAGCTATGGCCGCGTGACCGAGGTCAGCGCCATCGTGGGGGCGGGCGCACGGTCCGGCGTGGACATGGTCTGGGGCGGTTTGCCGCTTTATGGCCATTTCGGATTGGACCTGACCGGACCGAATGGCGGCATCGTGCGGATCGACGATCTGGTGATCGAGGATATCACATCGGTCTTTCATCGCGACATGATGAACTGGGTCGATGTGCGCGACTACGGGGCCGTCGGCGACGGCAGCACGGATGATCACGCAGCCTTTGTCGCGGCGGATCAGGCGGCGGCAGGGCGGCGCATCCTGGTGTCCGCTGGCACCTACCTGATCGGGCAGAGCCTGACGATCAACAGCCGCATCCAGTTCGAGGGCACGCTGAGCATGCCGACCGATGCGATCCTGTCGTTGACCCGCGATTTCGACCTGCCCGCCTATATCGACGCGTTCGGGGAGGAGGTGCTGGCCTTCCGCAAGGCGTTTCAGGCGCTGCTGAACAACGTCGATCACGAGTCGCTGGACCTGGGGGGGCGGCGTATCCAGTTGCGCGGTCCCATCGACATGGCGGCTGCTGTGCCGAACCGCACGCAATTCGCGCAGCGCCGCCATATCCGCAACGGGCAGTTCTTCGTCGAGGAAAACGCCGCCTGGGCCACGGAAGTCTTCACCTCGCAGGCGACCTATGCGCTGGGCGATCCCTTGCGCCTGACCGGCGTGGCCAATGTGGCCAATATCCCCGTAGGCTCGTTGATCGAGGGCAATGGCGTAGGCCGCGAGGTCTATGTTCGCGCCAAGAACGTCGGAACCGGCGAGATCACCCTGTCGATGCCGCTGTTCGATGCTGCGGGCACCCAGACCTATACGTTCCGCCGTTTCAAATATGTGCTGGATTTCAGCGGCTTTTCGCAGCTGTCGCGCTTTTCCATGTCGGATATCGAGTTCCTGTGCGGCGGTCGCGCCAGCGGGATCATGCTGGCCCCCACGGGCCTGACCTTTCACGTCAAGGATTGCTTTTTCACCACGCCGCGCGACCGGGGCCTGACCTCGATCGGGATCGGCTGTCAGGGGATGCTGATCGACCGCTGCCAGTTCCTGTCGAACGAAATCCAGACCCGCGCGCAGGACCGCACATCGATCGCCCTGAACGCCAATGCCAATGACGTCAAGCTGCGCGACAACCGTATCACCCAGTTCCGCCATTTCGCCGTGCTGGGCGGCACCGCCAGTATCATTGCAGGCAATCACTGGTTCCAGGGCGATGACGAACCAGGCGGTGTGCGGACAGGCGGGCTGATCCTGACCTCCAGCCACAACCGGGCCACCATCACCGGCAACTATATCGACAACTGCTTCATCGAATGGACGAACGAGCATGATCCCGAACCCGCCTTCAGCAGCGAGTTCTCGTTCAGCGCGCTCAGTGTCACGGGCAATATCTTCCAGGCGATAGATGTCGCGCCGTGGTTCCGCTTCTTCGTGGTCAAGCCGCATGGGGCCGGGCATTTCATCAGCGGGTTGACGATGACGGGCAACGTGTTCCGCGCGATCCGGGGGGATATCGACCGGGTCGAACATGTCGATACCTCATTCGCCGATCTGGACTATGGCCGGATGCGGAACATCCTGGTGCAGGGCAACCTGTTCAATTCCGTGGTGCAGGGCATCATCAATCCGGTTGCCATCCAGCATACGCAGAACACCGTGGCCGAAACATGGGTGGTCAATGCGGCGGGGCCGCTGCCCTTCGGCGGCTTTGCCCAGCAGGTCGAGGCCGTGGTGGCGCGGGGACCCATCCGCAACGCATCCAACGTGATCCGCTACGAGATGCCCCATGCGGTGACCGAACAGGGCGCCGCGCGCAACCTGGTTCACCTTGGCTGGCCGCAGGCGGTGTCGGGCGCGGTGTCGGTGATGACGCGGATGGATAATCCGTGACCGGTCAGAACCCCAGGTCGTCAGGCGTCAGCACGAAGGCGCGCCCGAAGCCACCGTTCAGATAGGCGCGCTGCACGTCGAACAGGGCAAAGGAAAAATCGGCAAAGCCGATGTAAAGCTTGGCCTTGGGGTGGTCGCGCAGCCAATGCGCGGCCATCTCGTCATGTCCGGCCTCGCCATGGCGCAGGAAACGGACCTGCGCCTGCAATGTCAGGCGCGGATGGGTCAGCGGGTCGCCGCGCGGTCCGGGTTCACCCAGCAGGATCGACGCGGCCGGGTTGGCCTTCAGCGCGCGCGTATGATGCGACAGGTCCGAGACCAGCGTTGCGGGCTGGCCCTGCGGCGTGCAGCCGAAGGCCACGCGCGTGACCATGGGCGCGCCCGTATCCGGGTCGATCACGCCAAGGGCCGCGTGTTGCGCCTGCGCGATCAGCCCGCGCGCAAGGCCGCGGGCCTCGTCATCCGTGGGCCGGATCGGGCTGGGTGTGTCTGTGCTCATGCAGTCAGATTAGGCAAGGCGCGCAGACAGGACAAGCATGGTGCCGCGTCATGCAAGCGGTTTCAGAAGCTGCTCCAGAGGCCGATCTTCACCCCCCTTTCATCGCCGCCCTGCAAGGCATGGAACAGGCCGATTTCCAGGTGCATCCTGTCGTTCACACGATAGGTGACGGATGGAACGATCCGCAGGAAGGCGGGTTCCGGCAAAACCCCTTCGGTCCGGAACAGAAGCACGCTGTCCTGCAGATCGACCAGCCCGGTCTGAAGCTGCAGCATCATGGTCCAGTCGGATGGTGGCGCGCCCGTCCGGGCTGTGGTGAAGCCCAGTGTGACATCCGTCTTCAGATCGATCTCCTGCGCGGCCATGTCGACTTCGAGAAGGGTGTCGACGGCGATCCATCCCCTGCCATGGCGCGTCGTGATGTTGCGCCCGAAGGACAGGCCGGGGCGCAGGACCGGCTGTCCCGCGATCTCGCCCAGGCCGATTTCCGCGGCGATCAGCCAGCCGAAGGACTGCCCGAAGGGCGCGCGCAGAAAGGCCACTGTCTTGGTCTGGCCTGACACGCTGCGGCCGGCATCCAACCCAAGCGTGAGGCGCGGCATGAGGCCGTATTCCGCGAAAAGCGCGGTATAGCTGTCCGTGCCGTCCACCCCCTGCCAGGTGCTGAGGCTGGCAAAGCCCGTGCCCGCAGCGCGGGGCCAGGCGCCCGCATGGGCTTGGTCGGCCAGCAGGCAGCAGAACAAGACCAGCATCCGAGCCATCGTGGAACCCCTCCATCGACCGAGGATCGCCCGGCAAGGTAAATCCAAGGTTAACAGAGGCGGGTTTGGGCAGGGTGATTGTCATGCTATCATGTCGACCACAGGGCGCGGATGGCCAGGTCGCCGCGCCATGCCAGGCCAGGGAGGACATGACATGCCCCAGATCAAGACACCCGCCGATTGCCAGACCGTGATCACCACCTTCGAAATGACGCCGGGTACCTGCCAGGACCTGCTTGACGCGCTGAATGCCGCCTATGCTGATTTCATCTCGAAGCAACCGGGTTTCATCGCGGCCGGGCTGCATGTGAACGATGCCCAGACCCGCATCGCCAATTACTCGCAATGGCGCAGCCGCGAGGATTTCCAGGCGATGCTGCGCACCCCGGAAATGCGCGAGCGCAACCGGACCCTGGCCGCGCTGTGCAAGACCTTCGAGCCTGTCATGTATGACGTGGTCGCCACCTACTGATCAGGTCGGCCAGACCAGCCGGATGCGATGATCGCACCCCTGTTGCAGCCGATATGACATGGATCAAGGACCGTCAGGGTTGTGTGGTGTCTGCTGAACCTGCCATCACAGGAGGAGAACCCGATGTACAAGAATATCATGGTGCCCATTTCGTTCGATGAGGATCGCAACGCCAAGGGTGCGATCGACGTGGCCAAGGCACTGGCTGGCGACGGCGCGAAAATCACCCTTCTGCATGTGATGGAACAGATCCCGGGCTATGCGATTTCCTACATGCCGCCCGCCTATATCACGGAAAGCCGCAAGGCGATCCAGACCGAGCTTGAGGCCCTGGCCGCAGATGCGCCGGGCGGCGAGGCCGTTCTGGTCGAGGGGCATTCCGGCCGCACGATCCTGGATTGGGCCGACAAGCATGGCGTCGATTGCATCGTCATCGCCTCGCATCGTCCGGGCATGCAGGACCTGCTGCTGGGGTCGACCGCGACCACGGTGGTGCGCCACGCGGGCTGCGCGGTGCATGTCATTCGCTAGGCGACGCGGCACCAAGTTGCTGCCCGCGGGCATGGATATTTGCAGCAAGAAGAAACAGGGGCCGGTTTGCACCCGCTGGCCCTTGCAGGCATGATCATCCTGCACGACAAAAATGGAGGAGAGACCATGCGCGCACGCATTCTACCCTTTGCCCTGGCCATGCTGGTGGCGGGGCTTTTCGGGATGCCGGGCCGGGCCGAACAGCCGGGGCCCGTCAACATTCGCCCCGATGTGCCCAGCGTGACCGTCCAGACCGAGGGTGGCCCGGTCCAGATCGGGCGGATCCAGGAAAATGATCACGAAGTCACCGGCGAATGGGCGCGCACATCGCGCGCCTGTCCGCCCTTCTGCATCCAGCCGATGCACCCCGCAGAGGGTGTGACCACGATCGGCGAGCTGGAATTGCTGGACATGCTGACCGATCCCGAGGTGCTGGTGATCGACAGCCGCACGCCGGACTGGTTCGCCGGGGGCAGCATTCCGGGTGCCGTGAACATGCCCTATGACCGGATGGTCGACCGGTTGGGCGAGTTGGGTTGCGAGCCGGATTTCGATGGCTGGGATTGCGAGAATGCCCGCCGCGTGGCGCTGTTCTGCAACGGGCTGTGGTGCGGGCAGTCGCCTTCGGCCATCCGGGCGATGATCGCGGCCGGATATCCGGCCGAGCGGATCAGCTATTACCGCGGCGGCATGCAAAGCTGGCGCGTGCTGGGCCTGAGCGTGACGGGGGATTAAGTCCGACCTAGCGCCGCCGTGGCCGTGCCTTGCCGCCGCGCATGCCGCCGCGGCCTGCGGTGGAGCGGCCTTGCGAGGCGGTCGAGGCCTCGACCGCGGCATCGATGGCGGATTGGCGCGCCATCGGGTCGTCGGCGATGGCCAGATCCACGGCTTCCAGGCGCTTGACCTCGTCGCGCAGGCGGGCGGCTTCTTCGAATTCCAGGTTTTCGGCCGCCTTGCGCATATCGGCGCGCAGGCCTTCCAGCACGGCCTGAAGATTGGCCCCGGCCAGCGGCTTGTCGATCTTGGCGGTGACGCGGTTCATGTCCACGTCGCCCTTGTACAGACCGGCCAGGATATCCTCGACGTTCTTCTTCACCGTCGTCGGCGTGATGCCGTGTTCGATGTTGTAGGCGATCTGCTTTTCGCGGCGGCGGTTCGTCTCGCCCATCGCGCGTTCCATCGAGCCGGTGATCCGGTCGGCATACATGATCACCCGGCCTTCGGCGTTGCGCGCGGCGCGGCCGATGGTCTGGATCAGCGAGGTTTCCGAGCGCAGGAACCCTTCCTTGTCGGCGTCGAGGATCGCCACCAACCCGCATTCGGGGATGTCGAGGCCTTCGCGCAGCAGGTTGATCCCGATCAGCACGTCGAAGGCCCCCAGGCGCAGATCGCGCAGGATCTCGATCCGTTCGATCGTGTCGATATCGCTGTGCATGTAGCGCACGCGGATGCCCTGCTCGTGCATGTATTCGGTCAGGTCCTCGGCCATGCGCTTGGTCAGCGTGGTGCAAAGCGTCCGGTAGCCTTTCGCGGCGACCTTGCGCACCTCGTCCAGCAGATCGTCGACCTGCATTTCGACGGGTCGGATCTCGATCTCGGGGTCGATAAGGCCTGTGGGGCGGATCACCTGTTCGGTGAAGACGCCGCCGGCCTGTTCCAGTTCCCATGCGGCGGGGGTCGCGCTGACGAAGACCGATTGGGGGCGCATTGCGTCCCATTCCTCGAACTTCAGGGGGCGGTTGTCCATGCAGGAGGGCAGGCGGAACCCGTGTTCGGCCAGGGTGAACTTGCGCCGGTAGTCGCCCTTGTACATGCCGCCGATCTGCGGGACGGAGACGTGGGATTCATCCGCAAAGACGATGGCGTTGTCGGGGATGAATTCGAACAGGGTGGGGGGCGGCTCGCCGGGGGCGCGGCCCGTCAGGTAGCGCGAATAGTTTTCGATGCCGTTGCAGACGCCGGTTGCCTCAAGCATTTCAAGATCGAAATTTGTGCGCTGTTCCAGCCGCTGGGCCTCCAGCAGCTTGCCCTCGTTCACCAGGATGTCCAGCCGTTGGCGCAGCTCTTTCTTGATGCCGATGACGGCCTGCTGCATCGTGGGCTTGGGCGTGACGTAATGGGAATTCGCGTAGACGCGGATCTGGTCGAAGGTATCGGTCTTCTGGCCGGTCAGCGGATCGAATTCGGTGATGCTTTCCAGATCCTCGCCAAAGAAGGACAACCGCCAGGCGCGGTCTTCCAGGTGGGCGGGAAAGATCTCGAGGCTGTCGCCGCGCACCCGGAAGCTGCCGCGCTGGAAGGCCTGATCGTTGCGCTTGTACTGCTGCGCGACAAGGTCGGCGATCACCGCACGCAGGTCATAGCGCGCGCCCACCTTCAGATCCTGCGTCATCGCGCCATAGGTCTCGACCGAGCCGATACCGTAGATGCACGAGACCGAGGCCACGATGATCACGTCATCGCGTTCCAGAAGCGCCCGGGTGGCCGAGTGGCGCATCCGGTCGATCTGCTCGTTGATCTGGCTTTCCTTCTCGATATAGGTGTCGGACCGGGGCACATAGGCTTCGGGCTGGTAATAGTCGTAGTAGCTGACGAAATATTCCACCGCGTTGTCGGGAAAGAAGCCCTTGAATTCGCCGTAAAGCTGGGCCGCGAGCGTCTTGTTCGGGGCCAGGATGATGGCGGGGCGCTGTGTTTCCTCGATGATGCGGGCCATTGTGAAGGTCTTGCCGGTGCCGGTGGCGCCCAGCAGCACCTGATCACGTTCCCCCGCCAGAACGCCTGCGGTCAGTTCGGCAATGGCATGGGGCTGGTCGCCTGCCGCCTGGAATTCGGTCTTCATGACAAAGCGGCGCCCGCCCTCAAGCTTGGGGCGGTTCTTCACGTCTGGTGCGGGGGCATGCAGGACCGGTTGGGCCATGGGCGGAGATTCCTTTTCAGAGGTCAGAGATTGACGCCTTCGCGGCCTGTTTCAACCCCTGTCGGACGGTTCACCGTTGGTGGCAGAGTGCAAAAATGCCGCAGCTGATCAAATATATATATTAATCATATATTTAAGCGGGCAGATTACAGTTTTGTGTAAGAAATGTCTGACACATTTTGCGAAATTTCTTGCAGGAACGGATTCGTTTTCCTAGCCTTGATCATGCAAGTGAAGACCCTGGCTGCCGGTGCCTGCGCACGACCCACCCCTCGCTCCCCGCGCAAGCATCGGCAACCAGGACTTGCGCCCTTTTCCACGAATTCAGACCCATCTGCGTTGAAAAACCGCGCCCCGCACGGCTCTGCGGTCTTGTTCTTGGCGCAGCTTTCTCCGATATAGGGGGGGCAAACCGGAGGGATCCCATGCGCGCGCGTATCTACAAGCCAGCCAAGACCGCGATGTCCTCGGGCATGGCCAAGACCCATGACTGGGTTCTCGAATTCGCTCCTGCCGAAGCGCGCGAAGTGGATCCGCTGATGGGCTGGACATCCTCGGGCGACACGCAGGCGCAGGTCAAGCTGCGCTTCCACAGCAAGGAAGCTGCCGTGGAATATGCGCAGGCCCACGGGATCGATGCGGTCGTGGTCGAGCCCAAGACCCGCAAGCCCAACATTCGCCCCGGTGGCTATGGCGAGAATTTCGCCACGAACCGCCGCGGCGCATGGACCCATTGATCAGGGCATAGGCCCGGTCAATCCTGTCTGACAATCGGTGAAGGATCACGCGCGGATCGGCTGGCGGCATCCATCAGGGCTGCTGTCGATCATGGGCGCATTGATTTGCCGCCCCGTGGTTTTCCGACAGTGTCGAAAAGGCCGGGGCGGCCTGTCATCAGGTGTCGATCAGTGCCGTGTCCCGACCGATCACGGCCGCATGGGCCCGGTTTCTGGCGCCAAGCTTCTTGCAGATCGACCGCATGTGCATCTTCACCGTGGTCTCGCTCTGGTCGAGGTCATTGGCGATGTGCTTGTTGGTCAGGCCGCTGGCAGCAAGGCGCAGGACATAGAGTTCGACATCGTTCAGCTTTTCATGCTCTGCCGCGCCCTGCTTTTCGTTCATCGCGCTTGTCGGCACGAACTTCTGCCCAGACTCGATCAATCGCAGGACGCTGACCAGCGATTGCAAAGGCATCGTCTTCGGGATCAACCCACGCACACCCAGTTCCATCGCGCGGTTCAATGTGTGGCGATCCGCGGTGGCCGAGAACAGCACAACCTGTCCCTTGCCAGCATCCTCGACGATGCGACGCACACTTTCCATCCCGACCATGCCGGGCATCCGCAGATCCAGCATCACGATGTCGAAGGCGTCCGAATTCTTGAGGCATTCCACCGCTTCGTCGAAGGTTTCCGCCGTTTCGACTTGGAACCTGCCGGTATTGGCAAGCATAGCTGCAACGGCCTCTCCGATCAGGCGGTGATCATCTGCCAGTAGAACCCGGGTCATGGGCTCGTCCTGCAATGTGTTCATTGATTTGGCCATTAGCTTAATCTCGCTTTACTTGTCTTGTTCTCGCTTGGAACTTAGATTGCGTCTGTTTGGCAGGCTTTTGCGAAACACAGGAACACGGCTATCTAATCGGACTTCGGTTGTATCGGCAGATCGTGCCGCTCACGTTAGGTCATCCCCAGCGTAACTTTACATGTCAAGTAGCGCGGGGCTTAAAGCCATCCTTAAAATCTTAAGATACTATTGTCGGACTTAAAGAGGAAGGATAGCTTTTCGCCTTGGATAGAAAAAGGGGTCATGTTGTCATGTTTCGCAGAGATTTGTTTCGCTATGCCGCGTCTGCCGGTGTTGTTTCGTTCTTCGGGCCAGCCGCCCGGGCCAGTTCCGATGTATTGCTGACGGTAGATGGTCGCGGCGACGGATCTTCCCTTAAACAGTTCACCGATGCGGATCTGATGGCCCTGCCACAGGTCGAATTCATGACGTCGACGATCTGGACGGCGGGGGTTTCGACCTTTTCGGGGCCTGCGCTGGCCTCGGTGCTCGAGGCGGCGGGGGCCGCGGATGGTGTGCTGATGATGACGGCGGTCAACGACTACAAAGTCGAAGTTCCCCGCTCGATCGTCGAGCCGACCGTACCGATTCTTGCCAACCGGATCGATGGCAAACCCTTCAGCATTCGTGACAAGGGACCCTTGTGGCTGATGTTCCCCTTTGATTCAGACAGCCGCTACCAGAGCGAAGAGGTATATTCCTTCTCGATCTGGCAGCTGACGCAAATCAAGGTTCAGCAAGGATGATCCGTTGTTTGCCATTCTAGGCAGCCATGTCCTTGGCAAGGACAGTTCCCGCAGGTTGACGGCGTTTTCGCTGTTGGCACTTCTGGTGCTGTCCTGTCTGGCCATGGTCTACAGCGCGCAATCGTTCCGGGATCGGATCGATGCTGTCAGGGCCTCGGACTCGGACAATACCGGCTGGTTGATTTCGCAGCTTGACGTTGATCACAAGGCATTGGCGCTTGCGATCGACAAGGTGCTTTTGTCGGAAATCTATCCGGATATGGTGACCTACGAAAGCACCGGTCTTGCGGCGGTCAATCTGCGCTTTGACATCTTCTACAGCCGGGTCGATACCGTGCTTTCCGCGCTTGGACGCGAAGAGTTGTCCCAACAGCTGCAGGATCTGCTGGTCGTGCTCACCATGACCCGCGATGCGCTGGCAACCGAGATCGATGCGATCGCTGAGAACGACAAGGAAGCGCTGTTGCGCTTTGCCGAGAAGGTAACCGCCTTCAGGCCGGTCGTGCGCGACGTGACCACGATGGCGCTGCAGTACTTCGTGGCGCAATCGGAACGCGTGCGCGAGATGGAGCGGTCGCTTCTCAAGCAGTTCTGGGTGCAAAGCGTCGTCTTGCTGGTGCTGATGGTCATTTCGGCCCTGCTGGCGCTGCGGCTATGGCGGGAACTGGAAGACCGGACCGTCATCATGCAACGCGCCCTCGATACGGTGTCCAAGGTGGTCGATGTCTCTCTCAGCGCAATCGTGATCACCGACATGAAGGGCCGCATCCAACTGGCCAATCCTGCGGCTTCGCTGATTTTCGGTGTGCCCTCGGACGAGCTTGTGGGGCGGCAACTGGATGATGTGATGATCCCCGAGGGGCTTCACGCTGCGCAGGGCGGGTTCGCGCGGGATAGCGCAGGGCAACGCCTGATCGCGGGCGCGGGGCCGATGCGGATGGACGCAAAGCGCATGGATGGCTCTCCGTTCAAGGCAGAGGTGTCCGTGGTCGGCGATACCGATCTTGACGGCCGGCCCATCATCATCGGCTTTATCGGCGACATTTCGGAAATGGTGGCCGCAGAAGAAAAACTGCTGGAAGCCCGGGACGAGGCGCAGCGGCATGCTGCCGCCAAGACGATGTTCCTGGCAACGATGAGCCACGAGATGCGCACGCCGCTGCATGGCGTGATCGCCTCGCTTGATCTGATCGAGGACAGCGCGCTGGATGCCGAATCACGCGCCTTGCTGCAAACCGCGCGTGATTGCAGCGATCGTGCCTTGCAGCAGGTGAATGACGTCCTCGAGATCACGCGCCTCGGCGAAAGCCAGTTGGGCGAGGTTCCGTTCAACCCGGCCGACGTGGCGGCCGACATCCTGCGCGAGCTGACGCCCATGGCCCTGGCCCGCGGCATCGGCCTTGATCTCGAGATAAAGGGACAGGGCCAGGACCGGGTTTGCCATGGTCTGGCGAACGCGTTTTCCCGTGCACTCTATAACCTGACCGGCAATGCCTTGAAGTTCACGGATCACGGGAGCGTTGTCATTTCGCTGGCGTTCCAGCCCGTCTCACAGGATGTGCTTGGCCTGCGCGTCGATGTCAGGGATACGGGGATCGGCATCGCGCCTGCGGATCAGGCCCGGATCTTCACCGAATTCGAGACGGTTGATGCGGTGGCCAAGGGCCGCGAGGCTGGAACCGGATTGGGGCTGGCCATCGTGCGCCTTGCCGTTGCGCGCATGGGCGGCGCACTGGAACTGCAAAGCGAACCGGGCCAGGGCAGCACCTTCAGTTTCGAGATCACGCTGCCCTTGGCGGCCGAAGACGGTGATGCGCAGCAGGAACGGCTTGCTTTGCCGCAAACGGATATGCCGGAAATCGAGGAGTCTTGCCCGCTTGACGTGCTGGTTGTCGACGACAATGCCGTGAACGTGGTGCTGATGTGCAAGATGGTCCAGAAGATGGGCTATCGCGCCCAGCAGGCCCGCAACGGTTTGGAGGCCGTCGAACTGGCCTCTTCCATGGCGTTTGACGTGATCCTGATGGATGTCAGCATGCCCGTGATGGACGGCAGCGAAGCGACCACGCTCATTCGCGCCTCGGGTTTGTCCAGTGGTGCGCTGATCATCGGCGTGACGGCTTTCAGCGATGAAGATCGTCTCCGTGATCTGAAGGCGAAGGGGATGGATGACGTGCTGACCAAGCCGGTGAATACGGCAGAACTGTCGCAGGCCATCGGGTCGCTTTGGGATATCCGGCTTTCGGGTGATGCCGATGAAGGGGCGGAAGCTGGTTCGCTGGACCCTGAGCTTCAAACGGCGCTGGCGCAATTGGGCGACATGCTGGACCGGCCAAGCGCGCTTCGCTTCATGTTGCAGGCTCTGGACGAGCTTGAGTCTGTATTGCCCAAGTTGCTGGATGAGGACCTGCCCCTCGAGGTGATTGCCGACCATGTCCACAGCGTGGCCGGTGCCACCGCGGTCGTGGGGCTGGCGCGTTTGGCAGGTCTTCTTGGCAAGGCCGAAACCGCGGCGCGTGGCGGCCAGAGAGAACAGTTGCGCGGTTTGCACGCCGACATGACCGCCCTGCTTGTGGTCACGCGGACAGGGCTTGATGCGGTCGACACAGCATTGTCCGCGTGACAGGGGGATCCCCGCTGCCTGATCGGCAAGAACGTCCGCGCGCATGTCCCCGATGGTTTGTGCAAAAGCAAAAAGCCGCTTCCGCCTTGGCGGAAACGGCTTTTGTGCCGGACTGCGCAGGGACTTAGTTGTTGGGGTTCTGCGTGCCCATGAAGGTGTTGGTCTGGGCGGTCAGGTTGGTCGCGCCAGTCTCGATCGAGGAATAGGCGGCAACGGTCAGGCCGACGACGGCAGCAGTCAGCACGACCCAGTCAACGGTCACGGCGCCGGAGTCATCTTTGCTGAAGTTCTTGAAGAATTTAATCATTTGGTGTCCCTCCATAGGATCGTTTGCTTGCTTTGCCGACCAGCCCGTTCATGGCCCGAGCCGCTTCTTGGCCGTGGCGACCTTCGCCTCGGTATGACCTGATATGACTGTCAGATTGCGGCAACGATTTGTTGGGAATGGGCCTTGATCCTGTTTTGAGGCACCTCTTTCGACAGGCGGTGCTGTTCTAAAGGGCAGGGTCGGAATTGTCACGATCACGATCATGCCGGATTGCAGTGCATGGAAGGTGAAGAGGTGAAAATGAGAGCGCCCGGTCATGGATCATGACCGGGCGCTTCGAGCCTATCCTGCCTGGTTTGACAGGGCTTGCGGTGCTGGCACCGGCGGTCGCCTTATCGTTCCTTGAAGGCGCGCGCCACCTGGTCCGAGAAAGGCTTGATCAGGTAGGACAGTGCGGTGCGCTCATCGGTGGTCAGGTAGATCTCCAGCGGCATGCCTGGGCGCAGTTGCTTGCCCTCAAGCCGGTCCAGCTCATACGCGGGAATGTTCACCCGGATCGCATAGGACAAACCCGGCATGTCGGCATCCGTCGTGGCCGCAACCGAGACATAGTGCACCTTGCCATTCAGTTCCGGTGTTTCATTCTGCGCGAAGGCCGAGAAGCGCAGCCGCGCCTTCTTGCCGATGGCGACCTGTTCGATCTGCGCGGCAGGCACGCGGCCGACGAAGACAAGATCGGCATCTTCGGGCATGATGGTCGCAAGGATTTCCGCAGGCGTGATGACACCACCGACAGAGTTGATGGACAGGTCGTTGATGTAGCCGGAAATCGGGGCGCGGATGACGGTGCGCTCCAGGGTGTCCTCGACGACAAGGCGACGCTCCTCCAGTTCGGTCAGGCGTGCCTCCAACTCGCGCAGTTCGCGTTGCGCATCGGTCCGGGCCGCATCCTCGATCGAGAGGATTTCCAGCTCCAGTTCGCTGATGCGGCTGCTGGCGCGACCCACGGCGGACAGGATCTCGCCGTGCTCGCCTGCGAGGCGGACATTTTCGCGCTGGATGGAAAAGACGGCATTGCGCACAGTCAGTTGCTTGTCGGACAGGTCCACGATGCGGTCGTTCTCATCCGACACAAGACGGATTTCGTCTTCCTTCGCGTCGAGGCGCGCCTCAAGGCCCTGGATTTCGACCCTGATCTGGTGAATGCCAAGCTGAAGCTGTTCCTTGCGGCTCAGGTAGGAGGCCAGATTGCCCTCGAAAATGCGCTGTTCGCCAGCAAGGATCGCATTCAGCTTTTTCTGGCCGATTTCCAGCTCGGCCACGTTGTCGGGCATGCGGAACTGGGCTTGCAGGTCGCGTTCGGCTTCAAGCCGCGCCTTGCGGATCGAAAACTCGGCGATCTTGCCGTGGATGATGGCCTTTTCGGTGCGTGCGCTGGTGTCGTCAAGGCGCAGCAGGACATCGCCGCGCTGTACCATGTCCCCGGCGCTGACCAGGATCTCGCCGACGATTCCGCCATCACGGTGCTGCACGACGCGCAGGTCACGCTCGATCGCAACCTCGCCCATCACAACGACGGCGCCTTCCAGCTTGGCCCTGGCGGCCCATCCCATGACGCCTGCGACCAGCAGGCTGGCCAGGACCATGCCGCCGATCACCTGACCACGGATGGAATAGGCCTGTTTCTTGGCAGGTTCTTTTTTCAGATTGGTCATCTCTTGCACTCCGGTATTCAGACGATCGTGTCTGGGAAAAGGTCTTGGTTGCTGGTGGTCGAGACCACCACGGTAAAGTCAGTTGTTCCGTCCTGGTCGATATCGACGGCCACGGTGCGTCGCTCCGTGCCCAACCCTGCCGGCATCTCGAACTGCAGATGCGTGTTCAACGCGCCGGTATCCTCGCCCATGCTGCGCGCGATCCGCGCCTCAAGCTCCGAGGTCTGGGCGCTGTTTGCCTGACCTGCGGAATTTTCCGAGCCGTCAAGCGCCCTGTGCAGCTGATCCGCGCCCTCGACCCTGTCTCCCAGCACGAACTCCGTGATCTTGAAGAAGGATTGCCCCGTTGCCACTGTGGCCTGCCCGTTCTGGGCGGGGGGTTGTCCGAAAATATCGTCGAAGGTCAGGGTGACTTCGTCCGAGAGGATGAACAGATCGTCCTCTCCGAAGTTGTCGATCTCAAAGACGGCAGGTTGCGTGGTGTCCTGCGCGCTGGCCGAGGACAGAACGACAGTGTCCTGTGCGCCGCCCAGGGCGAAGGCTTCGATCCCCAGGAAACGATCCTGCGGCCCGCCGTCCAGGCTGACGGTTCCGGCTGCAAGATCCAGAACCGAGGCATCCCGCGCTTCGCTCAGAACCAGCGTATCGTGGCCGGCATCGCCCTGAAACAGGTCCGTGGCGTGATCGCGTGTGATGACAAGGCGATCATCCCCGTCACCGCCTGACACAATGTCCTGTCCGGTGCCATCAATGATGACGTCATCGCCTGCGCCACCATCAAGGATATCGTCGCCTTCACCACCGGCAAGCCGGTCCTGGCCCTCGTTCCCGAACAGGATATCCCGGCCTGCGCCGCCCATGATCATGTCATTGCCAGCACCGCCTTCGATGACGTCATCGCCGTCCTGGCCGTCGATGATGTCATCGCCGTCAAGTGACTTGATCGCATCATCGCGCAGGCTGCCGATCAGGATGTCATCACCCGATGTCCCCCACATGGTCTGATCTGCGGCGGCAACAGTAGCCACCGGCTGATCGGGGGCAGGTGGTGTTGCGGCCTGCTGTGGCGTGTCGGGTGCGCCGGGGAGATCCGGCACCAAGGGGCCGGTTTCATCGGCACCGGCAGTGTCATCGCCATCCTGCCCCGCATCTGCACCTCCGCCGGAGGATGTGCCGGGCGCGGCCGCGCCGCCGGGGATGTTGTCCTGGCCGGTGTTCATCGGGGGCAGCCGATGCAGTGGCCCGGACGGGTTGGTCCCGACAGGATCGGCCTGCGGCATTGCCACGTCCACCTGGGCCAGCAAGCTCGATACCGCCCCGGACCCGTTGGGGCCCTGAACTGGCGCGGCGGCTGGCAGCGCAGGCAGCGCGCCTTCCTCGGCCACGCGCCTGCTGGGCTCTTCGGCTTCGGGTGCCTCCTGGCTTTTGATGCGCCCTTCGAATGGGGCTGCGACCGTCGTGGGCTGTTCCGGTTCCTGGGGGGGGCCTTCTTCCTCCCATGAGACCTGGGCCTGACCCAGGAAGGATGAGAAATAGGCCACCACACCCATGACGGCGGTCACGACAAGGCCGATCTTGCGGTTGGAAAAACCGGTCTCGACCTTGGCGATGGCTTGCATCGCGCTCAAACGTTCGGCGCCCTCGGACTTGGGCTTGTTGCGTCCATGTGTCTCGATCATGAACCCGTCTCCTTGAATTCCATGGCTACCGGTGCGGCAGGTGTCGGCGCGACGGCGGGGGCCGGTGCGACAGAGGGGGCAGGCTTGACGCGCATGATCTCGGACTTGGGGCCGAACTTGGCCAGCTTGCCGTCCTGGACAACGCCCACGAAGTCGACATGCTCAAGCGCGCTGGGCCGGTGGGCGATCACGATGACGATCCCGCCGCGTTCCTTGATGGCCTTGATCGCGGTGCTGACGGCCCGTTCGCCTTCGGCATCGAGGTTCGAGTTCGGCTCGTCCAGCAGCACAAGGAACGGGTCGTTGTAGAGTGCACGGGCCAGGGCGATCCGCTGGCGCTGGCCGCCGGACAGGCTGATGCCGTTGGGGCCCAGGCCGGTTTCATAGCCATCCGGCAGGGCGACGATCATCTCGTGCACACCCGCAGCCTTGGCCGCCGCGATCACCTTTTCAGGGTCGGGGTCGGACAGGCGGGCGATGTTGCGCGCAATGGTGGTGTCGAACAGCGTGCTTTCCTGCGACAGATATCCAAGGCTGCGCGCGATCGCATCCTCGTCCCACTGGGACAGATCGGCGCCGTCCAGCCGGACCTGACCGCGCAGCACGGGCCAGACACCTGCCATGGCACGCATCAGAGAGGTCTTGCCGCCACCGCTGGGGCCGATGATGCCGACAGCCTGGCCTGCTTCCAGCATCATGCTGATGTCCGACAGCAGAACCTTGCCGGACCCGGGGGCCACGACGGTGACATTGTCGACGGAAAACAGACGGGTGGGATCGGGCAGAGCCATGCGGCCCGCGTCATCGGGCAGAGCGCCCACGGTTTCCACGATCTTCTTCCATGCGGCCCGCGCCATGATCATGGTTTTCCAGTTGGCGATGCAGGCGTCGATGGGGGCAAGGGCCCGCGCCGAGGCGACCGAGGCCGCGATGATCGAGCCTGCCGTCATCTCGCCCTTGATCGTCAGGTAGGCACCCAGGCCCAGTACGGCGGATTGCAGGATCATGCGCAGCACCTTGGAGATCGCGCCGATCGTGCGCGTCACCCCGGACGAGCTGGCCTGCAGCTTGAGGTGATCCTCATTGGCGGCCTGGAACTGCTGCAGCGCAGCCTTGCCGAATCCCATCGCCTTGATCACTTCGGCGTTGCGGACATTGGCCTCGGCCACATTGTTGCGTTCGATCCCGGCGCGCTGCGCCTCGCGGTTGGCCTTGCGGCTGAGGACTTCGGTCAGGATCGCCAATGCTGTCAGAACCAGCGCGCCGCCCACCGTCAGGGCCCCCAGGTAGGGATGCAGGACAAAGATGAACACCAGGAAAATCGGCATCCAGGGAAGATCGAACAGTGCCGTCAGTCCCGGTCCCGCCACGAAATTGCGCACCGTGTCCACGTGGCGGCCGCGTTCCAGCGATTCGGCCGTGGAGAAGCCATAGCGCGGCATGTCCATCGTCATCTTGTGGATTTCAGGGGCCGCATCACGGTCGATCCGCGCGCCGAGGTGCTGCAGGATCTGGGTCCGGATCACATCGAATCCGCCCTGGAACATGAAAAGCCCCAGCGCCAGCAGAGAGATCAGCACGAGGGTCGGCACGCTGCCGCTGAGCAGGGCACGGTCGTAGATCTGCATCATGTAGAATGACCCGGTCAGGGCCAGGATGTTGATGACCCCCGAAATGCCGAGCGTATAAAGCGAGGCTGACCGCATTCCTGCTGTCAGACGGGCGATGCGCGCAGTCTTTCTGCTTTGCTTTGTTTGCTTCGTCGACATGCTGTTCTCCATAGTGGTCCTGCTCCGGCCTTCAGTCTCATGCCGGTTCAAGGAGCCTGTATGCCATTGCAGCGGTCCCGCCGCGTCCGCGCCAAGTCCAAGCCGAATTGATACTTTGGTCTGAAATGGGCCGCGCCCTGGGGCAGGGGGGGGCAGGGTGTGCGACAGTGCCGGTAATCGCGCGGCAAGATACCCGTGGCCGTGCCCGCCCACCCGCGCGGGCGACTGGCAACAGCGGCGGCAACTATCCAAAGAGATAGGCATTAACCAAATGAACAATTCGAGATTGCATTTTTCCGCGTTACAACCGTTTGGCTCTGACGGACCGACTCTGCACCAGGCTGAACTCAATTCATGAGACCAGTTCGGGCGGAATAGGAAGGACTGAAACCACGCCTCGCGCTGCGCCTGGCAACGAAGAAGAAAAACCTGGAGTTGCCAAGGCATTTGGGCCGCAACTCAGCGCGAAGGACTTCGCGCACTATTCGACCGGTGCTTTATTTCCTCAATTTTTATCACTGGTCCGGTTACCAGAAGGAACCACGCGTGAAGAAGATTTTTGTTCTATGTAATCAACCCTTTTCCCGGACCGGCATCGAGCACACGCTGGCCGAGCTGAGTGATTTCGAGGTTGTCGGTTCTTGCGAATTCTCGGATACGGCGCTGTCCATGATTGCCGCGAATTGTCCTGATGTCGTGGTCATGGATCTTGCGGGCCTGTCGTCCCCGATCAATGTGATGGGTAAAGTCCGCAAGGCCTGCGACAAAAGCCATATCGTTGTGTTCTGTCAAAGCGGCGTGCTTGATTTCGCGGTCAAGGCGCTGGATGCGGGTGCTGCGGGCATCCTGACGCAGACCAGCGAACCCATGGACCTTTGCGTGGCCATCCGCCGGGCGCTTGCGGGGGACAATTTCGTGCCGCCGGAAATCGCCATGCAGCTTTTCGCGCATTTGCGTGACACGGAAAAGCGCCGTCGCGAGGCAGAACAGTTGCGCCTGACCATGCGGGAAGAGCAAGTGATCAAATGCCTGATGGAAGGCATGACCAACAAGCAGATCGCGGATCGTCTGACGATCAGCGAAAAGACCGTTAAACACTATGTTGGTGCGCTCAAGGGCAAGTTCTCGGCGGCAAATCGACTGGAAATCGTGCTGAGTGCACAGCGGCTTGAAGTCTGAATTCATCGGATTGCCCGAACGGGTGCGCCGGTCGTGTATAGGACTTTAGTCTGATACCGCGTCAGCCCTTGTGGCGCTGTCCTTCTGGTTGAGTAGGATAGGATCGACCGAGGATTGTGAGATTTCGGATCACGCTCCAGCACCTGATTTCTAAAGCGGGATTGAACAGCATGGGCCAGACTGTCGCAAATTTCACAAGACTACCCGCCGCAACCTCCGCGAGGGTACGGTTCTCCAGACTGGTTGATCTTGTGCGGCCCGCCTCGTTGCAATGGCAGATCTGCCTGACGATCCTGACCCTGCTGTTCTGTTCGGCTTTCATGATCCAGGTCTGGAACTACAAGAACTTCCTGAGCGGCGAAGTGCAGCGCACCGAGGAAAAGCATCTTGTCATTGCACAGAACCTTTCGCTGGCGCTGTCGCGCTACGTGAATGATGTGGCGCAGGTCTTCATCTATCTGCAGGCCGATCTGGCCCAGGACGACATGGGCGCGCGCAGCCAGACAATGATGCGCAAGTTCGACCTGGATACGATCACGATCCTGCGGTCCGACAATTCCGTCGCGCATACCGCCTCGGCGTTCGACAAGGCGCCGCCGCTGCCAAGCGCCGAGATACTCCAAGAGCTGCGCGAGGGCGAAAGCACCGCGCTTTTCGGCGTGCAGCTGTCCGATCTCGAGCGGATTGGCGACAGGAAATATTTCGTGCTCGGGCTCCAGCTGCCCGGCGGGGCGCTGGCCATAGGCTATCTGACGACGGATTACATCAAATCCCTGCAGGAGAAGATACAGTTCGGCGAAAAAGGACATTCGGCCATTTTCGACGCGACGGGGCGCGCGGTTGCGCATCCTTCGCGGACCGTCGAAGACAAGATGATGGATGCCTCGGGTATTTCGGTGGTTGGCCAGATGCTGGACCGCAAGGAAGGCGTGGGGATGTTCTATTCGCCGCCGATGGATGCGGACATGATCGCGGGCTATACCTATGTGCCGGAAACCGGGTGGCCGGTCATGGTGCCGCAGCCTTTCAAGGAACTGTCCGATGCGGTGCATGCAAGCCTGGTCGAATCCTACATCCTGGCGCTGCTGACGGCGGTGATCCTGGCGTTCATGGGCTGGCGTCTGGCACAGCGTATCGTGCAGCCTATCGAGCATTTCACGCGGTCCAGCCAGGAAATCACGCAAGGAAATTACAACGTCGAACTTCCCGACCTGGAACTCTCGTCCAGAGAGATGTCGACGTTGAACGAGTCGCTCAAGAAAATGGTTGCGACCGTGCGCCAGTCCGAACAAAGACTGCGTGCGGCGCTGCGCCTCGAGGAACAGGAAAGCCGGCGCAAGAACGAATTCATCGTGATCGCCAGCCATGAGTTGCGCACCCCCCTGAACGGCGTCCTGGGGATGTTGTCGGCCTGCAGCGACAGGTCCCAGGACGAGGAGATGCGCGGCTATCTTGATCTTGCGCATGGATCGGCCAAGCGGCTGAGCCGGATCGTCGACAACATGATCGCCTTTACCGAAGCCAGCGAGGACGAGTTGAAGATCTCGGCTGCGCCGTTCGATGCAGGATCCACGCTCGAGACCCTGTGCAAGGGCTTCGCAAGGCGGGCGGATGCCAAGGGACTGACCTTCGACTTTGCCTGGTCAGGCAGCCAGAGCGAGCTGCTTGTGGCGGATGGCGACAAGATCGAAAAGGTCGTTTCGATCCTGCTGGACAATGCTGTAAAGTTCACCGACCGGGGCGGCATCGTTTTTGCGGCCGAGACCGAAACCGCGACAGACGGGGCAGGAACGACGCTGGTGATCTCGATCAAGGATACCGGTGTCGGCATGGCCGAGGCTGACCAGGCTCGGATCTTCAAGCCTTTTTCCCATCTGGTCGGCACACAGGCGAGCAATCCTTTCGCCCGCCATCACCAGGGGATCGGCATGGGATTGTGCATCGCGAAAACCGTCGCAACCGCGATGGGGGGCAGTATCCTGTGTTCGAGCAAGCTGAATCAAGGATCGACCTTCGTGGTGCGGATCCCCGTGGAAACAACGATCCCGACGGGATCACGTAACAACGCATGACAAGAATGGGTGTGAACATGGACCGCAAGATGCTCGTGGTGGACGACGACCTGACGAACCGCATGGTCGTACGGTTGCTGATGGAACGACGTGGCTACCAGACCTACGAGGCCTCCAGTGGCCAGGATGCCCTGGACCTGATGATGGGTACGGATTTCGACGTCGTGCTGATGGATCTCAGCATGCCGGTGATGGACGGGTTCGAGGCGACACGCCGCTTGCGCGCCCTGCCGTGCAAGACCGCGCTGGCCCCAGTTGTGGCCCTGACGGCGCATACAACGCAGAAGGATCAGGACGCCTGCCTTGAGGCGGGCATGAACGGATTTCTGCCAAAGCCCTTCGATGCCAAGCGCGCGGATCAACTGTTGGTTCTTCTGGGCTTGCACGTGGACGAAACCACAGCCTGACGATCCCCCGCCAGTTTTCGAGCCCATGCGCACTGGGCCAGGACTGCCCGCCTTTATGGCGGGCAGTTTGCATTTGCGCAAACGCTCCGGGACGCGGCAAGGTTGCGACTGCGCATGGCCGCGGATTTGCTATTCGAGTACGGTATTTGCAGTTCCCACCGCCCCGGCGAAAACCGCCAGGATCCGCAGGATGTCATTGCCGCTGTTGGTGCCGCGATGACGCGATTGGAAGGCCTCGACGAAGGTATCGCCGGCACCGAAGGTGCGTGTGCCGTCAGAGCCGTAATCCAGCGTGATTTCACCCTCAAGAATATGCGCGATCAATGGTGCTTCATGCAGGTGCCATGCGGTTGTCTCGCCGGGCTTCATGGTCACGATGGCCACGGTCACTTCGGCAGCTCCGTCGGGATAGCTGAACGGCTGACCAATCACCGTGGTCTGTGACTGCAGCAATACTTCCAGTGGAGGATAACTGTCCTGCGCCTGGATCGGACCAACCGATATCGCAGCTCCAAGCGCCAGACCGCTCAGAAGGGTGTGTGCTTTGTGTCTGTATGTCATGCCGGGATCCTGTCCAGTCTGAAGGGGTGTTTTCCCGGCTACTTGGCCACCAGGGCGTCCAGCGGCAGATGACCATGACTTTCCCCACCAAACAACAAACCAGTGGCAGCCCTGTCTTAAGAGTAGTGTGAACGCCAAATCGGCGTCCTTCGGGGTGATTTTGACAGGGGGCGGGGGCATGGGGCGTGACGAACATGCCCATGACCCGCGCAAGTGCCGCAAAGCGTCTTTGGCAACGCAGGTCCTGACCTTTGTCCCCGGACCTGGCCAGGGCGATGCACAGACTGCAGGCGCGTTGCCGACAGGTGCGATCCCGTCCGGGCAGTGTAGCGGGCAAATGCAAACGGCCGCCCCGGAGGGCGGCCGTTCTTTTCATGGTGCGATCTTGCCGGATCAGAACAGGATGCTCATGTCTTGCTGCAGATCGTGATGACCACTGATCTTGACCGAGAAGGTGTCGGTCCCCGTGTTACCGGTCACGATCGTCACATCCTCGCCATCGGTCGTGTCATGGCTGAAGGTCAGCTGACCCGCCCCGATGGTCATGTCGCGACCGGCAAGGGTGAAGGACTGGTTACCCTCGATCCCGGCGTCGGCGTCCAGGTTGCTGAAGCACAGCACATCGCCCGCACTGAAGCCCCGGATGATGTCGCCATCGGCTGCGGCAGCGCTTTCGAACACGAAGGTGTCGTTGCCTTCACCGCCGTCCATCACGTTGACCGCATCGCTTGCGATGATCGTGTCGTTACCGGCACCACCGATCACGTTCTCGATGCTCCAGAGCGTGTCGACGCTGTCACCGACCATGACCGCACCGCGATCATTGCCAGCGCTACCCAGGCGGACATTGGCATCCGCGAGGATCGCGGACATGTCCAGCGTGTCGGAGCCTTCGTCACCGAAGTAGACATCGTTGCCGTCGTCCACGGTTGCCACGAAGCGATCATGACCTTCGCCACCATGCACTTCATCGTCCCCGGTTCCGCCATTCAGCACGTCGTCGCCGGCATTGCCGAAGATACGATCCGCCCCGGCTTCGCCATAGACCATGTCGGCGCCATCACCGGCCAGGATATCGTCGTTACCCTCGCCACCGAACAGCATGTCACGGCCTGCGCCACCCATGATGCGGTCGTCGCCTTCGTCGCCATAGGCGATGTCGTCACCGGCACCAGCCAGCAGGACATCGTTGCCTTCGCCACCGAAGAGCATGTCGTCGCCATCGGCACCGTTCAGCATGTCCGCCCCGGCCATACCGCTGAGGACGTCATTGCCGGATTTCCCGGTCAGCACATCGGCCGCATCGGTACCCGACAGGACCATGTCCTCATCGGCAACGGGGGCCTCTGCAACAACCGGCGCCT
>JANREX010000105.1 GCA_030758115.1 Paracoccaceae bacterium | reverse complement strand
CTGGATTATCCCGCTTGCGGGGCAGTGAAGAAGACTTTGGTCATGACGGCTGCCTCGGGTTTTCGAGTTCATCAAGGCGAGCGGCGGCACTGACAACGCCACTTCGGACATTCGCGTTACCGTCTGCATCTTGATAGATATCGCGCAGAAGTTCGAAAAGCGGCTCGGTCGGCTCACACCCATCAGGCAGGCCACGAACGCCACGCACAATCTGTCAGTCGTCGAACCTTTGACGGAATTCGTCAAGCTGGCCAGCCTGCAAAGCTGCCACCACCTCAAGGATCGCTCTGCCGGGGCGCTCGAACGCGGATCGCCGCCCCCTCAGGGCACCAGATCCGCGATCCGGTCGCGGCAATAGGCGTGGATATCGCCCGCGCGGGTCAGCCAGATCTGGTCGCGCCGGGCGGTGATATGCTGCAGGGCGCGGCGCAGATGGCGCAGCCGGTAGGGCTGCCCGACCAGGTAGGGATGCAGCGCGATCCCCATCACCAGCGGCTGGCTGCGCGACTGCTCCAGCATCTCGTCGAAATTGTCGATGATCATGTCGGCGAAATACCCCGCACCGTCCTTGCGCGCCACGATCGACGGGATGTCGTTCACCTCCTGCGGATAGGGGATCGACAGGATGCGGCCCTGCCGTGTGCGCATCCACACGGGCTGATCGTCCATGCACCAGTTCAGCGTATAGCCATAGCCCGCCTCATGCAGAAGATCGGGGGTCACGCGGCTTTCCGCGATCCAGGGGGACAGCCAGCCTTGCGGCGCAACCCCTTCGGCACGGGTGATCACATCCGTCGCCTCGCCGATCAGGGCGGCCTCGGCGGCTTCGTCCAGCACGCTCTGGCGTTCCGCATTGGTGCGCCCATGGCCCACCACCTCGTCACCGCGCGCGCGGAAGGCCGCCATCAATTCGGGTGCGTAATCATACATGGCCGAATTGGCCAGCACGCTGACCGGCATGTCCAGTGCATCGAACATGTCGCGCATCCGCCAGGCACCGACCCGGTTGCCATAATCGCGCCAGGCATAGTTCAGCACATCGGGCTGCGGGCCACCGGGGGCCAGTTCCGCCCCCAACCCTTCGCCAAAGGCGAAATGTTCAAGGTTCAGCCCGATATAGACCGCCAGCCGCGCGCCGCCCGGCCAGGTGTAATCGGCGCGCCGCGTGATCGGGACATAGTCGTAGCGGCCGTGATCCGTCAGCATCTTGTCAAAGCTCCGCCTCTGCCAGACCCGCCTTTGCCAGAAGAACCTCGGCGCTGTCATTCCAGACATCGGTGCGGATCAGCTTGCCGTCACGCACGATGAACTTGTCCATGTAGCGGTTCGTCTCGAAGGCGGTGCCATCATGCCATTCCCCGTAGAGATAGCCCGTGTTGTAGACATGAACATCCCCCGTTTCGGAATCCAGCGCCGCATCGGTGCGCAGGAAACGTTTCTTGACCCAGGCATAGCGTTTCGCGTTGAAGGCCGCACTTTCGGCCGGGCCGGAAAAGCGGCGCCCGCCGGTGAAAACAAGCTCGAAACCGGGGGCCAGATAGGCGGATGCGCCTTCGGGATCGGGCACCATCGAGCGTTCGAGATAGGCCTCGACGATGGCTTTGGCGGCGGTCAGGGGATCGGTTCTCTGGTCCATTGTGGTCCTCCTTCAGGGATGGGATGCAGCGGCACAGGCCGCATGACAGAAACTGCGCACGACCGTAGCGGCGGCCTCGGCCATCACGCGGGCATCGGCATTGGCGGCATCAAGCCGCGCGGCGGCGGCGCGGGCGCGCCTGGCAAGGCCGGGTTCATCCAGTGTCAGCACGCGGTTGTCGGCAAAGACCATGCGCCCCGCGATCATCACCTCGCGCAGGGCCGCGCCGTTTTCGGCAAAGACGATCTGCGACAGCACATCGCGCAGCGGAACGTAATGGCAATAATCGCGATCCAGAAACAGCAGGTCCGCCGCCCAGCCGGGCGCGATGCGACCGACCTGTGTCAGCCCCATGATGCGCGCGCTGCCTTCGGTCGCCATGCGGAACGCCTCAAGCGCGCCGATCCATGTGCCAGGCGCATCGCCCCCCGCACGGCTGAGCGTGGCGGCAAGGCGCAGCGCCTCGAACATGTTCTGCCCGTCCGAGGTGTTGGAGGCGTCCGTGCCGATCCCCAGCACCACCCCCGCATCGGCCAGCGCCCGCAAGGGCGCGGTGCCGGACCCCAGCCGCAGATTGCTGAGCGGGTTATGCACGATCCCCGCGCCCTGCCCGGCCAGCCGCGCCGCCTCATCCGCGGACAGCCAGACACCATGCGCCCCGCTGAAGCGCGCGGACAGCACGCCCAGACTGTCCAGATGTGCGGTCAGCGTGGTGCCATAGCGTTGCCATGCGGCCACCTGTTGCATGCGGGTTTCCGCCAGATGGGTTTGCAGCCGCAGATCCGTCGCCTCGGCCAGTTGCGCGCAGGCCACCAGGAAATCATCCGAACAATGCAGCGGAATCGCAGGGCCGATACCCGGCCTGACCCGGTCCATCGGCACGGGCCACGCGGCAAAGGCCGCCTTGCAGGTCGCAAGGCTTTCCTGCCAGGGCGGCAGGGTAATCGCGGCCAGCGCCCTGCGCATTTCGGGCGCAAAGGCCTCCAGCAAACCGGGCAGCGCCTGATAGATCGTCCGGTCCGAGATCATCGGCGCCACGACCGCGCGCATGCCGGCCGCGTGATAGGCCTCGGCCACCGCATGAATGCCCGCGACCGATGGCCCCGGCAGTTCCACGCTGAGGTCGAAACAGGCGGTGCAGCCTTTTCGGATCATCTCGGCTGCGGACAATTCCGCCGACAGTTGCAGATCATCCACGGTCCGCTGGCCGTTCAGGGCAGACGCGCCCGCCAGAAAGGTTTCAAGCGTCGCACCTTCGGCAACCCCGCCCCGGCCCAATGCGCCATGCGAATGGGTATGCCCGTTGACGAGACCGGGGATGATGATGCGCCCCGTCGCATCGATGACCTGCGCGTCCTCGGGGCCGTTACCCGCGACAAGGTCCGTGATCCGCCCGTCCTCGATCAACAGGGACAGGGACGCGAAGCGCGCATTCTCGACCAGAACAAGGCCACCGCTGATCAGGGTCCGAGGCGCGTTCATCGACATATCCGAAGTTGGTCATGCAGGGCAGACAGAAACATGCGCCGGACGGACAAGACCGCCCGGCGCATGGTGATTGAACTCTCGATCAGTTCATGATCTCGACGGCAAAGGCGCGCTCTTCCACCGGCGGCAGGAAGGAACGGTCAAAGATTTCCGACGCCTCGGGCAGACGCTCAAGCCCGTAACCTTTGGCCACGATCTCGATCGAACGGGTCAGACGCTCATCCACCAGATCGCCCATCCCGATGGTCCCGACTTCGGGCGCGTTCATCAGGTTGGTCAGGGCAAAGTTCAGGCGGGCGCGCTCAAGCTCGGGGTTCACAAGGTTGTCGAAGGCCATGATCGCCTCCATCGCGGCGTCCTGATCCTTGGCGATTTCCAGCGTCGCGCGGTTCACGGCGCGCACCATCCCGGCCACCACTTCGGGCTTGTCGGTCAGCAGCGCGCGCGACACCATCATGCCGTTGGAATACAGGTCCATGCCGTAATCCTCGAACTGGAACCAGTTGTAATCCTTGGCCGGGTCCTGCCGGTTGGCGATCAGGTTGAACCAGCTGGTGATGGTGAAGACGAAAGCCCCGTCGATATCGCCACGGATCATCATCGGCTCTTGCAGGTTGGGGGCCATGTTTTCCTGCTTCACGCTGGCCAGATCGATGCCGTTCAGTTCAGCGAAGACAGGGAAAAGCCGCGTGGTCGGCGTGCCCTGCGCGCCACCCAGCGTGCGGCCCACGAAATCGGCGGGGGTTTCGATGCCCGAAGACTTCGGCGTCACGATGGCAAAGGGCGGACGGTTCCACAGCTGATAGACCATCACGGGGGCTTCACCGGGGCGCTGCGCCGCGTTCTGGATGATCGCGTTGATATCGCCGAAACCCGCGTCATAGGCGCCGCCCATGATACGGGTCACGGTCGCGGCCGATCCCTCGCCCTGGTCGATCGTGACATTCAGGCCTTCCTCGGCAAAATAGCCCTTGCTCAGCGCCAGCAGGAACGGCGCGTCCGAGCCTTGGGTCTTCCAGCCAAGGGTAAAGCGGATATCGGTCATTTCGGCCCAGGCCGGGGACAGCCCGGCCGCAAAGGCAAGTACGGCACCAAAGACAGCATTCTTCATCGTGTTTTTCCTTGTTTCGCGGGTTTCAGGTCAGGGTTCGGGACAAGTCGAAAGAAAAGGGCATCTCAGGTGATCGCGATGTCATTGCCGCGCGTGGCCCAGCCGGTCACACGGGATTCCAGGAACGAGAAGAAGGCGTAAAGCGCCACCCCCATCAGGGCGAGGACGATCAACCCCGCAAAGACAAGCGACACCTGGAAGTTGGACGAGGCGGTCATCATCACATTCCCGATGCCCTTGTTGGACGCCACGGTTTCCGACAGCACCGCGCCCACGAAGGAAAGCGTGATCGCCACCTTCAGCGAGGCGAAGAAATAGGGCATCGTGCGCGGCAGCCCGACATTCCACAGGATTTCCTTCTTCGAGGCGCCCAGCGTTTTCAGCACATCCTCAAGATCGGGTTCCGTGGTGGCCAGACCGGTGGCGATGTTCACCACGATGGGAAAGACGCAGATCACCATGGCCGTCAGGATGGCGGGCGTGGTGCCCGAGCCGAACCAGAGCACGAAGATCGGCACGACCGCGACCTTGGGGATCGAGGAAAAGCCCACCAGCAGCGGATAGGCCACGCCGTAAGCCACGCGCGAGGTGCCGATCAGCACGCCGATGGACACGCCGATGATCACACCCAGGGTAAAGCCGGTCAGCGTCGCATAGAGCGTCTGCAGGATATGCGGCCAGAGCACCGGGAACCGGGTCCACAGCGTCACCGCGATTTCGGAAGGGCGCGGCAGGATCAGGTCGGACACGTTCAGCACGATGCACAGGACCTCCCACAGCAGGAAGAAGCCCAGGATGAACGAGGACGACATCAGCCTGATCCGGGTGGCGTCGGTCATGGCAGCAACTCCTTTTGCGGAACGGGCATCATTTGCGCACCTGTGCGATCAGCTCGCGCAGGCCCTGGGTCATTTCGACAAAGGCAGGGTCATAGATGACGCCGATGTCACGCGGTTGCGGCAGGTCCACCGCACGGTCCGAGATGACGCGCCCGGGGCGCGCGCTCATCACGCAGATGCGGCGGGCAAGGAAACCGGCCTCGCGCAGGTCATGGGTCACCAGCAGCACCGTGGGCTTGCGATCAAGGTAGAGGTCCTGAAGGATCTGCCACAGCTCCTCGCGGGTGAACTGGTCCAGCGCGCCGAAAGGCTCGTCCAGCAGCAACAGGTCCGGGTCATGGATCAGGGCGCGGCACAGGTTGGCGCGCTGCAACATGCCCCCCGACAGCTGCCAGGGGAAATGGTTCGCGAAATCCTTCAGCCCCACCTGCGCCAGCAGCGCATGGACCCGGTCGCGATAGGCGCCCTTGCGATCCTGCCGGAAGGTCCGCTTGAACGGCTCGACGATCTTGAGCGGCAGCATCACGTTCTTTTCGATGGTCAGCCAGGGCAGCATCGTCGGGTTCTGGAACGCCATGCCGATGCGCAGCTCCTTGGCCGCCACCTCGCGCCCGCCCAGCAGCACCAGACCCGAGGACGGCTGGATCAGGTTGCTGACCAGGCGCAGGATCGTCGACTTGCCACAGCCCGAGGGACCGACCAGGGCCAGAAAATCCCCCCGCTCCATGCGCAGGGTCGTGGGCGACAGGGCCGTGACGCTTTGCGGCCCCTTGCCGAAAACGACCGAGGCGTCCTGCAACTCGATCGCCGGGCGCGCATGCACCGGGTTGGTCCGTGAGGCCGGGGGCGTCGCGGGCACCGGCATCGCTTGGGCGGGGATGTCTGATGTCATGTTCATGCAGCCACCTGACAGGCCGCACCGAAGGCTGGGAAGACGCCTAAGTAAGTATTTTATGAATTAACATCGAAACCGATTAACTTTTGAGCACTACAGCCGTCGCGCGCGCGCAATAGCGGCATCTTTCGGAAAGCACCAAACCCGCCCTGAAGGGCGCCGGGCACGCAACAGCCCCGCGTCATCGCGCGTTCTGCTGCCCAAAGGGGGTTGGATGTCAGCCCTGGGACGAATCGCCGCGCGAAAGCGCGTTCATCACCAGATCGACGGTATGGGCCCGCCTGGCGCTGCGCCAATCCTGGCTCAGCAGGTCGATCCCGAAGATCGCCGACAGCGTGTGCCCGTTGTTCAGGTGATGCGCGCTCAGTGCCACGATGGTCACGTAGATCTGCAACGGATCGTAGCGGTGCCCGAACACGCCCTGCGCCTGCCCGCGCGCCATGATCGCGCCGATCGCCTCGAGCAGCGGTTGCGAACTGGTGCGGATCGCCGCGATCTGCGCGATGAACCGCCCCTCCAGCAGGTTCTCGTTGCGGGTCAGCTTGACGAACAGCGGGTTGCCGTCAAAGAAATCAAAGGTGAATTCCACAAGCCTGCGCATGGCCTGCACCGGTTCCTGGCGGTCAAGATCCAGCTCGCGCTCCTGCGCGCGGATATCGGCGAAGATATGCTCCAGCGCCGCGATATAGAGTTTTTCCTTGCTGCCGAAGTAATGGTACAGCAGGCGCGGATTGCAGCCGACGGCGCGTGTGATCCGGTCCACCCTTGCCCCGTGAAACCCGTGGTCGGCGAATTCGTGAAGCGCCGCATCAAGCAGCTGCGCGCGTGTCCGTTCCGGATCGCGCTGGCGTGGCGTTCTCTTTTTCGCTGGCCCCGTCATTACCCGATTGCCCTGCCCTCATGTCCGGCCGTTGCTTATACGCCCCGCGCCTGCCTGGCCAGCCGACTTGACGGCCAAGGCTGCCTAAAAATGCATCATATGCCCCATGCCGCCATGATGCGGAGGTAAGTGAACATTTACTTGTAGTCGCGCCCCACCTAGCAGGTTTCAAGCCCTGATGCGGATTAATTTCCCCCGCCGGGCCCGACACAGAGGGTGAAACCGCACCAAAAGGAGGTCACTTGCCCATGCATCGCATCCCCTGCATCCCCAGGCGCGCGCCATGAGCGGCGCACTGACAACCCCGCATCCGCTGGCCACAGCGGCCGGCATGGCGGTTCTGCGCGCGGGCGGCACCGCCCCCGAGGCGCTGATCGCGGCCGGGGCGGCGCTTTGCGTGGTGATGCCGCATTTCTGCGGTCTGGGCGGGGATGCTGTCTGGATGCTGGCGGATCGCAACGGGCAGCAGCGCTGCGATCTGGCCATCGGTCAGGGCATCGACCGGCCCATGCCGCGCGGCCCGATCCCCACCCGCGGCCCCGGTTCGGTCCTGACCACCGCCGCACTGGTCAGTGGCTGGCAGAACGCTTTTGACAGGGCGCGCAGCGATCTGGGTGGACAGGCCAGATGGGAGGACCTGCTGGCCCCCGCCATCGCCCTTGCCGAAGACGGTTTCGCGGTCTCGCCCTCGCAAGCGTTCTGGGGCGCGTTCCGCAAGGCCGAGTGCCGGGACTGGCCGGGCTTTGCGGGCCTTTACACAAGCGGCGGCGCGCCTCTTGCGGCGGGGCAGATGCTGCGACAGCCGCAACTGGCCCGCTCCTTGCGCCGGATCGCGCAACAGGGCGCCGATGCATTCTACACGGGCGATCTGTCCCGCGACATCCTTGCGGGGCTGCGCGCTGCGGGCGTCGTGATCGGGGCGGCCGATCTGGCGGCCACCCGGACCCGCAGCCAGCACCCCATGTCGATGCCCTACCGCGACCTGACGCTGCTGGCCCCACCCCCGCCCACGCAAGGGGTGACCACCTTGCAGATCATGGGCATCCTGTCACGGCTGGATCTGACCGGGCTGCAGCCCGGCAGCGCCGATCACATCCATCTGTGCGTCGAGGCGGTGAAACGCGCCTTCATCGGGCGCGATGCGATCGCAGACCCGGATTTTGCGCCCACAGCCACGGGTGACTGGCTGACGGACAATGCGCTGACAGCGCAAGCGCGCGATATTTCCCGCCGGACCGCCCTGCCCTGGCCGCACCGCTGGCAGCATGGCGATACGGTCTTTCTGGGTGCGATCGACGCACAGGGCAACGCGGCCAGCGTGCTGCAAAGCACCTATTTCGACTGGGGCAGCGGGGTGGTGGCCGGGGATACCGGGATCATCTGGCAAAACCGCGGCGCGGCCTTCCGCACCGATCCCGCGCATCCCAATGCCTTCGCGCCGGGCAAGCTGCCTTTCTACACGCTGAACCCCGGCATCGCCCTGAAGGACGGACAGCCCCGCATCGTCTATGGCACCCAGGGGGCCGATGGGCAGCCGCAGACGCTGGCGATGCTGCTCACGCGGCTGATCGATTTCGGCCAATCCCCGCAAGAGGCGCTGGCCGGCCCCCGTTTCCTGCTGGGGCGCACCTTTTCCGACAGCCGCGACAGCCTGAAGATCGAGACCGACGCCGGCGCCCATGTCCTGCGCGATCTGGCCGCACGCGGCCATGAGATCAGCCCGATCCCCGCGCAAAGCCCGCTGGCGGGCCAGGCCGGTCTGGTCCTTGCGACACCGGGGGGCACAATCGCATTGCACGATCCGCGCGGCTAGCCCGGCGGGGTCGCGCGCCCCTTACACCAGCAGGCGCGACAGGGCCCAGACAAGCGCGCCCTGCCCCAGCAGCAGCGCCAGGTATTGCGCGGTGCGGCGCCGGTCCTTGCGCGCGCCCAGCGCCCCGGCATAGTCGAAACGTTCATAGACGACATTGCGCATCGGCAGGCCCTGGCCCAGCAACCCGTCCGAGACGGCGCTGACCATCGCACCGGGGCCGCAGATCATCGCAACGCAGGTCTCGGGCACCAGCCCCTCCAGCAGACGGGCCAGGCGCGGCGCATCCAGAAGCCCGGTCTCGGCCTGTCCGCTTGCATCCAGCGCCTCGCTGACCAGCATGACGCGCAGATCCAGAACCGCAGCCGCCGCGGCGATCTCGTCCAGGCAGGCCAGGTTCTCGGGGCGGCCCACCGCATAGGCCAGGCGCACCGGGCGCGGATCGCGCCGCGCGACAAGATCGCGCAAAAGCCCCATGATCGGCGCGATCCCCGCCCCGCCCGCGATCAGGACGACGCTGTCACCGGGGTGATCCGACAGGGTGAAGGTGCCGAAAGGCCCGTCGATCCCGATCGGCGTGCCGGGCGACAGCGCCCCGACCGTCCGGGTGAAATCCCCCGCCTCCTTGATGATCAGCCGCAGCGCGGGCCGGGTCGGTGTATCCGCGATGGAAAACGGATGATCAAACAGCGGAAAGCGCCGCGCCCCTTCGGTCATCCAGACGAACTGCCCCGCGCGATAATCCAGCGGCGGGATGCCCGGTGCCGGGGCGATATCCAGCTCCCAGATGCGGTCGGCTTGCAACGCGACCCCGCGCAGCACGAAGGGCTTGCGATGCAGCCGCCACCAGCGCCAGCCGTAAAGCACGCCGAACGCCGCGACCACCAGGGCTGCGCCCCCCCACCAGAAGCCATGCAACAGCCCCATCGCGCTCAGCCGTCCGGCCGTCAGCGCATGATGCAACCCGCCGCCCAGCGCCACCAGCGCCAGTCCCAGATGCATGGCGCGCCAGGTCTCGTAATGCATCCGGTCGCGCAGGACGCCCGCCATCACCAGCAACAGCAGCGCCGCCAGCGCCACCACGCCGCTGCGATAGGCGGGCAGCATGTGATAGGCCAGCAGCCGCTCGGCCCCGCGCGCGGGATCATCCATGACCGTCGGCAGCACATAAGCCAGCGGATGCAAGACAAGCCCCAGCAGCACAGCCATCGCCGCGATCTTGTGAAAGGCCATGATCCGGTCGATCCCCATGCGCCCCGATACCAGCCGAAACCGACCCGAGGTCAGCAGCTGCACCACCATCGCCGCCAGCGCCGACAGGCCCAGCCCGGCGCCGAAGGCCTCCCACCCGTCCAGCGGAACGGTCTGCGACCGCGCAGCAAGCAGGATCGGCGAAAGGCAAAGCAGCAGATAGAGCACGCCCAGCACGGGCGCTGACAGGCGCGGCAAGGCGCCTTGTCTTGGTCCTTCGGGCGCAGCGGGCATGGGGGACACCTCCGATCCTGACGACCAGCTTGGCATGGATAGCCGCACGGCGCCTTGATCAGGCTCAAGGCAGGACCGGCGCGGTGCTGGCATTCTGGATCATGCCCTCCCCCCCGCCCGCGAAGGAGAACACCATGACCAGACACGCAAGACCCCGCCACCCTCTGGCCGCGCTTGCGGCCCTGGCGCTGCTGTTTGCAGCCTTGCCCATCGCCCCGCCGCAGGCCCATGCCCAGCAGGGCCTTGCGCAATACGACCAGGAGGCCCTGGCGCGCCTGGTGCAGGCCTGGCTCGACGCGCCCCATGCCGATCATGACAGCCTGTCCTTCACCTACTGGAACCAGCAGGGCGCGGTGCCCGTCGAATGCGCCGCCTGCCATGCGCAACCGGGTTTCCTGGACCATCTGGGCGCCGATGGCACGCCTGCCGGGGTGGTGGACCATCCCGCCGCGATCAACCAGACGATCGGCTGCGCCTCATGCCATACGGACAGCGCCCATGCGCTGGACCGGGTGACGTTCCCCTCGGGGATCGAAGTGGCGGGCCTTGGGGCCTCGGCCCTTTGCGCCACCTGCCACCAGGGGCGCCTGTCCGGTCTGGATGTCGCAGCCGCCACCCAGGCCCTGCCCGAGGATCAGGTCGCGGCCGACCTCGGGTTCATGAACATCCATTACGCCACCGCCGCAGGGGTTCAGGGCGGCCGCGACGTGATCGCGGGCTACCACTATCCGGGCCAGAGCTATGCCGGAACCTTCACCCATGTGCCCAGCGCAGGCACCTGTATCGCCTGCCATGATCCGCACAGCACAAGGGTCGAGACCGAAGGCTGCCTGAGTTGCCATCGCGGCGTGGACGATCTGCGCGCGATCCGCATGCAGCACGGCGATTTCGACGGGGACGGCAGCATCGCGGGCGGCATCCTGTCCGAGATCGCGGGACTTGAGGCGCAGCTTCTGGCGGCGATCCGCACCTATGCCCTTCAGGTCTCGGGGCAGCCCGTCGCCTATGCGCCGGGGCAATACCCCTATTTCTTCATGGATCCCGATGGTGACGGGCAGATCGGCCCCGCCGAGGGCGGCTATCCCAACCGCTACCAGTCCTGGACTCCGCGCCTGCTCAAGGCCGCCTACAACTACCAGGTGTCGCGCAAGGATCCGGGCGGCTATGTCCATAACCCGCGCTATGTGCTGCAACTGCTGCATGACAGCCTGGCGGATCTGGCGGGGGTGATCGATCTCGATCTCGGCAGGCGGCCCCGCCCCTAGGCGGGGCAGGCCATGATCGGGACCGCGGTCAGGCCGCGACGGCGCGGTAACCCTCGCCATCGGCCCTCAGCCGCGCGAACTTCAGCGGATCGACCGCATGGCCACCGGTGAAGACCAGATCGCGCGCCGCGATCTCGGCCAGCGCGGCCTTGCGGGTGCGCGTGGCCAGCTCGGGGGCGACATCATAGATCGTGGCCGTCTCCGGCGCGGGCAATTGCAGGGCTGCGGAATGGAAGATATCGCCCACGATCACCAGCCCCGCCCCGATCCTGAGGCCGATATGGCCGGGCGTATGGCCCGGCAGTTCCCAGACCGTGACGCCCGGCGCCACCGCGTCGCCCTCGGCAACCGTGGCAATGCGCCCCGCATGGGCCGCGATCACCCGGCCACCGGGGTCGTCGCGCCCTTGCCAATGGGCCAGTTCGGCCGCATGCATGAGGACCCGCGCCGCCGGAAAGGCCGGAGCATCGCCCACAAGCGCACCACCGCAGTGATCCCCGTGCAGATGGGTAAAGACCAGCGTGCCGATATCACCGGGCGCCACGCCCAGCGCCGCCAGGCGCGCCGGCAATAGCCCGCCCTTGTCCCCGGCCAGCCTGCCATAGCCCGTGTCCACCAGCGTCAGCGCATCGCCCTGCCGGATCAGGAAGACGTTGAAGGCGGTACGAATGGTGCTGTCGCCCGCCGCCGCAAGCCGCAGGGCCAGCGTCTCGGGATCGACGCCGGGAAAGACCTGCGCGCCGAAATCCGCCCCGCCATCGGCCAGGCAGAAGACGTCGGCCCGCTCACAGGCAAAGCGCGCGATCCCCTCCATCAGCCGACCCGGTAGTTCGGGCTTTCACGGGTGATCTGCACGTCATGGACATGGCTTTCCTTCAGCCCGGCCCCGGTGATCTTGACGAAGGTGCAGTTGCGCCGCATCTCCTCGACCGTGGCGCAACCGGTATAGCCCATGGCGGCGCGCAGGCCACCGACCAGCTGATGCACGACAGCCGAGGCTGACCCCTTGTAGGGCACCTGCCCCTCGACGCCTTCGGGCACCAGCTTGTCGCTGGCCGCATCCTTCTGGAAATACCGGTCGGCCGAGCCGCGCGCCATGGCACCCAGGCTGCCCATGCCGCGATAGCTCTTGAAGCTGCGCCCCTGGTAGAGGATCACCTCGCCGGGGGACTCGTCCGTCCCCGCGATCATGCTGCCCACCATCGCGCAGGACGCGCCCGCCGCGATCGCCTTGGCGAAATCGCCCGAGAACTTGATCCCGCCATCCGCGATCACCGGCACGTCGCCCGCGGCCCCCGCGCAATCCATGATCGCCGTCAGCTGCGGCACGCCCACGCCCGCCACCATCCGCGTGGTGCAGATCGAACCGGGGCCGATGCCCACCTTGACCGCATCCGCCCCCGCGCCGATCAGGGCGCGCGTGGCCTCGGCCGTGGCGATATTGCCCGCCACCACCTGCACCTCGTTGGACAGCGCCTTGATCCGCTCCACCGCGATGGCAACACCCTCGGAATGACCATGCGCCGTGTCGATCACCACCATGTCCACACCCGCATCGATCAGCGCCATGCTGCGCTCGAAACCGGCATCCCCCACGGTCGAGGCCGCCGCCACCCGCAGACGGCCCAGCTGGTCCTTGCAGGCCGTGGGGTTCAGCACGGCCGTCTCGGTATCCTTCAGCGTCAGCAGCCCGGTCAGATGCCCCTTGCCGTCGGTCACCAGCAGCTTCTCGATGCGGCGCGCCTTCATCAGGCTTTTCGCCTCTTCCAGCTCGGCCGGCTCGGTCAGCATCGCCAGGTTGTCCGAGGTCATCATCACGCTCACCGGCGTGTCATCGGATGTGGCGAAACGCATGTCGCGGTTGGTCACGATGCCCACGACCAACCCCTTGTCATTGACCACCGGAAACCCCGTCACGTTGTAGCGCGCCTGCAGCGCCTTGGCATCCGCCAGGGTCTGGTCGGGGCGCAGTGTGATCGGGTTGTAGACGATGCCGCTCTCGAAGCGCTTCACGCGGCGCACCTCGTTGGCCTGTTCCTCGACCGTCAGGTTGCGATGGATCACCCCCATGCCGCCCGATTGCGCCATGGCGATGGCCATGCGCGATTCGGTCACCGTGTCCATGGCCGAACTCAGCAGCGGGATATTCAGCGCGATCGAGCGTGTCACGCGCGTGCGTGTATCCGCTGTCGACGGCAGAACCGAGGACGCGGCGGGAACGAGCAGAACATCATCGAAGGTCAGGGCCTCACGAATCTCCATCGGGCATCTCCATGCTGGGATCGTTTGGCGCTTCCCTATTGCATGTCTGCCCTGCGGGGGAAACCCCCCAATCTCCCTGGCC
>JANREX010000104.1 GCA_030758115.1 Paracoccaceae bacterium | reverse complement strand
GATCTGTTCCTGTTCGATGGATTCGAACAGCGCCTTGAAGTTCCCCTCGCCGAAGCCGTCATCCCCCTTGCGCTGGATGAACTCGAAGAAGATCGGCCCGATCACCGTCTTGGAAAAGATCTGGAGCAGGATCTTCGTCTCGCCGCCATCCACCACGCCTTCCCCGTCGATCAGGATGCCGTGCCTGGCCATCCGGTCCAGCGGCTCCTCATGCCCCTGCACCCGGGTCTTGCTGAGGTCGTAATAGGCCGCAGGTGGCGCCGGCATGAAGCGGATGCCGCGATCGAATATCTCGTCCGTCGCGTCATAAAGCCGCTCGGTCCCCACCGCGATATGCTGGATCCCCTCGCCCTTGTATTTCTTGAGATAGGCCACGATCTGCCCCGTCTCGCCCCGATCCTCGTTGATCGGGATGCGGATCCGCCCGCAAGGCGAGGTCAGCGCGCGGCTGAACAGCCCGGTGAACTTGCCCTCGATATCGAAGAACCGGATCTCGCGGAAATTGAAGATGGAACTGTAGAAGCCGAACCACTTGTCCATATTGCCCTTGTAGACATTGTGGGTCAGGTGATCGAGGTAGTAGAACCCCACGCCTTCCGGCTTGGACTGCGTCAGCCAGTCGAATTCGCGGTTATAGGGGCTGGTGTCGTGATACTGGTCGATGAAATAGATCAGCGACCCGCCGATGCCCACGATGGCGGGCACGTCCAGCGTCTTGTCGGCGCCGGTATATTCCTCGGCGCCCCTGGACACCGCATGCGCAAGCGCCTTTTGCGCATCCACCACGCGCCAGCCCATCGAGGGCGCGCAGGGGCCGTGCTCCTCGACGAAGCGCGTCGCCATCGACCCCGGCTCGGCGTTCAGGATATAGGTGATATCGCCCTGCTGCCACAGTTCGATATCCTTGGTCTTGTGCCGGCCCGTCAGCGTGTAGCCCATCTTGGCGAAGAGTTCGCGCAGCTCTTCTGGCTGGGGATGCGCGAATTCGACGAATTCGAACCCGTCGGTCCCCGCCGGGTTCTGCGCCGAGATGATGGCTTGCGGGGCGTCATGCGGGAAAGGACCCATGGCGATGTCTCCTGTTGGCTGATTGCTGTCCTGTTGCGTTGGCACCATCATACGCGCATGCAACGCGGATATTTGCGCATTTAGTGGCTTATGGTTTTCGTTTTTCGCGTTAGAATGACGAAATTTCAAAATATCACGCGGGAAACGCGCATATGCTTGATGAGATCGACAAACGCCTGCTGGCGGCGCTGCAAAAGAACGCCCATCTGACCGCGCAGGAGCTGGGCGAGGTGCTGAACCTGTCGCCCAGCCAGGCCGGCAGGCGGCGCCAACGGCTTGAGGGCGAGGGTTACATCACCGCCTATGCCGCCAAGCTGGATCCGACAAAGCTGGGCCTGCAGGTTCAGGCTTTCGTGCAGGTGCAACTGTCCACCCATGGCCCCGAACAGTCGCGCAGCTTTGCCCGGCTGGTCGCGACCCAGCCCGCGATCATTTCGGCATGGACCCTGACCGGCGATGCGGATTACCTGTTGCGTGTCTATTGCGATGACCTGCCCGCGCTGAACCGGTTGATCCACGAGGTTCTTCTGCCCCATGCCGCCGTGGCGCGCGTGCAAAGCCAGATCGTGATGGACCAGTTCAAGCAGGACGCCCCCCTGCCCACATGACGCCGACGTCCCTGACGCCGCCACCAAGGAGCCGCGATGGAAAGCTTTCTCTACCAGGCCTCGATCTACCTGGCTGCCGCCGTGATTGCCGTGCCCATTGCCGCGCGTCTGGGGCTTGGCTCGGTGCTGGGATACCTGGCCGCGGGGATCGTGATCGGCCCGGTTCTGGGGCTTGTGGGCACGGAAACGCAGGACCTGCAGCATTTCGCCGAATTCGGCGTGGTGATGATGCTGTTCCTGATCGGGCTGGAGCTGGAGCCACGCGCGCTGTGGGACATGCGCCACAAGCTGCTGGGGCTGGGCGGCGCGCAGATCGTGCTGACCACGGCCGCCGTGATGGCGGCCGCCATGGCCTTTGGACTGGATTGGAGCACGGGCCTGGCCGTGGGTCTGGTGCTGGCGCTGTCTTCGACCGCGATCGTGCTGCAGACCCTGTCGGAAAAGGGGCTGATGCAGACAGGCGGCGGGCGATCCGCCTTTTCGGTGCTGCTGACGCAGGATATCGCGGTGATCCCCATGCTGGCGCTGATGCCGCTGCTGGCGATGCCGCTGGTGGCGCGCGTCGGCCCCACTGGCGAGGTGCTGCGCCCCTCGGACATGGCCGATCACGGTCATTCCATGTCACTGGTCGAAGGTCTGCCCGGCTGGGGTGTGACGCTGGTCACGCTGGGCGCGGTTGGCCTGGTGATTCTGGCGGGCATCTACCTGATCCGGCCACTCTTCCGCTTTATCCATCATGCCCATCTGCGCGAGATGTACACGGCGCTGGCGCTGCTGATCGTGCTGGGGATCGGCTTTCTGATGATGCTGGTGGGCCTGTCGCCCGCGCTTGGCACCTTCCTTGCGGGGGTCGTGCTGGCCAATAGCGAATTCCGCCACGAGCTGGAAAGCGATATCGAACCCTTCAAGGGGCTGCTTCTGGGCCTGTTCTTCATCACGGTGGGCGCGGGCATCAATTTCGCGATGCTCTTCGCCGAGCCGCTGATCCTGATCGGGATGACACTGGGGCTGATCCTGCTGAAGGGGGTCATCCTTTACGGGCTGGGTCGCGCCTTCAAGCTGAAGGGGCGCGATCAATGGCTGTTTACCCTGTCGCTGGCGCAGGCGGGGGAATTCGGCTTCGTGCTGCTGTCCTTTTCGGTGCAGCAGAACGTCCTGCCGACGCATCTGGCCGATCAGCTGCTGCTGGTCGTGGCCCTGTCGATGCTGATCACACCGCTGCTGTTCATCCTGTACGACCTGCTGTCGCGTCGTCTGACCGAAGGCCCGGATGCCACACCCGAGGACGAGATCACCGAACAGGGCGCGGTGATCATCGCCGGCATCGGGCGTTTCGGGCAGATCGTCAACCGGCTGGTGCAGGCCAGCGGCTTCAAGACCGTGGTGCTGGATCACGACATCGCCACGATCCAGCTGATGCGCCGCTTCGGGTTTCGCGGCTTCTTCGGCGATCCGACCCGGCCCGAGCTGCTGCATGCCGCAGGTCTGGACAAGGCCCGCGTGCTGGTGGTGGCGCTGGACGACCCCGCCGCCGCCAACCGGCTGGTGACCTATGCCCGCCATCAGCGGCCCGATCTGCACATCATCGCCCGCGCGCGGGACCGCACCCATGTGTTCCAGCTCTATCAGGCCGGGGCCGATGACATCGTGCGCGAGCTGTTCGACAGCTCGCTCCGCGCCGGGCGTTACGTGTTGGAGAACATGGGCCTGACCGAATACGAGGCCGCACAGGCCGAAACCGTGTTCTACCATCACGACCGCGATGCGCTGCGCCAATTGGCGGAACTCTGGGATCCGAGCCTGCCAGCGGAACAGAACACCGCCTATATCAAGCGCGCGCGCGAGCTGAACAAGGAGCTTGAGGTGCTGTTGCTGGCCCGGATGGAACAGGATCGGCCCGCCGAGGCGGGCTGATCCGGCGCCTTATCCCTCGGACACGCCTGCCTCGGCAAAGGTGGCCATGCCCGAATGGCAGGCGACCGCGCCCTTGATCACGCCGATCGCCAGCGCGGCCCCCGACCCTTCGCCCAGCCGCAGGCCCAGCGACAGAAGCGCATCCTTGCCCAGATTCGCCAGCAAGGGCGCATGGCCGGATTCGGCGCTGACATGGGCGGCCAGACAGTGATCCAGCGCGCCGGGCTGCGCCGCGTCCAGGCAGGCGGCGGCAGCGGTGCAGATGAACCCGTCCAGCAGTACGGGGATGCGCAGATGCCGCGCCCGCAGGATCGCCCCCGCCATCGCCGCCAGTTCGCGCCCGCCCAGGCAACGCAGCGCCTCGACCCCGTCTGTGCGTGCCTGGGGGTGCAGGGCGACGCCTTCGGCCACGACCTGCGCCTTGAGGGCCAGCCCCGCGTCATCGACGCCGGTCCCGCGCCCGACCCAGTCGGCGGGCGCACCGCCACAGATCGCATGGGCCAGCGCCGCCGCAGAGGTTGTGTTGCCGATCCCCATCTCGCCCGTCACCAACAGATCGGCCGCAGGATCGACGGCATCCCAGCCGGTGCGCATGGCCTCCAGCAGCTCTGCCTCGGTCATCGCGGGTGCGGCCGTGAAATCCGCCGTGGGCCGGTCCAGCGACAGCGCATGCACATCCATGCGCGCGCCAAAGCAGCGGGCCAACTGGTTGATCGCGGCACCGCCCGCGCGGAAATTCAGCACCATCTGTTCGGTCACAGCCGCCGGAAACGCCGAGACACCCCGCGCCGTCACCCCATGATTGCCAGCAAAGACAATGACTTGCGGCGCATCCACATGGGGGCGGTCGGTGCCCTGCCAGCCCGCCATCCAGATCGCCAGATCCTCTAGCCGGCCCAAGGCGCCGGGCGGTTTGGTCAACTGCCCGTTGCGCGCCATGGCGGCTTGAACCGCAGCCGCATCAGGGGCGGGCAGATCGCGCAGCGCGGCGCGCAAACTGTCGAGGGTCGGAAGGCTTTGGGTCATACGCTCACTCATTGATCAGGGCTGCGATCCCGTGTTTAACCGAAGCACCCCCAAGAGCAAGACAGCGAGAGACGCATCGATGCCGCAGAACGACAGCACCCTCGCCCGGCCCGGCGATATCGCGGCGGGCTTCGTGCTGCTGACGCGCCTGCCCGTGCGCGCATCCGATGCCGCACTGGCGCGCGGCGCGGCTGCGGCCTGGGCCTGGCCGGTGGTGGGCGCGGTGCTGGGCGGCATTGCAGGCCTGGCCGCGCTGCTGGCCATGGCCTTGGGTCTGTCCGCGCCGCTGGCGGCGGGGCTGTGCCTTGGGTTGATGGCGATGATGACCGGCGCGATGCATGAAGACGGGCTGGCCGACACGGTTGACGGGCTCTGGGGCGGCTGGACCATGGAGCGGCGGCTCGAGATCATGAAGGACAGCCATATCGGCAGCTATGGCGTGATCGCGCTGATCCTGTCGCTGGGTCTGCGCTGGCTGGCGCTGAGCACGCTGTTCGAGGTCGGGCTGGCCCTGCCCGCCCTGATTGCGGCGGGGGCCCTGTCACGCGCGGTGATGCCCGCCCTGATGCATGCCTTGCCCCCGGCCCGCGAGGGCGGGCTGTCACGTTCCGTCGGGCGCGTTCCCTTCGATACGGCGGTTCTGGCGGCCGCCGTGGCCATGGTTCTGGCCTTGCTGACGCTGGGGCTTGCGGCCCTGCCGCTGGTGCTGGCGGTCACGGTCGCCGGTTGGGGCATCGGGGCCCTGGCCCGCGCCAAGATCGGCGGGCAGACCGGCGACATCCTGGGGGCGGCGCAACAAACAGCCGAGGTTTCGCTTTTGCTACTGCTCGCAAGCCTCTGACGCAAAAGGAAAACCGCGCCCCAAGGGGCGCGGCTTCACCTGTATCGACAGCGATGGATCACGCAGCGCGCGACACCAGAACCTCGTCAACCTGCTTGGCGGCCATCACTTCGTCACCACCGCTGACGGCGGCCACTTCGCGGGTCAGACGCTCAAGCGCGGCCTCGTAAAGCTGACGCTCGGAATAGCTCTGCTCGCGCTGGTCGTCATTGCGGTGCAGGTCGCGCACCACTTCGGCGATGGCGATCAGATCGCCCGAATTGATCTTCTGCTCGTATTCCTGCGCACGGCGCGACCACATGGCCCGCTTGACCTTGGCCTTGCCTTTCAGCGTCGACATCGCCTTGGACACGACATCCGGGCTGGACAGCGACCGCATCCCGATCTCGGTGGCCTTGTTGGTCGGCACCCGCAGGGTCATCTTGTCCTTCTCGAACGAGATCACGAACAGCTCCAGCGCGATACCCGCGATTTCCTGCTCCTCGATCGAGATGATCTGACCCACGCCATGGGCCGGATAGACCACGTAATCATTGGGACGAAACTCGGACTTCTTCGTTTTGCTCATGCAATCTTTCCTCGCAGCGATCCCGGGCCCTGCGCGACAAAATCACGGCCGAGATTATCGCTAATCTCGATTACCGGGTCATGTCTCACAGAAAATCCGTCCTCAGGTTGCGCTTGGCGGGACGGGGGCCATGGATCTACATCATGTGAGGGAACCATATCACAAAAATTACACATACGGAAGCAGGACGCGATATCCGACAGGCTCTGGCCCATCAAATCCGTTGAATTTCAGAGCTTTGCGCGATCCGCAGCACGGCAGGACGGCCCGCCGGGGCATCGCGATGGCGTCACACCTGCCGAATCGGGTCGCGCGCGCCGGGTTCAGCCACCCTCGCCGGGCGTTTCCGAGAAATACTTGTCCAGCTTGCCGGTCTCGCCATCGCGCTCTTCGGCTTCGGGCAGCGGATCCTTTTTCGAGATGATCACCGGCCATTTTTCCGAGTATTTCCGGTTGAACTCGACCCATTTTTCCATGTCCGGTTCGGTATCGGGGCGGATCGCATCCGCGGGGCATTCCGGTTCGCAGACGCCGCAATCGATGCATTCGTCAGGGTGGATCACCAGCATGTTCTCCCCCTCGTAGAAGCAGTCCACGGGGCAGACCTCGACACAGTCGGTGTATTTGCAGGCGATGCAATTGTCGATGACGACGTAAGTCATGGCAGTCTCTCAAATCTGCGGCCCGCACCGGACCCTTTCAGGCCTAGCTAGAACAGGCGCCGCCGTCATTCAAGCATCCGACGGCGATCAAGGTCAAATATCCGGCGTTCGCGCTTTGTCGGTCGCCCCCCGTCCTGCGGTTGCGGCGCGGATGGAACATCCTCCCGCGCGGGGGTCAGGTCCTCGTAAAGTGTCTGCGCCTCGGTTGCGGGACCGCGCCGGACGCCATGGGCCAGAACCCGCACGACACGCACGTGATCGCCCTGCATGAAGGTCAGAACGTCGCCCAGCCCGATTCCCTGGGCGGGCTTGGCGGCCTTGACGCTGTTGATCCGCACATGGCCGGCGCTGACCATGGATGCGGCAAGCGTGCGGGTCTTGAAGAACCGCGCGTGCCACAGCCATTTGTCGATCCGCATCCGTGCCGCAGGCGCGTCCAAGGGGCGCCCGCGTCAGGTCTTGTCGCGCAGCCCCATCAGGGCAGCCGCAAAGGGGTTGTCCGGGTCGATCCGGTCCTTGGCGCGCGGCGGGCGCGCCTCGTAGGTCTTGGCGCCCTGCTGCGGCTTGTCGCCGTCGCGGCCCCTGCCCTTGCCACGGTCCGGACCACGGCCGTCGCGACCGGGCTGATCCCCACGGGGCTTGCCCTTGCCACGCGGCTTGCCGCTGCGTTCGCCACGTTCGCCACGATCCGCGCGCGCCTCGCCTTCGGCTTGCGGCTGCGCGGTCGCAGCACCCTGCTGGGCCGGACGACCACGCCCGGGGCGGCCCTGCTGCGAGGGGGGCTTGCGGCCCCAGGTGAAGCTGTAGAACACTTCCATTTCAACGGGTTCCGCAGCAGTCTCGGCCTGCGCCTCGGCCGCAGCCTCTGGCGTGGCGTCGGCTGTGGGCTCGGACGGTGCCGGCGCACTGTCCTCGGTCGCAACGGCAGCACTGTCATCGGTCGCGGCGGCAGCGCTGTCCTCGGTCGCGGCGGCAGCCACCGAATCGGCCTTGGGGGCTTCGACCGCCTTGACCTTGGCGCGTTCGCCGCGCTCGGCCTTGTAGCCCAGCCCTTGCATCAGATCTGCGAACTGTTCCAGCGTCATGCCGCTGATCGACAGCATGTCCGCCTTGGCCTCGAACCCGGTGCGGCTGTCTTCGGCGCGCAGCATATCGGCCAGACGTTCCAGCATGTCGATGCGAATCGCCCGCTCGCCTGCCGCGCGATAGCCCGACATGATGTGAAACTCGGGATGCGCGTCCTTGATCGTGGGCACGGTCACCAGACCCGGCGGCGGGGCTTCGGGGAATTCGTCCAGACCGCGCGCCAGCGACCACAGCACCAGACGCAGACGCGTCGGCGCGGGTTTCAGCAGCAGCGGCATGAAGACAGTGAACTGGCCAAAGCGGATGCCATGCTTGCGCAGCGCGCCGCGCGCCTCCTGATCGAGGGCCTTGACCTCCTCCATCACGCTGGCGCGCGGCAGGATGCCGAGGTTTTCGACCATGCGGAAGGCAAAGCCCCGCGCAAGGCCGTTCAGCGCCTCGTCCCGGCTGAGCGCCAGCAGGGGCTCGAACAGGGCCGCAATCTTGCGGTCGATGAAATGTTGCAGGCGGCGCTGCACCTTCTGCGCCACATCGGGGCCTGCCTCGTCATCGACGAAGGCGGCGACCTGCGGCTTGAGGGGATCTGCCCCCGCCACCAGCTTGCCCACCGCCTGATCGCCCCACATGAGGCCACCCTGCTCGGTGAAATCAATCTCGGTATCGGGCGCGTTGTAGAAACGGTCCGCCCTGAGATTGAAATGCGGCACAAGCGCGGAAATGCTGGCCTGACGGATCGTCTTGGCCTCCTGCGCGGTGGCGTCGCGGTCCTGACGGAACCGGAACCCTTCGAGACGGCCGACGAATTCACCTTCGACGGTCACTTCACCCTTGTCGTTCACTTCGGCCAAAAGGGCCTCCTTCTGCTTGAGCCGCCGCAGCAACACGGATGTGCGCCGGTCCACAAATCTCTGGGTCAGCCGCGCATGCAGCGCATCCGACAAACGATCTTCTACAGCGCGCGTGGCCTCGCGCCAATGACTTTCATCACGCACCCAGCCGCTGCGCTGCGCGACATAGGTCCATGTGCGGATAAAGGCCAGACGTTTCGACAATGTGTCAATCTCGCCCTCGGTGCGGTCGATGCGCTTGATTTGCGTCGCCAGCCAGTCATCGGGGACGCGACCGGACTGGTGCAGGAAGTTGAAGATCGCCTCCAGCAGGGTCGCATGCTCGGCATGGCTGATGCCCCGGAAGTCGGGGATGCGGCAGACATCCCACAGCAGCCGGACCGAGGCCGCATCCGAGGCGCGGGCGCGCACCTCGGCGACCTGGGACAGGGATTTCAGCGCCATGAGGTCATCCGCCTCGCGCACCCGGACCAGCAGATCGTCCTGCGGCACATCCTCGAGCGAGGCGATCAGCGCATCCAGCTTGCCGAATTGCAGCGCGTGATTGCGCCATTGCAGCTTGCGGATCGGGGTAAAGCGATGCTCCATGATCGCCTCGGCCACCTCGTCGTCCAGGGGTTCCGCCTCGCCCGTGACGCCGAAGGTGCCGTCGGACATGCCCCGCCCGGCGCGGCCCGCGATCTGGGCCAGTTCGTTGGGCGCCAGGTGCCGCATCCGCCGCCCGTCGAACTTGGTCAGCGATGAAAAGGCCACGTGGTTGATGTCGAGGTTCAGACCCATGCCGATCGCATCGGTCGCCACCAGGTAATCGACATCGCCATTCTGATAAAGTTCGACCTGCGCGTTGCGTGTGCGCGGGGACAGCGCCCCCATGACCACGGCCGCCCCGCCCTTCTGGCGGCGGATCAGCTCGGCGATCGCATATACATTATCAACCGAAAAGCCCACGATCGCGCTGCGCGCAGGCATTCGGCTTATCTTTTTCGAACCTGCATAGGTCAGGCGCGACATCCGCTCGCGGCGCATGAACTGCGCCTGCGGGACCAGCGCGGCGATGGTGCCGCGCATCGTGTCGGACCCCAGGAACAGCGTCTCGTGCAGGCCGCGCGCGCGCAGCAGACGGTCGGTGAAGACATGGCCGCGCTCGGGATCGGCGCAAAGCTGGATCTCGTCCACCGCCAGGAAATCGACGCCCATCCCCTCGGGCATGGCCTCGACCGTGCAGACCCAATACTGGGTGCGCGGCGGCACGATCCGTTCCTCGCCGGTGACCAGCGCCACCACGGAAGGCCCGCGCGCCGCGACGATCTTGTCATAGACCTCGCGCGCCAGAAGGCGCAACGGCAGGCCGATGATGCCCGTCCGGTGCCCCAGCATGCGTTCGATGGCGTAATGCGTCTTGCCGGTATTCGTCGGCCCGAGGACCGCCGTGATCCGTGAAGGCTGCCCCATGGGCCTGTTCCCCGATCAGAGTTTGAGACCCTCGACCTGGGCCTTGAGCCGCGTCACCGCCTCGGCGGCGGGGTCGTAATGGGGATGGATGGAAAGCACAAGCTGATAGGCGGCATAGGCCTGCTGCGGGCGGCCCAGTTCCTCCAGCACGACGGCAAGGCCATGCGCAGCCTCGTAATGGCGCGGATCAAGCGCCAGGGCCTGTTCGAGGTCGGCAACCGCGGGGCCGATCTGATCCATGCGGAAATAGGCGCGCGCACGGGCATGATAGCCTTCGGCGACATCCGGCGCGTGATCGGTCAGCGCGGTCAGATGTGCGACGGCAGCGGCAAAATCGCCCCGTTCCAGCGCGTCACGCCCGCGTTTCAGCAACAGATCCATCGCCGCAGAGCCGGTCTTGCGCCATTCCAGGCGGATTTCACGCTCGATTCCCGTCGCCTCGGCCTCTGTCGCGGTCACAAGGCGGTCGTAGAGCGCGCCCAGTTCTGCGCGGGGCGCGGCCATGCCCTGCCCCAGCACGGGTATGGAAAACACGACTATCGCGCCGAATGCCGCAACGACAAGTTTGAGATTATGAAGGAACATGCTCATAACATAAGAGTGTAACGCGCGACGCGGGAATTGTTAGCCCCCGCGCATGAAAAAAGGACCACGCGAATGAGCGATGTGATTGCAGCGGCCGTGGCCGCGTTGAACGAAAAGATGAGCAGCGGCGGCTTTGCCGGATCGGCGAAATTCGTGATCGAGGGCGAAGGCGCCGTGATGGTCGATGCCACCGGCGCGCGCGCCGCCGACGAAGAGGCCGACGTGACCCTGACCGCCAGCGCCGAGACCTTCGAGGCGATGATGACCGGCGACATGAACCCCACCGCCGCCTTCATGAGCGGCAAGCTGGCCGTGGACGGCGATATGGGCATGGCCATGCAGCTTGGCTCTGTCCTGAGCTGATCCTTGGAGGACGCTCCGCTCTTTCATGATGCGGCCGATGGGCCGGACGGCGGGCGCGCCTGGTGGTTGCGCGCCGCCGACGGTCTGCGCATCCGCGTGGGGCACTGGCCCCGCGACGGGCGGCAGGCGGGGCGCGGCACTGTCTTTCTGTTCCCCGGACGCACCGAATATGTCGAGAAATACGGCCGTGCCGCCGCGGATCTTGCGCAGCGCGGCTTCGACACGCTGACCATCGACTGGCGCGGCCAGGGCCTGGCCGATCGCATGGTTACCGACCGGCGCACCGGACATGTGGGGCGGTTCACCGACTATCAGCAGGACGTGGCGGCGATGGTTCGGGCCGCAGAGGCGCTGGACCTGCCGCGCCCCTGGTATCTGCTGGCCCATTCGATGGGCGGCTGCATCGGCCTGCGCGCGGTGATGGAGGGCATGCCCGTCGCCGCCTGCGCCTTTACCGGGCCGATGTGGGGCATCCAGATGGCCACGGCCACGCGACCGGCGGCCTGGGTCATGTCCTGGGCGGCCGCGCGGCTGGGTTTCGGCCATCAGCTGGCGCCTGGCACCAAGTCGGAAACCTATGTGCTGGCCGAGCCTTTCGACGACAACGCGCTGACCCGTGACCGGGACATGTATGCCTACATGCAGCGCCAGATGACCACCTACCCGGATCTGGCCCTTGGCGGGCCAAGCCTGCGCTGGCTGAACGAAGCCCTCGTCGAGATGGCGCATCTTGCGCGTCAGCCCGCCCCGCCGCCGCCCTGCCAGACATGGCTTGGCACGCATGAGCGGATCGTCTGCCCGGACCGCATCACCGCGCGCATGGGCAGCTGGCCCGGAGCGCGGCTGCACATGATACAGGGCGGCGAGCATGAGGTGATGATGGACACCCCCCAGACCCGCGCCGAGGTCTTCGATGGGGTGGCCGCGCATTTCGCCGCCCACCCCGGCCCTGCCGCAGCCTGACACCCGACACGGGGCCCGGTGCCCTCAGGCGTCGCGCCGCACCTCCTGGCGCTGTTCGCCCAGTCCCGCGATGCGCAGTTCCATCACATCGCCCTCGGTCAGGAAACGCTGCGGTTTCATGCCCATGCCCACGCCCGGCGGCGTGCCGGTGGCGATCACGTCACCCGGTTGCAGGCTCATCAACCCGCTCAGATGCGCGATGATCTGGGCCACGGTGAAGATCATCGTCCCGGTATTGCCGGTCTGCACCCGCGCCCCGTTCAGATCCAGCGACAGATCAAGGTTCTGCGGATCGCCCGCCTCGTCCGGGGTCACCAGCCAGGGACCGATGGGGCCGAAGGTATCGGCGCTCTTGCCCTTGGTCCACTGGCCCACAAGCTCCATCTGGAAGGCGCGTTCGGACACGTCATTGACCACGCAATAGCCTGCGACATGATCCAGCGCCTGCGCTTCCGAGACATATTTGGCGGTCTTGCCGATCACCACGCCCAGCTCCACCTCCCAATCGCCCTTGTGCGCATTGCGCGGCAGGTAGACCGGATCGTTCGGCCCGCAGATCGAGGATGTGGCCTTCATGAAGACGATCGGCATGGCGGGTGGCTCCATCCCGGCCTCGGCGGCGTGATCGGCATAGTTCAGCCCGATCCCGATGAACTTGCCCACCTGGCCCACGGGCGCGCCAAGGCGCGGGTTGCCCGGCACCAGCGGCAGCGATTCGGGATCGACATGGGGCAGATCGGCCAGGACCGCACCCGCCAGATCGGGGATCACGCCCGACAGGTCGCGGATACGCCCCGCGCTGTCCAGCACACCGGGCTTTTCGGCCCCCATCTCTCCGTATCTGACAAAACGCATTCCTGGTCCTCCTCGTGAATGGCGCGCGAACCTTAGCCCGCAGCGCGCGATGTGCAAGACCGCTTGGGGCTGGTCGTGGCCACCTCCGCGCCCTACCCTTGGGATGACTTCGAACAGGGACAGGCGCATGGCGACCCCGGTGCTGACATTGACGGATCGCGGGCTTTACTGCGCGGCGGGGGATTTCTTCATCGACCCCTGGCGGCCGGTGGATCGCGCGCTGATCACCCATGCCCATGCCGACCATGCGCGCCCCGGCCATCGGCGCTACCTTTGCACGGATGCCTGTATGCCGGTGATGCGGCACCGTCTGGGCGATATCACGGGCGACACGATCCGCTACGGCGAAACCCGCCGGATCGGGGATGCCACGGTCAGCTTTCACCCCGCCGGCCATGTGCCGGGATCGGCACAGATCCGGGTCGAGGTCGCAGGCGAGGTCTGGGTCGTCTCGGGCGATTACAAGACCGAACCCGACGGGCTGTGCGAGCCCTATGAGCCCGTGCGCTGCCACAGCTTCATCTCGGAATGCACCTTTGGCCTGCCGGTCTTTCGCTGGCAGCCGCAAACGATCGTGGCCGCACAGATCAATGCCTGGTGGGCCGAGAATGCCGCCCAGGGCCGGGTCAGCCTGCTGGCAGCCTACAGTCTGGGCAAGGCGCAGCGCCTGCTGCATCTGCTGGACCCTGCAATCGGCCCGATCCTGACCCATGCGGCGGTGGAAAACACCAATGCCGTGCTGCGCGCACAGGGCCTTGCCCTGCCGGATACCATCCGGATCACGCCCGAGCTTGACCGCAAGGCCCATCCCGGCGCGCTGATCGTGGCACCGCCTGCCGTGCTGGGCAGCCCCTGGGCGCGGCGGTTCGGGCCGCTGTCCACCGGTTTCGCCAGTGGCTGGATGCAGATGCGCGGCGTGCGGCGCAGGCGGGCCGCCGACCGTGGCTTCGTGATCTCGGACCATGCAGACTGGGCCGGACTGCTGGAGGCAATCAAGGCGACCGGCGCGGAAAGCCTTTACCTGACTCATGGTTACACCGAGATCTTCACGCGCCACCTGCGCGAGTCCGGCCATGATGCCCATGTGCTGGCCACCGAATATGGCGGCGAGGACGGGGATGATGGCCCCGACACAGGGGACGCGGCATGAAACGCTTTGCCGCCCTGTTCACCGTAATCGACCAGACCACCCGCACATCGGCAAAGGTGGCCGCCCTGGCCGACTATTTCGCCACCGCCCCGGATGAGGACAAGCTCTGGACCATTGCGATCTTTTCGGGCCGCCGCCCGAAACGCGCCGTCACCACCACACGCCTGCGCGACTGGGCGGCCGAGGCGGCGGGCATTTCGCTGTGGCTGTTCGAGGATGCCTACGCCGTGGTGGGCGATCTGGCGGAAACCATCGCCCTTGTGCTGCCGCCCGCGACAGGCAGCGCGGACGACAGCTTGTCATTTTGGATCAATCACTTGCGCGACCTTGGTGATTCAGATGATGAGGCGCGCAAGGTGGCGGTCCTTGCCGCCTGGGACAGGCTGGACACCACCGAAAGGCTGGTCTTCAACAAGCTGCTGACCGGGGGCTTTCGCATGGGCGTCAGCCAGAAGCTGATGACCCGCGCGCTTGCACAGGCGACAGGCCAGCCCGAGGCGGAACTGGCCCACCGCCTGATGGGCAACTGGTCGCCCGACACCACCAGCTTTGCCACCCTGATCGAGGCGGATGATCCCGCGGCCGACCTCTCGCGGCCCTATCCCTTCTGCCTTGCCCACGGGATCGACGACCTTGATGCCCTCGGCCCCGTCACCGACTGGCAGGCGGAATGGAAATGGGACGGCATCCGCGCACAGGTCATCGCGCGTGGTGGCGCCCTGCATGTCTGGTCGCGCGGCGAGGAACTGATGACCGACCGCTTCCCCGAACTGGCCCGTCTGGCCGGCGATCTGCCGGGCGGCACGGTGCTGGACGGTGAGTTGGTGGCCTGGGACGGCACAGCGCCCCTGCCCTTTGCCGCTTTGCAAAAACGCATAACGCGCAAGACCGTGCCGAAAAAGCTGCTGGCCGAAACCCCGGTGATCCTGCTGGCCTATGACCTGCTGGAAGCGGGCGGCGCGGACCTGCGCGCGACACCCCTGCAGGACCGCCGCACCGCCATGGACCGGATGCTGGCCAGCCTGCCGCCGGATGCGCCGTTGCGCCCCTCGCCCCTGATCGCGGCGACGGACTGGGACAGCCTGCGCGCGCAACGCGGCACCGCGCGGCAGATGAAAGCCGAAGGCCTGATGATCAAGCGCCTGTCCAGCCCCTATCAGGTGGGCCGCAAGCGCGGGGATTGGTGGAAATGGAAACTTGATCCCCTGACCGTGGACGCGGTGATGATCTATGCCCAGGCCGGGCACGGGCGGCGGGCGAACCTTTTCACCGATTTCACCTTCGCGGTCTGGCAGGGCAATGATCTTGTGCCTTTCACCAAGGCCTATTCCGGCCTGACCGATGCCGAATTCGGCCAGATCACCCGCTGGGTGCGCCAAAACACGCTGCAACGCTTCGGCCCGGTGCGGCAGGTCACGCCGCATCATGTCTTCGAAATCGCCTTTGAAGGGATACAGGAAAGCCCGCGCCACAAGTCCGGCATCGCCCTGCGCTTTCCGCGGATGCTGCGCTGGCGGCAGGACAAGACGGTGGACCAGGCCGATACGCTGGATCACCTGCGCGAAATGCTGGCGCAATATGGCTGATCCGGCTTGAGGCACCCGGCCCAAGCCCCTATGTCTGGGGCAACGTAACAAGACAGGTGATCCCATGTTCCAACTTCCGTTTCCCGTCTCCGGCCCGATCTGGGACGCCAATGCCAGCCGTGGCAGCAAGGATCTGGGCGATCTGCCGGAATGGGACCTGTCGGATCTCTACACCTCCGAGGACGCGCCCGAGCTGAAGCGCGATCTGGACTGGCTGGAACAGGCCTGCGCCAGTTTCGCCGCCGATTACGAGGGCAAGCTGGCCACGCTGGATGCCAAGGGCATGCTGGACTGCGTGCTGCGCAACGAACGCATCAGCGCCGTCGCCGGGCGGATCATGTCCTTTGCGGGCCTGCGTTACTACCAGATGACGATCGACGCGACCCGCGCCAAGTTCATGTCGGATTGCCAGGAAAAGATCACCAATTTCACCACGCCGCTGGTGTTTTTCTCGCTGGAACTGAACCGGCTTGAGGATGACCATGTCGCGGCCCTGTTCGCGGCAAATGCAGAGCTGGCGCGCTACAAACCCGTGTTCGACCGCGTCCGCGCCATGAAACCCTATCAACTGTCGGACGAGCTGGAGAAATTCCTGCATGATCTGGGCGTGGTGGGTGACGCCTGGGAACGGCTGTTCGACGAAACCATCGCGGGCCTCGGCTTCGAGGTGGATGGCCAACCGCTGAACATCGAGGGCACGCTGAACCTGCTGACCGATCACGACCGCGCCAGGCGCGAGGCGGCCGCGCAGGAACTGGCCCGCGTCTTCGGCATGAACATCAAGACCTTCGCCCGCGTGCACAACACCCAGGCCAAGGAAAAGGAAATCGTCGATCGCTGGCGCGGCATGCCCACGCCCCAGACCGGGCGGCACCTGTCCAATGACGTGGAACCCGAGGTGGTCGAGGCGCTGCGCAATGCCGTGGTCGCGGCCTATCCGCGCCTGAGCCATCGCTATTACGAGCTCAAGCGCAAATGGCTGGGCCTTGACCGGATGCAGGTCTGGGACCGCAACGCCCCCCTGCCGGTCGAAGAGATCAAGACCGTGGATTGGCCGACCGCGCGCGGCATGGTGATGGATGCCTATGCCGGGTTTGATCCGCGCATGGCCGACATCGCCGCCCCCTTCTTCGACAAGGGCTGGATCGACGCGGGCGTGAAACCCGGCAAGGCGCCCGGCGCCTTCGCCCATCCCACCGTGACCGAGGTGCACCCCTATGTGATGCTCAACTATCTCGGCAAACCGCGCGACGTGATGACGCTGGCCCATGAGCTGGGCCACGGCGTGCATCAGGTGCTGGCGGCAGGGCAAGGCGAGATGCTGTCATCCACCCCGCTGACCCTGGCCGAAACCGCAAGCGTCTTCGGCGAGATGCTGACCTTCCGCAAGCTGCTGGAAGGGGCAAAGACGCAGGCCGAGCGCAAGACCCTGCTGGCCGGCAAGGTCGAGGACATGATCAACACCGTCGTGCGCCAGATCGCGTTCTACGACTTCGAATGCAAGCTGCATGCGGCACGGCGCGGCGGCGAACTGACGCCCGACGACATCAACGACCTGTGGATGAGCGTGCAGGCCGAAAGCCTGGGGCCGGCGTTTGATTTCATGGAAGGCTACGAGACCTTCTGGGCCTATATCCCGCATTTCGTCCACTCGCCCTTCTATGTCTACGCCTATGCCTTCGGCGATGGCCTCGTGAACGCGCTCTATGCGGTCTACGAGGAAAACCCGGACGGGTTCCAGGACAAGTATTTCGACATGCTCAAGGCGGGCGGGTCCAAGCACCACAAGGAATTGCTGGCGCCCTTCGGCCTTGACGCCACCGATCCCGCCTTCTGGGACAAGGGCCTGTCGATGATTTCCGGCATGATCGACGAGCTGGAGGCGATGGAGGATTGAGCGTCACGCTCATCCCCCTCGCCCTTTCAGACCGTGACCGTGTGGCGCATCTGGCGGTGCATCCCGATCAGCTGCGCTTTGCGGGCACCGTGGCCGAAGCCTTCGACAGCCCGCAGAAGGGCGTGGATTTCCATGCCATGCTGATGGGTGACACCCCGGTCGGTTTCTTCAAGATCGACCGGACCTATCCGGCAGAGCATGGCTTTGCCGAACCGGGTGATCTGGGCCTGCGCGCGGTGATCGTGGATGCCGCACGGCAGGGTCAGGGGATCGGCACCGCCGCGATACGCGCCCTGCCCGGCTACCTGCGCGCGCTTTACCCGACGGCGCGCCGTCTTTGGCTGACGGTGAACCTGCAAAACCCTGCCGCCATCGCCAGTTACCGCAAGGGCGGTTTTCAGGATACCGGCGCGATCTGGCCACATGGCCATGCAGGGCCGCAGCACATCATGCGGCTTGTCCTGCAAGACTGACCGCGCTTCTTCTTGCTGCAAATATCCTGGGGGGAGTCCGCAGGACGGGGGGCAAAGCCCCCCCTATTTCAACTGGCTGTCCTTGGACCCGCGCCGGTTGATCCCGCCGCGCTGATCTTGCGCCGACTGCCGCTCGGTCTGACAATCGATGCACAGCTTCACGCCGGGGATCGCGTGTCGCCGCGCCTCGGGGATGGGTTCCTCGCATTCCGCGCAATGGGTCAGGCTCTCGCCCACGGGTGCGCGCCGCGCCTTGAGCCGGGCCAGTTCATCCTGGATCGAGGCTTCGATCTGTTCGTTCACCGCGCCGTCACGCGCCCATCCGCCAGCCATGGCCCACCTTTCCCCGCAAATGCAGAACGGCACCAGCCTAGCGGGCCGGTGCCGTCCAGTTCAAGCCGCAGATGCGATCAGGCGCTTTCCAGCATGCCCTTGGCGGCGGCCAATTCGCGCATCCGCTTTTGCAGCTTCTCGAAGGCCCGCACCTCGATCTGGCGGATTCGCTCGCGGCTCACGTCATATTGCGCGCTCAGGTCTTCCAGGGTCACGGTCTCATCGGTCAGGCGGCGCTGGGTCAGGATATCGCGCTCACGCTCGTTCAGCACGTCCATCGCCTGCGCCAGCAAGGCGCGCCGCGCTTCCATCTCGTCACGCTCGGCGTAATCGGTGGCCTGGTCGGCATCCTCATCCTCAAGCCAGTCCTGCCATTGCATGGACCCTTCGCCTTCCGACCCGACCGTGGCATTCAGCGAGGCATCGCCACCCGACAGGCGGCGGTTCATGCTGATCACCTCATCCTCGGTCACGCCCAGATCGGTGGCGATCTGCTTGACGTTCTCGGGGCGCAGATCGCCCTCTTCCAGGGCACCGATCTTGGCCTTGGCCTTGCGCAGGTTGAAAAACAGCTTCTTCTGGGCGCTTGTCGTGCCCAGTTTCACCAGGCTCCAGGACCGCAGGATATATTCCTGGATCGAGGCGCGGATCCACCACATCGCATAGGTGGCCAGGCGGAACCCCTTTTCGGGATCGAACCGCTTGACGGCCTGCATCAGGCCCACGTTCGCCTCGGAAATCACCTCGGCCTGGGGCAGGCCATAGCCGCGATACCCCATGGCGATCTTGGCGGCCAGGCGCAGGTGGCTTGTGACCATCCGATGCGCCGCCTCGGTATCCTGTTCCTCGACCCAGCGCTTGGCCAGCATGTATTCTTCTTCCGGTTCCAGCAGCGGGAACTTGCGGATTTCCTGCATATAGCGGTTCAGACCGCCTTCGGGCGTCGGTGCCGGAAGATTTGCATAGTTGCTCATGGACTCCGTCCCTTTCATCTAGGGCCCCATTTAAGTTAATGGGCTTAACATTGCATCTAGGAAGCAGCCTTTTGCGTTTCAAGGCTTGTGATGCGAAATGTTTAACGAAGCATAACCGATCCGCCGTCGTTTCGGACAGGCTTTGACATGGTTTGTCACGCCGATGTGCGCGGCTGTGTATCCCGGCGCGGGGATGGCCACGGCACACCGGGCCGAAGATCGCCGATCTCAGCCGCGCAAGGCTGCGATCAGGTCAACCATATCTTGCGGCAATTCCGATTCAAAACGCAACATTTCACCGCTGACCGGATGAATAAAGCCCAGAAGTTGCGCATGCAGGGCCTGGCGCGGAAAATCGCGCACGGCCTCTTCCGCAGCTGGGGGCACCGCGCCGCGCGCCAGCTTGCGCCGCCCGCCATAGGTCGGATCGCCCACAAGCGCGTGACCGGCATGGGCCATATGCACCCGGATCTGGTGGGTGCGCCCGGTTTCCAGCCAGCAATCGACCAGGCAGGCCACCGGGGGCGCGCCGAAACTCTCGACGACTCGGGTCCGCGTGACCGCATGCCGCCCCCCCTGGAACAGCACCGCCTGGCGCTGCCGGTCGGTCTTGTGCCGCGCCAGCTGCGTGGTGATCTTGAGGATATTGCCCGGCTCGAAACTGGTGCCCCTGACACCGCGCAGACGCGGATCATTGGCGTCGGGCAGGCCGTAGACCACGGCCTTGTACTGCCGTTCAACGGTATGTTTTTCAAATTGCGCGGCCAGACCGTGATGGGCGCGGTCGGATTTCGCCACCACCAGAAGGCCCGATGTCTCCTTGTCGATGCGGTGCACGATACCGGGACGCTTCATGCCGCCCACGCCCGACAGCGCATCGCCGCAATGGGCCAGCAGCGCATTGACCAGCGTGCCCGAGGGCGATCCGGGGGCGGGATGCACCACCATGCCTGCGGGCTTGTCGATCACGATCAGGTCGTCATCCTCGAACACCACCGTCAGGGCGATATCCTCGGGGCCGATATGGCTCTCCTCGGCCTCTGGCACGGTGATGGCGATACTGTCGCCAGCCGCGACGCGGGTCTTGGGGTCGGTGACGACCGCACCATTCAGCATGACCTGACCATCCGCGATCAGCCGCGCCAACCGGGTGCGCGACAGGTTCGCATCGTCTGGCACATCGCGCGAAAGCGCCTTATCAAGGCGGGGCGGCGGATCGTCCTGGATCCGGACAGAAAGGTGGCCTTGGCCCATGAGCGATCAATCCCCTCTGCCCGAACCGGGCAATCTGCGGTTTCTGCGTCTGCTGGTCACGATCCTGACCGGCACGATGATTGCGGGGCTTCTAGCCATCATCACCCTGCTTGTCATCCGTTTCCCGACGGCGGCCCCGGCTTTGCCCGAGGCCATCACCCTGCCCGACGGCACCCGCGCCCAGGCCTTTACCGCGACGGCCCGCTGGTATGCCGTGGTCACGACCGATGACCGCATCCTGATCTACGACCGCGACACGGGCGACCTGCGGCAGGAAATTACCGTTCAAAACCAGTGATATGGTGAAGGATGGTACCACCTCCCCGGCTCGAACGGGGGACCTCTTGATCCACAATCAAGCGCTCTAACCAACTGAGCTAAGGCGGCACTGGGGCGGATTTAACGCCATGGCCCGGTGAATGCAAGCCCGTCAGAGATCAATTTTCCAGCTTTGCTCGACCAGATCGACGCCAAAGGAATGCACGGGTTTCGACGCGGCAAGGCGCCAGCCCGTCGCCGCATAGAGCGCGCAGGCCGCCTTGTGGCTTTCATGGGTCCACAACTCCATCCGCGCATAGCCCGCCGCCCGCGCGAAGCCCATGCAATGCGCCAGCATCCGCCGCCCCAGACCATGGCCCCGCATGGCAGGCTCCAGCAGGAACAGGCGCAGCTTGGCGGTAGCGTCATCCAATCGCACGCAGAAGATGCTGCCCGTCGGCTGGCCATCAACCTCGACGATCCAGCCTGCTTCGCGCGCCGGGTCATGATCCGCGATGAAGGCGTCAAGGATGCCCGCCACCAGCGGTGCAAAGGTGGCGTCAAAGCCTTCGGACTGCGCATAAAGCGTGCCGTGCCGTTCGGCCAGCCAGTCCGCATCGGCAGGGGTAAAGGGGCGAAACACGGCATCCGTCATGACCTGATATGACCCTGCCCGCGCTTGCCAAGCAAGATCGAAACCGATAGCACCAACCCCCATACACCCGGAGAGACCGCCATGGGCATCAACAGCGAACGCGACATCGAGGCAAACCTGCAGATCGGCCCGACCGACCAGGGCATGGTGCGGATTTTCGTGGAATCGCAGGGCATCGAAGTCCCGATGGATTTCGACCCCGAAGAGGCCGAGGAAATCGCCGAGGAAATCCTGGCTGCCGTGGCCGCCGCCCGCCTGGTCAAACGCTAGGCCATGCCCGGGATCACAGGCTGACGGAAAATCCGGCCCGCGCATCGGGATCGCGCAGCAGGTGCAACCGCTGCGCCGCGTGACGCGCGAACATCTGCGTCAGTTTGCGCCGCCGCGCGGGGGCCAGCGGCACCTCGGGGGCCATGCGGACAATCTCGGCATCATAGGGATCGGACAGGATCAGCCCGCTGTCATCGGGCAGAAGATCAACCGGGAAATCCGCATCCACCGCCCAGAAGAAACGGTCGCACCATTCAAGATAGCCCTGCCATTTGCTGTCCTGCATGAAATCGGCCCGGCAGGATTTGCATTCGATCACCCAGATTTCACCCTTGGAGGTCAGGCCGATCAGGTCCACGCGCAACCCGCGGGCCGGTACGAATTCTTCCAGCGTCACGATGTCATGACCCAGCAGATGCCGTGCCACGCCGCGCGCCAGAAGCCGTCCATGCTGTATCATCTCGCTCATGCGGCCAGTATCGAACGGAACAGGAACATCTGCAACCCCTTGCCGCGGGCGCATGGAGCGCCTAACTGTTGCTGTGGCGGGTGCTGCTCTTCACGTGAACGGTTACATTCCAGTGGCCTTAAACACTTCCGAGGGAGTTGGCTCTGATCTGACCCTGGTCTTATTACCTGACGCCCACCTGTACACACAGGCTCTCGGGAATGCGTCAACCACACGGCCGCTGCGGGCCCGCCACTTTCGACCATGCCTGTCGGGCAAAGAAAAAGGGGCCTCAAGGGCCCCTTCGCTGATGCGTCTCAGGTATGGATCAGCGCCGCGGGCCGCGCCCGCCCTTGGCCGCAACACGCACCGGGATCATGCGCGATGTGTCGACCCGGATCGGCCGGCGATGGCCGCCGCGCGGTTCATCATCGTCGTCATCCTTCATGCGCATCACGGAAATGGCGAACTGCACACCGCCGAAGACCACACCATTCGACACCCAAAGCACCAGAACAGCCAAGAGGCCCATGTCGGAATGAGTCACGAGGTGCCAGAGATTCGCGATATTGAACCAGAGCAGCATCGCCACGAAAACGCCGGCAAGGCCAAAGCCGATGGCGGCCTGGGTGATGTAAAGGCGTATGAGCTTGGGCATGATGACCTCTCTGTTCCGCTTGAGTCCAATGTAACCTGAATTCCGCCTCTCACAAGGGGGCAGTCGTTGGTCGGGGTGCCGCAGGCTGGTCCCCGCCGGAAAAAATCGCAAAAAATCGACCAAACTGCCCTGAAAAGCCAATATTGCCTTTGGTTTGGCCCGAAATAAGTCAACCGCAGGGGGAGTGCCTTGTCATTCCCCGCGCGCGCGATAGAATCGTACATGACATATTCGACAAGAAAGCTGTCAGCATGGCGACGACGGAAGAGATCGAGGACCTGATCGCGCGCAGCGCATTGGGTGACCGCGCCGCCTTTTCGCGGCTCTACGACCGCACCAGCGCGAAACTTTTCGGAATCATCCTGCGTGTCTTGAAAGACAGGGCCAGCGCAGAGGACGCATTGCAGGACGCCTTCATGAAAGTCTGGCGGCATGCCAGCCGCTACAGCGCGAATGGGGCAAGCCCGATGACATGGATGATCACGATCGCGCGGAATACGGCCATCGACCACCTGCGCCGCAGAAAGGAAACCGTCGATGCCGATGATGCGGCAGACCGGCTGGTATCCTCGACCCCGACACCGGAACAAAGCGCCGTCGCGGCGGGTGAGGCGCGGCGCATCACCGCCTGCCTGGACGAGCTGGAGCAGGATCGCGGCGCCGCCGTGCGCGGTGCCTATCTTGAGGGGCGCAGCTATGCCGATCTGGCCGAAAGCTTTGGCGTGCCGCTCAACACCATGCGAACATGGTTGCGGCGCAGCCTGCAGCGGCTGCAGGAGTGCATGGCAAGATGACGACCGGACCGGACGATATCCCCCAGGACGACAGCCTGCTGGCGGCCGAATACGTGCTGCGCCTGCTGGATCCCGCCGAGGATGCGGCCTTTCGTGCCCGCCTGGCGCAAGAGCCCGCCCTGGCCGCCGAGGTGACAGCATGGACCGCGCGCCTGTCCGGCCTTGATGCCGGGGTGGCCGAGGTCGCCCCCCGCCCTGCCGTCAAGACCGGGTTGGAGCGGCGTCTCTTCGGCCAGCCGCAGCGCCTGTCCTTCTGGCAGCGTGCGGGGCTGTGGCAGGCGGTCAGCCTGGCCTCGGTCGCCGTGGCGGCTTTCTTCGCCCTGCAATCGCTGCAACCACCCCAACCCATCGCGCCAGCACCGCTGTTCGTCAGCGAAATCGCGGCAGAGGATCAAAGCCTGCGCCTGCTGGCGGTCTATGACGGTGCGGCGGGCGAAGTGCGCCTGACGCGCACCGCTGGCGGCGCGGCCGAGGGGCGTGTCCTGCAACTCTGGGCGATCGCCCCAGAGGCAGCCCCGGTGTCGCTGGGCGTTCTGCCGCAGGACAGCACCACCGCTGTCACCCTGCCCGAGGCCTTGCGCGCGGGCCTGGCCGATCTGGTGCTGGCGGTATCGGACGAACCGCCCGGCGGCTCGCCCACCGGTGCACCCACCGGGGCCGTTCTGGCCGTCGGCGCGGTCAGCCCGCTCTAGGCGGCTGGATGGGGCACGGGGGTGCCCCCTCCACGCCCCCCGGTGCGTTTCACATGGTTTGACGCGCAAGCAGGGCTTTGGCATCCGCCGCCAGCGCGCGGGTCAGATCAGCCGCTGATGCGGCGCGGCACAGCCCCGCCGATTGCCCTGACCAGAGCGGCATGAAATCGCCCGATCCCGCCGGTTCGGTCGCCGCACGCAAGGGCGCCAGCGCGCCGCCCGCCAGCGGAAAGGCGGGGGCCGCATCCGACATGAAACCCTGTTCGCGCATCACGCGGTTGACCATGCCGCGCGCGGGGCGGCCTGTGAAGACATTGGTCAGCGCCGTCTCACGCGCATGACCTTCGGCCAGCGCCTTGCGGTGCGGCGGGCTGATCGTCGCCTCTGGGCAGAACAGATAGGCCGTGCCGACCTGAACCGCCGCCGCCCCCAGCATGAAGGCCGCCGCGATCCCGCGCCCATCCGCAATGCCGCCCGCCGCGATGACCGGGCAGCGCACCGCATCCACGACCTGCGGCACCAGCGACAGGGTGCCGATCTGGGTCGCGACATCCTCGGTCAGGAACATGCCCCGATGCCCGCCTGCCTCGGCCCCCTGGGCGATGATGGCGTCACAGCCGCGGCTGTCCAGCCACACCGCCTCGGCCACGGTGGTGGCCGAAGCCAGAACCCGCGCGCCCGTGGCCTTCACACGGTCAAAAAGATCGGACGCGGGCAGGCCGAAGTGGAAACTGACAACCTCGGGGCGCAGCTCCTCGACCAGGGCGCAGAGCGTGGCATCGAATGGCGCACGGTTCGACAGCGGCGCGGGCGTTGCGGGATCAAGCCCTTGTTCGCGGTAATAGGGCGCGAGGCGCTGTTGCCATGCCGCCAGCCCGTCCGCATCAAGCTCGGGTGCCGCATGGCAGAAGAAATTGAGATTGAGCGGCTTGTCGGATTGCGCGCGAAAGGCTGCAACCTCGGCCCTGATCCGGTCCGGTGTGAGCATGGCGCAGGGCAGCGCCCCAAGCCCCCCGGCCCCGGCAACGGCAAGGGCCAGCCTGTGATCCCCTGCCCCGGCCATCGGGGCCTGCAGGATCGGCAGGGACATACCCAGAAGTGACGGTATCCTGTCATCTGCCCACATCGACGCGCCCTTTCCTGTTGTCGCCCGGCCCCATCATGACCGATGGCGCGCGCCGGGAACAAGGGCGGATCGCGTGGCGGATCAGAAGGCCTGCGGCTGCGCCTCGCGCGCCATGTGGTCCAGCACCGCGTTGACGAACTGCGGCTCCTTGCTTTCCGGAAAGAACGCGCGGGCCACATCGACATATTCGGTGATCACCACCTTGGGCGGTGTGTCGTCCTGCACCAGTTCGGACCCGGCCGCACGGAACAGCGCCCGCAAGACCGGGTCGATCCGCGCGATCGGCCATTTCGCCACCAGGGCGCGGTCGGTCATCTGGTCGATCTTGGCCTGACGGTTCACGGCCTCATCCAGGATGTGGCGGAACAGGTCCACATCGCCGTCGCGCATCTCGTCGCCCTCATAGGTCGCGCCGAAGCGATGTTCCAGGAATTCGCGGCGGACCAGTTCGACGGTCTGGCCCGAATGCTCCATCTGGAACAGCGCCTGCACGGCATAGAGCCGCGAGGCCGCGCGCATCTTGCGCTTTGCATTGCCGGACAGGGTTTGCGGCTTGGCGGTATCGTCAATCATGCAGAGGGTGTGCCTTTGGTGCTTCCGGCCAGACGGTATTCTTCCGAGGCGGGCTTGAATCCCACCCCCTTGCTGGCCGTGCCCCACTTACGGGCCAGCGCCAGCAGATGCAAGGCCGCAGCGGCGGCGCCACCGCCCTTGTTCTGCCCCGCCGGATCGGCGCGCACCTCGGCCTGGGTGCGGTTCTCGACCGTCAGGATGCCATTGCCGATGCACAGGCCCTGCAGGCCCAGCAGGCTGATCGCGCGGCTGCTGTCATTGCAGACCGTATCGTAATGCGTGGTCTCGCCCCGGATCACGCAGCCAAGCGCCACGTAGCCGTCGAAATTGCTCATCCGTCCGGCGATGCCGATGGCGGTGGGGATCTCCAGCGCGCCGGGCACTTCGACCAGATCCCATGTGCCGCCCGCGGCCTCGATTTCCGCCTTGGCGCCAGCCACCAGGTTGTCGGCGATATCCTTGTAATAGGGCGCCACGACGATCAGGATCTTGACCGGCTTGTCGAATGCCGCGCGCGGCAGGGTGTAATGCGTCTCGTGTCCGGCCATGTCAGTGCCCTTCCGTGATCTTGCGCGTGCCGGTGATTTCCAGCCCGTAAGCCTCGAGGCCGACAATCTTGGGCGTGGGCGAGTTGGTCAGCAGCACCAGTTTCGACAGGCCCAGCGAGGACAGGATCTGCGCGCCCAACCCGTATTGCCGCAGGGTTTGCGGGCTGACCTCGGCCCCCGTCGCCAGCTTCATATGCGTATCGCGCAGCAGCACGACCACGCCACGCCCCTCGGCGGCGATGGTCTGCATCGAATTGGTGAACTCGAAGGCGCGGCCCTTGGGCCCCGCGCCCACCATATCCTTGAGAGGGTCCAGCGCATGCATCCGCACCAGAACCGGGGCGTCAGTGGCGATGTCGCCCTTGATCAGCACGATATGTTCCGCGCCTTGCGTCTCGTCCGTATAGATCCGCAGCGTCCAGTCGCCGCCGAATTCGGACTGGATCACCTCTTCCGACCGCACCTTGACCAGGTTGTCATGGCGGCGGCGATAGGCGATCAGGTCGCTGATCGTGCCGATCTTCAGCCCGTGTTTCTGCGCGAATCCCACCAGATCGGGCAGCCGCGCCATCGAGCCATCTTCGTTCATGATCTCGCAGATCACGCCCGAGGGGTTCAGCCCGGCCAGCCGCGCCACATCCACGGCGGCCTCCGTATGGCCGGCGCGGACCAGCACTCCGCCATCGCGGGCGCGCAGCGGAAAGACATGGCCCGGTGTCGCGATATCGGCCGCCGTCTTGCCCGCGTCGATCGCCACGGCGATGGTGCGCGCGCGGTCATGGGCGGAAATCCCGGTGCTGACGCCTTCGCGCGCCTCGATCGACACGGTAAAGGCGGTCTCGTGGCGCGACGAATTGTAGGAGGCCATCAGCGGCAGACCCAGCGCATCGACGCGCGCGCCCGTCAGCGTCAGACAGATCAGCCCGCGCCCATGGGTGGCCATGAAGTTGACGGCCTCGGGCGTGGCCATCTGCGCGGGGATCACCAGATCGCCCTCGTTCTCGCGGTCCTCATGGTCGACCAGGATGAACATGCGCCCGTTGCGCGCATCCTCGATGATATCCTCGATGGAACTGATCGCGTCGCGCCAGTTTTCTTCGACCGGGCCGGGTGTCTCGAAAGGGGCGCTGTCAGCCATGGGATTTCCTTTTCCTGTTGCCCCGCCAGATAGCGCAGCACGCCCGCATTGGCCAGAGGCAACGCGGCGGCATGAGGCCCGTTTGCGACAGCGCGCCCTGCCCGTTCAGCCCTCGAACTGCCAGAGCGTCGGCAGGAAGCGCCAGCTCTCGCCCTCGCGCAGCACATGGCCCACCCCCGGAAAGGGGAAATGATAGCCCAGCACCGCGATCCGGTCCGCCGCCGCCATGTCCAGCAGGCGCAGCCGCGTCGCCACCGTCTGCGCGCCATCCGCATCAAAGCCGTTGTACCATTCGGGATGGGCAAAGTTGGTATAGGCATGGCTCATCGCATCGCCCAGCGCCATCAACTGCTTGCCGCCGCTGTCCAGCATCACGCTCATGTGGCCCGGCGTATGCCCTGGCGTGGCGATCATGCGCACCCCCGGCACGACCTCTTCGCCATCCGCCACCAGCCGCCATTCGACCCCGTCCAGCGTCAGCGAATTCACCGCCCCCAGCACGAATTGCTGATCCTCGGGCGCGACCTTGTTGACCAGGTCGTCCTGCAGCCAATGGGCATGTTCGACCGCCCCGATCACGTATTCCGCATCGGGAAACAGCGGCTCGTCGAAATCGTCGCGGATGCCCCAGATGTGATCGGGATGGGCATGGGTGATCACCACATGGGTGATGCTGGCCGGATCGACCCCCGCCGCCTCCAGATTGGCCATCAGCCGCCCCGTGGTGGGCATGAACCGGCTGCCCGATCCCACATCGACCAGCACCACGGCCTCGCCCGCCTCGATCAGCAGGTGGTTGGTGTGGGAATAGCCCTCATCCGGCGACAGGTAGTGCTGCTCCAGAAAGGCGCGCACATCGGCCGGGTCGGCATTGACGCCCAGGCCCGATGTCGGCAGGGAAAAATACCCGTCCGACAGGATCGTCAGCCGCGCCTCGCCCAGGGTGAAGCGGAAATGCGCGGGATTGTCGGTGGCAGGCGCGCCCAGTTGCGCCAGCGCCGCCCCCGGCCGCCCCAGCGCGGGCAGCGCGAAAACAGGCGCCATTGCGGCCAGTTTCATGATCTCGCGGCGTGTCGGTTTGAAAATGGTCATGTCGGTCCTCCCTGTTCCGGGCGCAGGATAATCCCGCCCCCGGCCAACGCAACCGATTTCGTGAATATGAAAGCCCGGCTTCTGCTTGCCGAAAATATCCCCGCCGGAGGCATCCGCCCTTTCATCCGGGCGAACCGCCGGGCGGGGTCAGGACATCTCGGCCAGGCGCGCCACGTAGCGCGCCAGCGTGTCGATCTCGAGGTTGACCTGATCGCCCAGGCCCACATCGCCCCAGGTGGTCATCTTCTTGGTATGGGGGATGAAGTTGATCCCGAAATCGCAACCATCGACCTCGTTCACGGTCAGCGAGGTGCCATTCAGCGCCACCGATCCCTTGGGCGCGATGAAGCGCGCCAGCGCCTTGGGCGCGCGCAGGGTGACGCGGGTGCTGTCGCCATCGTCGCGGATCGCCACCACCTCGGCCAGCCCGTCCACATGGCCCGACACGATATGCCCGCCCAGCTCGTCGCCCACCTTCAGCGCGCGTTCCAGGTTGACGCGCTGGCCCGGCGTCCAGCCCGACAGGTTCGTCTTGGACACCGTCTCGGCCGAGATATCGACGTCGAACCAGCCGCCGGTGGCGTCGCTGCCCTTGGCCACCACCGTCAGGCAGACCCCGTCGCAGGCGATCGATGCGCCCAGATCGATGCCATCCACCCGGTAGCCGGTGCCGATGCGCGCGCGCAGATCGCCGCGCTGCTCGACCGCGCGCAGGGTGCCGATGTCGGTGATGATGCCTGTGAACATGTCGTCCCCCTCATGTGTCCGCTGATGCGCCCGCATCGCGCAGCGCCCTTGACCTCAAGCCGCCAGCGGTGTTCCGTCAGCGTGACCCGAGACCTAGCCCTTGCCCGCCACGGAGACAAGATGCACCGCGCCAGAGCCATATTTTTGCCGTGGATACCGGATATGGGGAAGTTTGTGTAATGGTGAAACTGGTTCTGACGGATATGAGTGCACACCCCTCCCCCCCGCCGGGTGACCGGGTCTTTCTGTTCCTGCAAGGGCCGCATGGCCCGTTCTTTCACAGCCTGGCCCAGATGTTGCGCCAGGCCGGCGCGCAGGTCTGGCGCGTGGGCTTCAATGCGGGCGACCGGGCCTTCTGGTTCCACCCCGCCAGCTACATCCCCTTTCGCGCCCCCCCCGAGGATTGGCCCGACCGGATCCGCGCACTGATCGCGGAAAAGGGCGCGACCGATCTGGTGCTCTATGGCGATACCCGCCAGATCCATGCCCAGGCGATCGACGCAGCCCAGGCCGCGGGCCTGACCGTGCATGTCTTCGAGGAAGGATATATCCGCCCCTATTGGGTCACCTATGAAAGGGGCGGATCGAACGGGCATTCGCGGCTGATGCAGACCAGCGTGGCCGAGATGCGCGCGGCCCTGTCCACATCCGACATGGATGCGCCCGAGCCGCCCGCGCGCTGGGGCGACATGCGCCAGCATATCTTCTACGGCGCGCTCTATCACTGGTTCGTCATGTTCCGGAACGGCCAGTATCGCCATTTCCGCCCCCATCGCGAACTGGGCGTCACCCAGGAATTCCAGCTCTACCTGCGCCGCCTGATCGGGATGCCGTGGCGCGCGCTGGAACGGCGCGTGGCGCAATGGCGCATCCGTCACGGCGGCTTTCCCTATCATCTGGCGCTGCTGCAGCTGGAACATGACGCCAGTTTCCGCATGCATTCGCCCTTCACCGCGATGTCCGAATTCCTCGAGATCGTGATCCGCGGCTTTTCCCAGGGCGCGCCCGCGCATCACCGGCTGGTGATCAAGGCCCATCCGCTTGAGAATGGCCGCACCCCCCTGGCCCGTGAAATCGCCCGCATCGCCCGGCAAAACGGTGTGCAGGACCGCGTTCTTTTCGTCAGTGGCGGCAAGCTGGCGCAGTTGCTGCAAGGCGCGCGCAGCGCCGTGACGGTCAATTCCACCGCCGCCCAGCAGGTGCTGTGGCGCGGAATCCCGCTCAAGGTGTTCGGGGATGCGGTCTATGCCAAGCCGGAATTCGTCTCGTCCCAGCCGCTGGCCGAGTTTTTCGCGGGCGCGACCCGCCCAGACCGGCGCGCCTATCGCGACTATCGGCGTTATCTGCTGGAAACCAGCCAGGTTCCGGGCGGTTTCTATTCGACACGCGGGCGCCGGCAGCTGTTGCGCCAGGTGGTCGACATGATGCTGTCAGCCGAGGATCCCTATGATGCGCTGCGTTCAGGCACCGCGGCACCACGGCAACAGTTGCGCGTGGTGACGTGAACAAGACGGCTCAAGGCGCTGGATTTACGTACCTCTTCACGATAGTATCGTCCGATAAACAAAAAAGTGTCGCCGCATGAACGGGTGGCACGAAAAAAAACGTGTTGAGGCAGTATATCAGGTCGAGGAGACCGTGCAGTGAAACCCCTGGCAAATCCCTGGGCGAAGTCCGTCGCCCTTCTTGTAGTTGTGTCGCTTGTGGCGTCCTGCGGTCTACCCCGTGTCGGCCCCAACAAACGCGAGATTTTCGCAGGCTCCGTGCAGAAACAGGGCGATGCCTTCGTGGTCAGCGTGAATGACCGCGTCACGCGCGCCACCTCTGTCGTGCCCGCGCTCGGCTTTTCGGAAAGCTTCATCAACGCGGGCGTGGTGGGATCGGACACGATCTCGGCCGGTGACACGCTGGGGCTGACCATCTGGGAAAACGTAGACGACGGGCTTCTGGCCAGCACCGGGGCCAATTCCACCATCCTCGAGGAGGTGCAGGTGGACGGCGCGGGCTTCATCTTCGTACCCTATGCCGGCCGCCTGAAGGCCGCGGGCAACACGCCCGAGGCGCTGCGCCGCATCATCACCGAACGCCTCAAGGATCAGACCCCGGACCCACAGGTCCAGGTGCGTCGCCTTGCGGGTGACGGGGCCACCGTGTCGCTGGTCGGCGCCGTGGGCGGCCAGGGTGTCTATCCGATCGAACGCCCGACACGCACACTTGCCGCCATGCTGGCACAGGCCGGTGGCGTATCGATCGAACCCGAGATCGCACAGGTCACGGTGATCCGTGGCAAGCACACCGAAAAGGTATGGTTCCAGGACCTGTTCCGCGACCCGCGCTTTGACATCGCCCTGCGTGGCGGTGACCGCATCCTGGTCGAGGGCGACACGCGGTCCTTCACGGCGCTTGGCGCCACCGGCAGCCAGTCGCGGGTGAACTTCGAAAGCCAGACCCTGTCCGGGATCGAGGCCATTGCACAGGTCGGCGGCCTTCTGACCTCAAGCTCGGACCCGACCGGCGTCTTCATCCTGCGCAATGAACCATCCGATATCGCGAACACGGTGCTCGGCCGCAACGACCTGCAGGGCGCGCAGCGGATGATCTACGTGCTGGATCTGACCCAGCCCAACGGGCTGTTCATGGCACGCGATTTCTCGGTGCGCGATGGCGATACGCTTTACGTGACCGAAGCGCCGTTCACCCAGTGGAGCAAGGCGATTGCCGCGCTGACCGGCTCGCTGACGGCGATCGATACGCTGACGACCGCGCCGTCGGGCCTGTGATCCGCGGTGCAGAACGGCACAAGTGACACTGCCGCCGGGGGACAAACCTCCCGGCGGCTTTTCTATTACAACGCGGGCTTTCTGACCCAGCCGCGCATCCGGCGGATCGTGGAACTGGCCGGGTACGATCTGCGTCTTGGCGTGCCCGCGCCCGATGACCGGATCGCGGTCTGGGGCCATTCCCCCTATGCCGCGCGGGGCGAGGCGATGGCCCGCCAGACCGGTGCGGGCCTTGTGCGGATCGAGGATGCCTTTCTGCGCTCGGTCCATCCCGGCCGGGACGGGGATCTGCCGCTTGGCCTGATCATCGACAGCCGGGGCATGCATTTCGACCCCGCGCAGCCCTCGGACCTCGAGGTGCTGCTGGCGACCCACCCGCTGGATGACAGCGCCCTTCTGGACCGCGCCCGCGCAGCCATGGCCCGCCTGCAAGAGGCCGATCTGAGCAAGTACAACGCCCATGACCCCGGCGCCGCCCTGCCCGCGCCGGGCTATGTGCTGCTGATCGACCAGACGCGCGGCGATGCCTCGGTCCGGCAGGGGCGCGCGGATTCCAACACCTTCCGCGAGATGCTGTTCCATGCCCATCAGGACAATCCCGGCGCGCGGATCGTCATCAAGACCCACCCCGAGACCAACGCCGGCCATCGTCCGGGCTATTTCGACGAGGACACGCTGGCATTGGCGCCCGGCGCCGACATCACCCTGCTGGATGCCCCGGTCAGCCCCCGCGCCCTGCTGGACGGCGCGATCGCCGTCTATACCGTATCCTCGCAGATGGGGTTCGAGGCGATCCTTGCCGGTCACAAACCCCATGTCTTCGGCCAGCCCTTCTATGCCGGCTGGGGCCTGAGCCATGATTTCAACCCCCTCGCCCGCCGCCAGCGAAACCTGACGCGGGCGCAGATGTTTGCCGCCGCGATGATCCTCTACCCCCTATGGTACGATCCTTTCCGCGACAGGCTGTGTTCGCTGGAAACGGCCATTTCGACCCTCGAGGCGCAGGTCCGTGCCTGGCGCGAGGATCGGCTGGGCTGGCAGGCCAGCGGCATGCGCCTGTGGAAGCGCGGGGCGATCAACGGCTTTTTCGGCTCTGTCCGCCCGGTGCGGTTCCGCGAGGGCCTGCCACGGGATGGGCGCCGCGCCATGGTCTGGGCCAGCAAGGCCGATACCGCTACCGATGGCGCCGTCAGGGTCGAGGACGGTTTCCTGCGCTCGCGCGGTCTGGGGGCGGACCTCGTGCCGCCCCTGTCACTGGTCTGCGACGATCTGGGCATCTATTACGATCCGCACCACGAGAGCCGCCTGGAGCGGATGATCGCAAGCCGCGCCAGCCTGCGCCCCGATCAGGCGGGGCGCGCGCGCGCGCTGATGGAGGCGCTGATCGCGCAAGGACTGAGCAAGTACAACCTTGGCCGGGACGCGCCCGATATCCGCAGCCTTGCCGCAGGCAGGCAGGTGATCCTTGTGCCGGGCCAGGTCGAGGATGACGCCTCGATCCGGCTGGGCGCGGGCGAGATCCGCACCAATGGCGCGCTGCTGGAGACCGCGCGCGCCGCCAATCCGCAGGCCTTCGTGATCTACAAGCCCCATCCCGATGTCGAGGCGGGGCTGCGTCCCGGTGCACTGCAGGACGGGGGCGATCTGGCGGATCTGGTGCTGGCAGGCACCGATCCCGCCGCCCTTCTGGGGCAGGTGGATGCGGTCTGGACCATGACCTCGCTTCTGGGGTTCGAGGCGCTGATCCGGGGGCGGCGCGTGGTCACGCTGGGCGCGCCCTTCTACGCGGGCTGGGGCCTGACCGATCATCGCGGCCCCGCCCTGCCGCGCCGGCAGGCGCATGTCAGCCTTGAGGGCCTCGTGCATGCAGCACTGATCGACTATCCGCGCTACCGCGATCCGGTCACCGGCCTGCCCTGCCCGGTCGAGGTGGCGGTGGAGCGGCTGTCCAGCGCAGCCGTGGCGCGCGGCGGGCTGGCGAACCGGCTGCTGGCCAAGCTGCAGGGGGTTTTCGCCGGCCAGGCCCATCTGTGGCGGCGCGGCTGAGGCGGGCGGCAGGATCTGGATATTTGGAGCAAGAAGAACCGGGGGCGTCAGCCCTGCGCCTGCCAGCGGTGCAGGATGTCGGCACCGATCGCCCGCGCCTCGATCAGGCGGAAGCGGGGCGCATCGGCCAGCCGCGCAAGCCCCATGGCCCCCAGCGCGGGCTGTCCTTCGGCCCCGATCATCACCCCGGCGGTGAAGCCGATCACCTCGTCCACCAGATCGGCGCCAAGCAGCGATGCCGCCAGCGCCCCGCCCCCCTCGCAGAAGACCGAGGTCAGGCCCGCCTGCCCCAGCGCCTGCAACAGCGAGGCGGGATCGATACGCCCCGCCTGAAGCGCGCAAGGCAGCAGCCGCGCGCCCAGATCAGACCAGGCTGACAGAAGGCCGGGATCGGCATCAGCACCATGGCAGATCCAGACAGGTGTTTCACCCGCCGTGCGTGCCAACTGTCCCGTCAGGGGCAGATCCAGCCGGCGTGAGACCGCGATCCTGACCGGCTGATGCGTGATGCCAAGGCCGCGCACCGTCAGCGCCGGATCATCGGCCCGCGCCGTGCCCGCACCGACCATGACCGCGTCATGGCGCGCGCGCATCGCATGGACCGCGCGGCGCGCCTCGGGGCCGGTGATCCATTGGCTTTCGCCCGTGGCCGTGGCGATGCGCCCGTCAAAGCTGGAGGCAAGCTTGAGCGTCACGCGGGGACGACCGGCGCGGATGCGCAGGAAGAACCCGGCCAGATCCCGCTCTGCCTGTTCCGCCATCACACCTGTCGTGACCTCGACCCCCGCCGCGCGCAGCATGGCAAAGCCGCGCCCCGAAACGCGCGGATCATCATCCTGCATCGGTGCCACGACACGGGCGATACCCGCCGCGATCAGCGCGCCCGCGCAGGGCGGGGTCTTGCCGTGATGGGCACAGGGTTCAAGGCTGACATAGGCCGTCGCACCACGCGCGGCATCACCGGCCCGCGCCAGCGCCTGGGGTTCGGCATGGGGCCGCCCGCCCGCCGCGGTCCAGCCGCGCCCGACGATGCGGCCATCCTTGACGATCAGGCAGCCAACCGCCGGATTGGGCCAGGTCCGCCCATGGCCACGCCGGCCCAGGGACAGGGCCAGCGCCATGAAGTCTGTGTCCGTGGCGCGCACCGGGGTCGCGTCACGTCTCGGGGGCGGTGTCGGGGCGCAGTTCCGAAACGAATTTGTCGAAATCGTCCGCGGCCTGGAAGTTCTTGTAGACGCTCGCAAAACGCACATAGGCCACGGTGTCGATACGGGCCAGTGCCTCCATCACGATCTCGCCGATCACCTTCGAGGGGATGTCCGTCTCGCCCATGCTTTCCAGCCGCCGCACGATACCGGACACCATCTGGTCCATCCGCTCGGGCTCCACCGGGCGTTTCTGCAGCGAGATGCGGATCGAGCGTTCCAGCTTGTCGCGGTCGAATTCCTCGCGGCGGCCGTTGGACTTGATCACCACGAGATCGCGCAGCTGCACGCGCTCATAGGTCGTGAACCGCCCGCCACATGCCGGGCAGAACCGTCGCCGCCGGATCGAAACATGATCCTCGGCCGGACGGGAATCCTTCACCTGTGTGTCAATATTTCCGCAAAACGGACAGCGCATGCCCGGCCCCCTTCATCATCTCTGCCTCTGGCTGTGGGGTTCAGCCCCCACTTATCCACAGGCACTATAGGACCTCCGCCAAGTCTTGGGTAGACGGAAATTCCTGTCGCAAGATAGGGCGTTGCCTTTTGGCCATGCCACTGTTGCACAGGGCGCGCAGGCCGTCAGAAGCGGTCGAAAAGATCCTCGATCCGGTCATCGCAATAGCTGAGCGCATGACCGATCGACAGCGAGGCCCCGACATCGCGCAACGTGATGGTATAGGGCCCGTCCTGACGCGGCCCCTCGGCCGCGACGGGGCCGGGGCTGAAGCGCACCGTCTTGCGCCCGCCGGCCAGATCGCTGACCCCCAGGCCACGCGCGATGTAAAGCCGCTGCGCAGTGGGCAGGCGCGCGACGTCGCGCGCATGTTCGGCGGCGGCGCACCAGATCTGGCGGGGCCCTGCGCCATATTCCTCGACCACCTCGAAAGCGGAGCTGCCGGGCACCTGGATCACCGTGAGTTCCATCTGCGCCCGAAAGGCCTGCGCCGGACCCGGAAGCACAAGGCCAAGCCCGCCCAGGAGCAACACCAAAACAAATGCGGATCCGCTGAAATGTTTCATCTCATCCCTGTTTTTCGCCGCCCGACGGTCAATCCGTCTCGATATGGTCGGTGCAATATTGCAGGGCCGTCGCGACGCTGAGGCTGGAGCCCGCCTGCATCTGCGCCAGCAATATCCCGCCCAATATGGGTTTTGTCCCTGCCGGTGCCACGTTTGCCGGCGCGGGCGACATGGCAAAGCCCAAGGCCTTGCGCCCCGGCATGGCCTGGCTGGGACCGCGCGGCGTGGCCAGATAGATGCGGTCCGTGCCCGCAGCACCCAGCACCCGACGCGCATGATCCGCCGCGACGCACCAGATATGCGAGGGCCCCGCGCCACGGGACTCGATCACCTCGAAGGTTCCGGGATCACCGAGAGGCACCACCTCGAGCGGGATGTTCGGGCGGAACGCGGCCGCCGGACCGGCCAGCGCCAGCATGAGGACCACGGACAGGGCCGAGGTCGGGCGAGGCGAAACACGGGGCATGAGTGCTATCCTGAGCAGGGGAATGACACCGTAAGGGTAGAGCACAGGACAGCCCGAGTAAAACGATCCGCGCACACAGATGCGTGAGGCCCGCATGAAAAAGGCGGCCCCCGATCGGGGACCGCCTTGATGACGCTTTGATGCGGCTTACTGATCCAGGAAGCTGCGCAGCTTGCGCGAGCGCGAGGGATGCTTGAGCTTGCGCAGGGCCTTCGCCTCGATCTGGCGGATACGTTCGCGGGTCACGCTGAACTGCTGCCCGACCTCTTCCAGCGTGTGATCCGTGTTCATGCCGATGCCGAAACGCATGCGCAGAACACGCTCCTCACGCGGCGTGAGCGAAGCCAGAACGCGGGTCGTGGTTTCCTTGAGGTTTTCCTGAATGGCGCTGTCCAGAGGCAGCACGGCATTCTTGTCCTCGATGAAATCGCCAAGCTGGCTGTCTTCCTCGTCCCCGATGGGGGTTTCCAGCGAAATCGGTTCCTTGGCGATCTTCATCACCTTGCGGACCTTTTCCAGCGGCATCTGCAGCTTTTCGGCCAGCTCTTCCGGCGTGGGCTCGCGCCCGATCTCGTGCAGCATCTGCCGGCCGGTACGGACCAGCTTGTTGATCGTCTCGATCATGTGCACCGGGATACGGATGGTGCGCGCCTGATCCGCGATGGACCGGGTGATCGCCTGCCGGATCCACCATGTCGCATAGGTCGAGAACTTGTAGCCGCGGCGGTATTCGAACTTGTCGACCGCCTTCATCAGGCCGATGTTCCCCTCCTGGATCAGGTCCAGGAATTGCAGGCCGCGGTTGGTGTATTTCTTGGCGATCGAGATGACGAGGCGCAGGTTCGCCTCGACCATTTCCTTCTTGGCCTGGCGGGCTTCTTTCTCGCCCTTCTGGACCTGGGCGACGATGCGGCGGAATTCGCTGATATCAAGACCCACATACTGGCCGACCTGCGCCATGTCGGCGCGCAGTTCCTCGACCTTGTCGGCCGAGCGTTCGATCAGCGCCTGCCAGCCGCGACCCGGCTTTTCGGCCATCCGGTCCAGCCAGTTCGGATCCAGCTCGTAGCCGCGATATTCGTCGATGAATTCGCGGCGGTTGATCCGTGCCTGATCCGCCAGCTTCACCAGCGCGGAGTCGATCTGCATGACACGGCGGTTGATGCCGTAAAGCTGATCGATCAGCGCCTCGATGCGGTTGTTGTGCAGGTGCAGCTCGTTCACCAGCAGCACGATTTCCGAGCGCAGGGTCTGATAGGTGCCTTCATCATCCGAGCTGAAGCTCGAATCCTCGTTCAGCGTGGCCGAGATGCGGCTGTCCTGCATTTCGGACAGGCGGGCGTAATCCTCGGCGATGCGATCCAGCGTTTCCAGAACGCGCGGCTTCAGCGCGGCTTCCATGGCGGCAAGGCTCATGTTGGCCTGCTCGTCCTCGTCGTCGTCATCCTCGCGGCTGATCGGGTTGCCGTCGGCGTCAAGCTCCTGCTCATCCTCGCCGGCGGCGCGCGGGGCGCGGGCGACATTGGCGGCGGCCACGACCGGCCCATCGCCTACATCGCCGTCTTCACCCAACTGGGTGCCGAAGGTGGCTTCCAGGTCGATCACATCACGCAGCAGAATGTCTTCGGACAGAAGTTCGTCGCGCCAGATGGTGATGGCCTGAAAGGTCAGCGGGCTTTCGCAAAGCCCTGCGATCATCGTGTTGCGCCCGGCCTCGATCCGCTTGGCGATCGCGATCTCGCCTTCGCGCGACAGCAGCTCCACGCTGCCCATCTCGCGCAGGTACATGCGCACCGGATCATCGGTACGGTCCAGCTTTTCGGATGTGCCCGAGGCCAGCGCAAGATCGCGGTTGGACGAGATATCGACAACGGCGGTCGATTTCGCCTCTTCGTCGTCGACCTCTTCGTCTTCGATGATGTTGATGCCCATTTCGGACAGCATCGACATCACATCTTCGATCTGCTCGGACGAGACCTGGTCCGGCGGCAGGACCTGGTTGAGCTGATCATAGGTGATGTAACCCCGTTCGCGCGCCTCGGCGATCATCTTCTTGACCGCGGTCTGGCTCATGTCGAGGGAGACTTCGGTATCCTGATCGTCCTGCGGCGTGTCGTCGGTGTCTTTTGCGGCCATGAAATGCTCCTGCATTGGCGGTCGGTCTGTCGCGGTCGATCTGCGGCACACGAGGCTGTGCTTGGGCTGCCGATTGATTCGTTTCCGAATCAACCTTGATTCGCGGTGATTCGCAAACCGTTTACCGTGATTTCTTTATCAATTCCTTCATAAAACCTTCATCGGCCCCGTTTCGTGAAAGTAATCTTGCCGACAAGCGCATCAAGCGCACTGCGCTCGTCGCGATTGATTCGCGCCCCGTTGGGGCCTGTCTCGTATTCGGTGCGGTCCTGCTGCTGGCTGCGAAGGGCGCGGTTGCGCGCCTCTGCCGCCTGTCCCAGCCGCCATGTCACAGCCTCATCGGCAATCCCCTCAAGATCCTCCTCAGCCTCGGCTATTTCCGAAGCAAGACCCCTTTGGCATGTCAGCTTGGCCAGTTCCTCGGCCATGGTCATGCGGGCCATTTCGGTATTTCCCGGCTGGCGCACCGGGGGCACGATACGCACATGGGGAAGCGCAAAGAGGCTTTCAAGGACATCCGCGCCAACTTCGTCGGACACGGCATGGCGAAAGGCATCCGCATCATGCGCAACCGACGGTGCCGCGCGCAGGATCGCGTCACGCAGCGCGGCATGTCCCGGATCAGTGCACTCCATCCGGTCGATCTGCGCCTCGAATTCCTCGATCACGGCGGGGGTGGTGATCAACGTGGCCATGATCACCGCCTCGCGCAGGTGATCGCCCATATCATCGCCCGGCTGCGCCAGCAGGGATGACTTGGTGCTGGGTTGCGGCACCGGGGCCGCCTGCCAGCGCGCACCGCCCGGCGTCCATGCGGCGCGCGGCGGGCGCGGTGCGCCTGCGGCGGCCTTGCGCCTTGTGCCGAACAGCTCCCATCGCATTTCCTTCAGCGCCTCGCCGTAATGGGCGCGGATCGAGGGGTCCTTGATCAGCTTGATCTTGGCGCGCAGCGCCTTGTCCAGCATCGCGCGGCGTTCGGGACTGTCGAAGACCTGGCCTTCGGTTTCGCGCCGCCACAGCAGATCGACCATCGGGATGGCCTGATCCAGCAGCGCCTGCATCCCCCCTGCCCCGCTGGCGCGGATCAGATCGTCGGGGTCCTTGCCCTCGGGCATGACCGCAAAACGCAGCGATTGCCCCGCCTCGAGCAGCGGCAGGGCAAGGTCGATCACCCGCATCGCGGCCCGCAGACCAGCGGTATCGCCATCCAGCGCAATGACCGGTTCGGGCGCGATGCGCCACAGAAGCTGCAGATGCGTGTCGGTGACGGCCGTGCCCAGGGCCGCGACGGATGCGGTGAAACCCGCCTCGGACAGCGCGATCACATCCATGTAGCCTTCGGCCACGATCAGCGGCTTGCCCTTGCCCGCCGCCTCGCGCGCGGGGCCATGGTTGTAAAGCGTGCGCCCCTTGTCGAACAATTCGGTATCGGGCGAGTTCAGGTATTTCGCATTGTCATTGGGATCCATCGCACGCCCGCCAAAGGCGATGCAGCGCCCGCGCGGATCGCGGATCGGGAACATGATGCGGTTGCGGAACACGTCATAGGGCCGCTTGCCCGTGGTCGACGGCTTGGCCAGCCCCGCACCAAGGATCAGATCCTCGGGGACGCCCTTGGCGGTCAGATGATCCCAGAGCGCTTGCCACCCATCGGGCGCAAAGCCGATCCCGAACCGCTCCAGCGCGTCGGGCTTCAGCCCGCGTTTCGCCAGATAGTCGCGCGCCGCACCCGCCGCACCCGTGCGCAACTGCAGCACGAAGAATTGCGCCGCATGTTCCATCACCTCGACCAGCTGGCTGCGCCGGTCGGCCTTTTGCTGGGCCTGCGGGTCGCGCGCGGGCATCTGCATGCCTGCCTCGCGGGCCAGGATCTCGACCGCCTCCATGAAGCCCACGTTTTCGGTCTCGCGCACGAAGGACAGCGCGTCACCCTTGGCGTGGCAGCCAAAGCAGTAATAATACCCCTTGCGATCATCTACATGGAAAGACGCGCTTTTTTCCTGGTGGAAGGGGCAAGGCGCCCACATGTCGCCCTTGCCCTGGTTCGACTTGCGCATGTCCCACATGACCTTGCGCCCCACCACCTGGGACAGGCTGATGCGGTTGCGCAATTCGTCAAGGAAACCGGGTGGCAGACTCATGCATCGGACTATAGGCGCAGACCGGGGCCAAGGCCATGCCCGGCAAGCCGATCAGCTGTGGATATCGCCTTTGCGCCGCCGGAACCGTTCAGGGCTTGTAGCCCAGGCACTGAGTCTGGAACGCGATCGAGGTTTCGGGCGTCAACTGGTCGACGGGCAGCGTGTAGATCCACCCCACCAGCACCGAGATCGAAGGCGCGTATTTCGGATCGATCCCGCTGTCGCTGGCTTCCAGCCGCGCGGTGGCCGTCCCCTGATCCGCGCCATCGGCCCGCAACTCGACCGCGCGCGACACGATATTGGCCTGACCGGTGCAACGCGCGGCCCGCTCGGCATCCGATTCCGCCAGAACCGGCGCGCCGACACCGGACAAAAGCGCGAAACTTGCGGAAAACAGGGCTACGGACAGACGGGACATGGTTTGAACCTTCGCATGACATGCTTCGGGCGCAAGATGTCAGTCCGCACGGCGGGCTTCAACCCCTTCCATCGCGATCTTCAGATCATGCACCATCGTGCGGGCCATGGACCGGAACCCCATGATCAGGAATGCATCATCGCGCAAACGGGTGATCGCGGCCTGCATGTGCAGCAGTTCTGTCCGGGCCGTGTGGCCGGGTTGAAAGACCCCCGGCCGCAGGTCGATCGGGCTGATCCGTGCCAGCACATCCGCCGCCCCCGCGCCCTGCAGCAGCACCAGGGCCCAGCCATCGCTGACATCGGTCAGGCTGGCATGCGCGACAAGCGCGGGATCGGGTGCCGGCCCCATCAGCAGCACATGGGCATGGCCGAACCAGACCGCGCGCGCGTCATCCCCGCCGGTGGCCCGGTTGGGCGCGGGCCAGTCCAGCCCATGCGCCGCCTTGAACGCGGCGGCCAGCGCATCGGCCTTGCCTCTCAGCGGGGCGATCGCGGTCAGATGGCCGGGCTCCACCTCGGACAGGGACAGCGCGCCGATGGTCAGCGGCAGCAGGCCCGCGCAGGGGGTCAGGGCCGCAAGGGACAAGGATGCATCAGCCACGGGCGCGCCCTCCTTCAGGATCGAAAAACACCGGATCGCAGACCTCGCAAAGGGTTTCCAGCCCGCGCAGGTGATCGACCATGCGGATCACCTCGCCATGGCGGGTGCGCCCCTGCTTGAGAAAGGCAAGGCCAAGGAAGCTTTCCAGCGTGGGCGAGAACCCGACCGAGGTGACATAGCCCTGATCGTTTTCCCGCGTGGCGGGCGCGTCGCGGTCAAACAGATGCGCCCCCGCCGTCAACTGCTTGACAACACCCACGGGTTTCAGACCGACCAACTGTTCGCGGTCAGGATCGACAAGGCCCGGACGCGCGGCGGCGGCCTTTCCGATGAAGTCCTTTTTCGCCGACAGCATCTTCTGCATGCCGATATCGAAGGCGGTGGTGCGGCCATGGATCTCGGCATGGGTGATGAACCCTTTTTCGATCCTGAGCACGTTCAGCGCCTCAAGCCCGTAGGCCCCGCCGCCCAGCGCCTCGGCCCGGCTGACCAGCAGGCGGAACAGGCTGTCGCCATAGCGCGCCGGCACCGCGACCTCATAGGCATGTTCCCCCGAGAAGGAGATGCGGAACAGCCGCCCCGCGACCCCCTGCAGCGCCACGGGCCCGCAGGCCATGAAGGGCCATGCGGCATCGTCTATGGGGCTGTCGAGCATGCCATTCAGCAGATCGCGCGCCTTGGGACCTGCCACGGCAAATTGCGCCCATTGTTCCGTCACGGAACAAATGCTCACATCCAGATCGGGCCGCAGCGCCTGCTGGGCGAATTCCAGATGTTTCATCACCTGCCCCGCGGCGGCGGTGGTGGTGGTCATCACGAAATGATCAGGCCCGAGCCGCGCGGTGGTGCCGTCATCCATGACATGGCCGTCCTCACGCAGCATCAGCCCGTAGCGGACGCGCCCCTCCGGCAGGGTCGAGAACATGTTGGTATAGACGAAATCCAGCAATGCGCCCGCGCCCGGCCCCTTGATGTCGATCTTGCCCAGCGTCGAGACATCGCAGACGCCCACCGCGTTGCGGACCATGACGACCTCGCGGTCGCAGGATTGCCGCCACGTGGTCTCGCCGTCTTTCGGGAAATAGCTGGGGCGGTACCACAGCCCCGCCTCGATCATCGGCGCGCCGGCCGCCACGCTGGCGCGGTGGCTGGTGGTGAAGCGCTGCGGGGCAAAGCCCGCGCCCTGCGCCCCTGCCCCCATCGCGGCAATGCTGACCGGCACATAGGGCGGACGGAATGTGGTCGTGCCGGTTTCGGGAATGCCGCGCCCGGTGGCATCGGCCAGCACGGCCAGCGCCGCCACGTTGGAATTCTTGCCCTGATCCGTCGCCATGCCCTGCGTGGTGTAGCGTTTCATGTGTTCGACCGAGCGGAAATTTTCCACCGCGGCCTGTTTCACATCCTTGACCGTCACATCGTTCTGGAAATCCAGCCAGGCGCGGCCCTTGCCCGGCACGGTCCAGAGCGGGGTGATCCGGTAGGGCGCATCCTCGGCCTGCGGCAACGCCACATCGGGCGCCTTCATCCCCAGATCGCCAAGAACCTCTGCGGCGACGCGCGCGCCCTCGGCCAGGCAGCCATGGGTGGACATGGTCCCGTTGCAGGCCCCGGCCGCAACCATCCCCGGAATGGCGCCGGGCGTGGGCACGAAACTGGCCAGCCCCGCGTTCCAGGTGGGGCGGCCATTCATGTGGCAGGTCAGATGCACCGTCGGGTTCCAGCCGCCGGACATGGCCAGGCAATCGGTGCGGATCTTCTCGATCCCCGAGGTGGTGGCGATGCTGATCGCCTCAAGACCCTTGCGCCCATGCGCGTCGCAGACCTGCGCGCCCTTGAAGAAGGGGATATCGAGATCCGTCACCGCGTCGGGACGGCTGTCGATCAGCGCGGCCACATGCACACCCGCCGCCAGCAGGTCGGCCGCCGTGCGATGGGCATCGTCATTGTTGCCAAAGACGGTCACGGCCCGCCCGGGGCTGACCGCCCAGCGGTTGACATAGGCGCGCAGGGCACCCGCCATCATCACGCCGGGGCGGTCGTTGTTGCGAAAGGCCACGGGCCGTTCCAGCGCGCCCGCCGCCAGCACCGCACGGCGCGCGACGATACGCCAGAACGCCTCGCGCGGGGCGCCCTTGCGCGCGGCCACGCCAGGCGAAAGCCGTTCCAGCGCGCCATAGGTGCCCTGGTCATAGGCGCCGGTGACGGTGGTCCGGGTCAGTACGCGGACATTGGGCATCGCGGACAGCTCTGCCGTGATCGCCGCCGCCCAATCGGCACCGGGCTGTCCCGCAACCTCATGCGTTTCGGCATTGAGCCGCCCGCCGGTGCGCGTATCCTCGTCGCACAGGATCACATCGGCCCCGGCGCGCGCCGCCGTCAGCGCCGCCATCAGCCCCGCAGGCCCCGCGCCGATCACCAGCAGATCGCAATGGGCGAACACGCGTTCATAACGATCGGCATTGTTCTGGCCCGACAGCGCGCCCAGGCCCGCCGCGCGGCGGATCAGTGGCTCGTAAAGCTTTTCCCAGAAGGCGCGCGGCCACATGAAGGTCTTGTAATAGAACCCCGCCGCCAGGAAGGGCGAGGCCAGGTCGTTGACCGCCAGCAGGTCCAGTTCCAGCGAGGGCCAGGCATTCTGGCTGCGCGCCTCAAGCCCCTCGTGCAGTTCCTGCACCGTGGCGCGGACGTTCGGCTCCTGTGCGGCGCCCTGCCCGATGGTGACCAGCGCGTTGGGCTCCTCCGATCCCGCCGTCAGCACGCCGCGCGGACGGTGATACTTGAAGGACCGCGCCAGCAGGCGCTGCCCGTTGGCCAGCAGCGCCGAGGCCAGCGTATCCCCGGCAAACCCCTCGTAGCGGTGCCCGTCGAAGCGGAATGCGATGCGTTGGTTGCGGTCGATCTGCCCGCCCTTGCCCAGTCTCATGCCGCACCCCCTGCCGCGTCGCGCGCCAGCACCGTGCCCAGCACCTCATGGGTGACGGTATTGCGCGTGACCACCAGCCAGGCCCCGCAGCCGGTCTCGTGATACCACAGGTCGCGCGTCACCCCGGCGGGGTTGTCGCGCAGATGCAGATAGGCATCCCAGTCCTCGGGCGTGTCATCGACCTCGGGGCGGCGCAGGGCCACGGCATCGCCCTGGTAGTAGAATTCGCGGCGGTCCCTTTCGCCGCAGATCGGGCAGGTGATCCTCATGTCGTCTCCGTGTCGACCGGCGCTGGCCCCGGCCCAATGTTGCAGGTGAACAGCGTCATCTTGGTCAATGCAGGTTGTGCTGCGATCCCGTGCCTTCTTCGTCCATCAGGCCCCGCCCGGTGCGGAACCGGTCCAGCCGGAACCGTGATGCCGGTTCATGGTGGCGATCCGTGGCGATCAGATGGGCAAAGGAAAAGCCCGATCCCGGCACCGCCTTGAACCCGCCATAGCACCAGCCGCAATCGATATAGAGACCGTCGACATGGGTCTTGTCGATGATCGGGCTGCCATCGGGCGTCATGTCCATGATCCCGCCCCAGGAGCGCAGGACGCGTGCCTTGCCGATCATCGGCATCAGGGTCATGCCCGCCTCCATCACATGTTCGGTCATCGGCAGGTTGCCCCGGCTGGCGTAGGAGGCGTAGAAATCCAGATCGCCCCCGAACACCAGCCCGCCCTTGTCGGACTGGCTGATGTAGAAATGCCCCATCCCGAAGCTGATCACATGGTCGATCACCGGCTTGATCCCTTCGGTGACGAAGGCCTGCAGCACATGGCTTTCGATCGGCAGGCGCATGCCCGCCATCGCCGCCACCTGGCCCGACCGGCCCGCCACGACGATGCCCACCTTCTTGGCGCGGATCGCGCCGCGCGTGGTCTGCACGCCCTTGACGACGCCGTTCTCGATGTCGATGCCGGTGACTTCGCAGTTCTGGATCAGGTCGACGCCGCGCTGATCGGCCCCGCGCGCATAGCCCCAGGCCACCGCATCGTGCCGCGCGGTGCCGCCGCGCGGATGCAGCAACCCGCCGTAGATCGGAAAGCGGGTATTGTCGAAATCCAGATAGGGCAGATGCTTGCGCACCCCGTCGCGGTCCAGCAGGATCGCATCGTCACCCTGGTTGATCATTGCATTGCCGCGCCGGGCGAAGGCGTCGCGCTGCCCGTCGGAATGGAACAGGTTGATCAGACCACGCTGCGAATGCATGACGTTGTAGTTCAGATCGTTTTCCAGGTTTTCCCACAGTTTCAGGGAATGGGAATAGAATTCCGAATTGCCCGGCAGGAAATAGTTGGCCCGCACGATGGTGGTGTTGCGCCCCACGTTGCCGCCGCCGATATAGCCCTTTTCCAGCACCGCCACATTGGTCAGCCCATGTTCGCGCGCCAGGTAATAGGCCGTGGACAGGCCATGCCCGCCGCCGCCGATGATGACGATGTCATAGTCCGGTTTCGGCGCGGGATCCCGCCAATGCGGGGTCCAGCCCTTGTTGCCGGTCAGCCCCTCTTTCAGCACGCGAAGCCCTGAAAAGCGCATCATCCTGTCCCTTCCCTTTCCGGTCAGTCAACCGGTTCGGGGCCGAGTCTTCAACAGTGGATGCGAAATTCCTAGCCCGTTCGCGACAGAGTTCGTCGCATCCTGTCCCTGCGACAAAGATGGGCATCGCCCGCGTCCTGCAGTCATCCCCGGTGGCAAGGCGGCATGCAGGGCGCGGGCGGTCCGCCTCAGATGCCCTTGGCGCGGTAGCTGGCCGCGACCTTGCCGATCGAGACGATATAGGCCGCCGTGCGCAGGTCCTTGACCTCGGGGCGGGCATGCCAGACCTCGCGCATCGACTGGTAGGCGATCCGCATCGTGTCATCGAGGCCCGAGCGCACCAGTTCCAGCTCGTCCGACCCGCGCAGATACTTTTCCTTGAACGCGGGCCGCAGCGCCCAGGCATCGCCCAGGTAGCGATCCAGCCGCTCCAACTCGTCGATCAGCAGCCTTGTGCGCGCCTCCTCGGCGCGGCGCTGCATCCGGCCGAAACGGATATGGCTGAGGTTCTTGACCCATTCGAAATAGGACACCGTGACACCGCCCGCATTGGCATACATGTCCGGGATGATCACCGTGCCTTTCTCGCGCAGGATGTCATCGGCGGCAGCCGTGATCGGACCGTTCGCCGCCTCGATGATCAAGGGCGCCTTGATCCGCGATGCATTGCTGCGGTTGATCACCCCTTCCAGCGCGGCAGGGATCAGGATGTCGCAATCCTGCTCCAGAACCAGCGCGCCGTCCTCGACATATTGGGCACCGGGAAAGCCCTTGACGCCCGCATGCTTGACGATCCAGTCGCGTACGGCATCGACATCCAGCCCACGCGGGTCGACCAGCGCGCCATCGCGTTCGATGATGCCGGTGATCAGGCATCCATCCTCGTCGCGCAGGAAACTTGCCGCGTGATAGCCCACGTTGCCAAGACCCTGCACCACCACCCGCTTGCCATCCAGCGAGCCGGTCAGCGCTGCGGCGGCCATGTCTTCGGGGTGGCGGAAGAATTCGCGCAGCGCGTATTGCACGCCGCGGCCCGTCGCCTCGACACGCCCGGCAATGCCCCCCGCGTTCAGCGGCTTGCCCGTGACACAGGCGCGCGCGTTGATGTCGGTCGTGTTCATCCGCGCATATTGATCCGCGATCCAGGCCATTTCGCGCTCTCCGGTGCCCATGTCGGGGGCGGGCACATTCTGGGCCGGGTCGATCAGGTCACGTTTGATCAACTCATAGGCGAAACGACGGGTGATCAGTTCCAGCTCATGTTCGTCATACAGGCGCGGGTCGATCCTCAGCCCGCCCTTGGAGCCGCCGAAAGGCGCCTCGACCAGGGCGCATTTGTAGGTCATCAGCGCCGCCAGCGCCTCGACCTCGTCCTGGTTCACGCCCATCGCGTAGCGGATGCCGCCCTTGACCGGTTCCATATGTTCCGAATGCACCGAGCGGTAGCCGGTGAAGGTCTGGATCTGGCCGCGCAGGCGTACCCCGAAACGCACCGTGTAGGTCGAGTTGCAGACGCGGATCTTTTCCTCCAGCCCCGGCGGCAGGTCCATCAGCGCCACCGCGCGGTTGAACATCAGGTCCACGCTTTCGCGAAAACTGGTTTCCTTGGCTTCAACCATCATCCATCCTCCCTGATGCGGGGCCATGGCGCGTCCCCCGATAGCGCACAATGCCACGCCGTCGATGATGAAACAGTTAACAGCCGAGCATCACGATTGCATCCCTTTCCGGTCGGAGCCGGAATGCGCCCCGCGAATCCGGCCTCGGCACAGCCCATGCGGCCTCAAGCCGGACCCGGTGACGTGAAAACGTCGGAAAAAAGGCAACGCAGAGTTGACGACAGAACAGCCCGGTTTTGTTTCACGATGGCAGACAATCCTGCAAAATTCAGCCCAATGTAAACCAAGCGACTGAAAGTACTAATAAATTTCTTCATTCACGCCCCAAATCAGCCATATTCAGCCTGCAACGATGACTTTGGTCAATTCCGCATGGGCATTGGCACCCCTGTCCGTATGGGCGGTCTGAAAGTCTTGAGGTTCACATGGTGACTGGCGCAAACAAGGACGACTGTATCAGAGACATCGTCAAGGACGGTGGCAGATCAAAATCGGCATGCGATCAAAGGCTGCGCCGGGGCTTCAGCCTGGCCGTCTTCCGGCGCGACGAAGACGGTGCGCTGGTGATCTTTTCGGTGTTCATGCTGCTGATGATCCTGTTCGTAGGCTCGCTTGGCGTCGACATGATGCGTTTCGAGATGGAGCGCGCAAAGCTGCAAAGCACGCTGGACCGCGCCGTTCTGGCGGCGGCTGACATCGACCAGACCATGGACCCCTCGGCGGTGGTCAACGAATATTTCACCAAGTCCGGTCTTGGCGGCGCGGTCACGGGCGTGACGGTCAGCGAAGGGCTTGGCTATCGTGCGGTCACCGCAACCGCGCGCAAGACGATCAACACGCAGCTGATCCACATGCTGGGCGTCGACACCATGAGCGCCCCGGCGGCCGGCACCGCGGAAGAGCGCGTGGACTCGGTCGAGATTTCGCTGGTGCTGGACGTGTCCGGCTCGATGGCATCGAACAACAAGATCGGCAACCTGCGCACTGCGGGTGGCCAGTTCATCGACGCGATCTTCGCCAATACCGAGCAGGACAAGGTGTCGATCTCGATCGTGCCCTACAACGGCCAGGTCAACGTCGGCCCCGACCTGATCGACAAGTACAACATCACCAACCGTCACAATAACACGTTCTGCGTGGACTTGCCGCCTTCGGTCTATACCTCGGCCGCCCTGTCGCGCAGCTTGCCGATGCCGCAGCATGTATTCGCGGATACCTACAACAGTTCGAACACCAGCTCCAACTACAGCACGTCGAACATGACCCCGTCCACCTCGAACCGCTGGTGTGATGCCAACCCGGTGAACCGCATCCGCGTGCACAGCAACAACATCACCCAGCTGAAGGGCCATATCAACAACCTGCAGCCTGTCGGGGCGACCTCGATCGACGCGGGCATGCGGTGGGGCAGCGCCCTTCTCGATCCCAGCGCGCGCAGCGTCGTGTCGGAACTGGTGTCCGAGAACAAGGTCATCAACGCCTTCGCGGGCCGGCCGCTGGACTACAACAACCCCGAGGTTCTGAAGGTGATCGTGCTGATGACCGACGGGGAACACTGGCCGAATGAATTCGTCAATGATGGTTTCCGGTCCGGTCCCTCGACCGTTTACCGCAACACCTCGGACGGCCGCTATTCGATCTACCACGCGGGCGTGAGCGGCGACAACAAGTACTGGATCCCCCACGCCAGCGGCTGGAGCCCGGTACCCTGGGGTGGCAACGTCACCCAGTCCTGCACGGGCCCCTGGTGGAACCGGGTCTGTACGGATGTCTATTCCAACGGCTCGGCGATCCGTCTTGACTGGCAGAACGTGTGGGCGGAAATGCGCGTCACGTGGGCCGCACAGCATCTGTATCGCCGCGCCTTCGGTGGCAACCTGAGCGGCTGGGTCGACATGCTGCGCACCCGCGAAGGCACGCTGCAAAACCCCAGCCCGCATGAGGTGTCGACCATGAACAACCGCCTGCTGAACCTGTGCACACAGGTCAAGAACCAGGGGGTCGTCATCTATACCGTCGCCTTCGAGGCACCCACGATGGGCGAGACCCTGCTGCGCAACTGCGCCAGCTCGCCGAACCACGCCTTTGACGTGGACGGTCTGGAGATCGCCAGCGCCTTCTCCTCGATCGCCACATCCATCCGCAAACTGAGGCTGACACAATGAGCCGTACTTTGCCCCGCCCCTTCCGTCTTGGCCGCCTGGCCGATGCCCTGCGCCGTCTTGCCAGCCGCGAGGATGGCACCGCCACGCTGGAATTCGCCATCCTGTTTCCGGCCTTCATCGTGATCCTTGTCTCTTCCGTCGAGCTTGGGTTCATCACGATGCGCCACACGCTGCTGGATCGCGCGGTCGACCTGACCGTGCGCGACATCCGCCTGGGGACCGGAAGTGCCCCGCAATATGAGCAGATCCGCGATACGATCTGCGATCGCGCCGGCGCGATCCCGGATTGCAAGGACAACGTGAAGATCGAGATGATCCGCATGGACCTGCGCAACTGGACCCCGCCGCCCGCGGATTACGACTGCGTCAACCATGCCGAAGAGGTGCAGCCCGTGCGCACCTTCACCAACGGCATGCAGAACGAGATGATGCTGCTGCGCATCTGCGCCATGTTCGAGCCCATCTTTCCGCTGTCCGGCCTTGGCCGGGACCTGAAGAACAACAGCGACACAGGCTATACCGCCATGATCTCGTCCACAGCCTTCGTACAGGAGCCGCTATGACACCGCCCCGGTTTCTTCGCCAGACGCTGGCGCGCTTTGCGCGCGACACCGATGGCACGCTGACACTCGAGGCGGTCATCATGTTCCCGATGCTGTTCTGGGCCATGCTGTCGATGCTGGTCTTCTTCGACGGCTACCGGCAGAACAGCCTGAATGTGAAGGCGGCTTTCACCATCGGCGACATGATCTCGCGCGAGGTGGCTCCGATCACGCCGGCTTACCTTGACGGTGCCGTCAACCTGTTCGACGAATTGTCCCGCTCGTCGAGCGCGCCCCGGATGCGCGTCTCGGTCGTCTATTTCCGGGCGAGTGAGAACAAGTTCTATCGCGACTGGTCGCAGCAGCGCGGCGGCGTGCCGGTACTGACCAATGCCGACCTGGTGAACATGCGGAACCAGCTTCCCGCGGTGCCCGACAACGAGCGCCTGATCCTGGTCGAGACATGGTCGAATTACGTGCCGCCCTTCAATGTCGGCATCAACCAGCAGGATCTCTACAACTTTGTCTTCACCCGCCCCCGTTTTGCACCGCAGGTGAAATTCGAAAGCTGAGGCATCGCCGCGCTAAGCGCGCGGCGTGCACGGCTCAGGCCTGGCTGTCGGCGCCTTCGGTCAGGATCGCCTGCATCACGTCGGCCATGTACTTGGCCTGAACCGCAGGGGCGACCCCGCCGACGCCGATCCGCCGACCGACACGCCACCACAGCCCCGGATTCCAGTGCAGCGGATGCGGCGCGTGGGTGAGGATGACAAAGCCGTTCGACGGCTTGAAGGCAAAGACCCCCCGGTTGACCGAGGCGATCTGATCCATGCGCACCAGCATCTGCCCCCCCTTTTCGCGCAGCCCCTCACGCGTCAGTTCCAGAACCGTGATCTCGGCGCGGCGCATGCGCTCGGCCAGCAGCAGCACGAGGACGCCCAGCCCCAGCATGATCACCTGCCAGGCCAGCGCCTGCGGCGGTTGCGCCAGCGCGAAATACACCAGCACCCCGCCCAGCGCGACAAGTACGGTGATCGCCATGACACGCCTTGCGCCAGTGGCCGATACGGTCGCCAAAACCTCGTGCTGCATCTGATCCCCGTTCCTCTGCATCCCTGTCCGGCACCGCGCCATGCCGCGCCCGCCGTACGCGCGTAACTAGCCCGCCTGCCCTTGCGATGCGAGAGGGATTTGTCGCAATCGTCCCGACACCCCGCATGACGGCCAGCCCAATGGCGCGCCGGGCCAGGGCCGCGCCCTGTGCCGCTCAGGCGCTGACCGCCTTGCGCACCATGTCCCAATAGATGGTTTCGACCTGCGCCACGTTCAGCCGTCCACCCGTGCGGTACCAGGTGGTCACCCCTGTCAGCATCGCGATCACCGCAAGGGTCGTGATCTTGGTATCCGCCACGGCGAAGACCCCCGCCGTCACGCCGTCGCGCAGTATCCCTTCCAGCTCATTCTCATAGGCGCGGCGCAACCCCTCGATCGTGGCGAAATTATCGGGCGCGAGATTGCGCAACTCCATGTAGGAGACAAAGACGGCATCAGGCCGTTCCAGGTGAAACCGGATGTGAAACCGGGTGAACCCTTCCAGGCGGGCGACGGGATCGCCCGGCGCGGGGGCCGTGGCGCGGGCCGCAAGCAACTCGTCCATATGACCGCGCATCAGGTCGAACAGCAGGCTTTGCTTGTCCGGCGTATAATTGTAGAGCGCACCCGCCTGCACGCCCACCTCGGCCGCGATCTGGCGCATCGACACGGCGGCATAGCCATGGCGCGCGAACAGGCGCAGTGCTGCCTGTGCGACCCTGGGGCCGGTGATATCCGAATGCGATCCTGCCGTGCGTGCCATGCCTGCTGTCTTATCTGAACATGCGTTCATATCAAAGCGCCATTCCCGCAAGCCGCCCGATCAGCAGGGCCGCACAGCCAGCATGCTTGCAACGCAGGCAAGGCTGTTGCATGACGGGGCCAACATCGAAAGCGCGCCCCATGTCCGCATCCGCCCATCCGCACCCATCGCGACGCAGCCTGCCCCGGCGGATCCGCCTGCTGCTGCTGGGCGCGGGTCTTGCGGGACTGGGCGCCTGCACCACATTTCCGGATCTCGATGCCCGCATGACCGAGGCCGATGCGCGCCTCGAATACCCCGTGCTGCAACCCGCCGAAGACGTGCTGCAGACAGCCACCAACAACGCGATCCAGCCCGACACGCCCGACGCCCTGCAAGACCGCATGGCGGCGCTGAACGGCCGTGCAGAAGCGCTGCGGCGCGCCGGCTTCGATCCCGACACGCGCAAACGGCTTGAAACAGACATCGACACCGCAGCCCCGACCGGAACGCCCGCCGAAATACCCAAGGCGCAACCCTGATCGCGACAGGCACTGCCCACCCCGCGTGACCGTGCGGCGCAAAAGCCGCCGCACGGCGTTGCAAGGATGATCCGAACCCGATACATCGCGGCTGATCACGGATTTAATCACATAGCGTTTCACGGAGGCCCCGATGACCCACCCCCTGCGCCTTGGCATTGCCGGATTGGGCACTGTCGGCATCGGTGTCGTCAAGATCGTCAAACAGCAGGCTGCCCTTCTGGCCGCCCGGACCGGGCGCGAGATCACGATCTCGGCCATTTCGGCACGCACCCGCGACAAGGATCGCGGCGTATCGCTGTCGCGTTTCGCCTGGGAAGACGATCCCGTCGCACTTGCGACCCGCGATGACGTGGATGTCTTCGTCGAACTGATGGGCGGCTCGGACGGACCGGCCAAGGCCGCCACCGAGGCCGCGCTGGCCGCGGGCAAGGATGTTGTGACCGCCAACAAGGCGATGCTGGCGATCCATGGCCATGCCCTTGCCGAAACCGCCGAGGCCGCGGGCCGCGTGATCCGTTACGAGGCCGCTGTCGCCGGTGGCATTCCGGTGATCAAGGCGCTGACCGAAGGGCTGGCCGCGAATCGCATCACCCGCGTGATGGGGGTGATGAACGGCACCTGCAATTACATCCTGACCCGGATGGAAGCGACCGGACAGGGCTATAACGTCCTGTTCGAGGAGGCGCACAAGCTGGGCTATCTTGAGGCCGATCCCAACCTCGATGTGGGCGGGATCGATGCGGGCCACAAGCTGGCGCTGCTGTCCTCGATCGCCTTCGGCACGCGCGTGGATTTCGACGGCATCGAGCTGGAGGGGATCCAGCGCGTCAGCCTGGACGATATTCGCCACGCGGCCGACATGGGCTACAAGATCAAGCTGCTGGGCGTGGCGCAGATGACCGGGCGCGGCCTGGAACAGCGCATGTCGCCCTGCCTTGTGCCGGCCGGCAGCCCGTTGGGCCAGCTGGACGGCGGCACCAACATGGTGGTGATCGAAGGCGATGCGGTGGGCCAGATCGTCCTGCGCGGACCGGGGGCGGGCGAAGGCCCCACCGCCAGCGCGGTGATGGCCGATGTCTGCGACATCGCGCGCGGGTTCCGCCTGCCGGTCTTCGGCCAGCCCGCCAGCACCCTGACCACCGCGCAACGCGCCCAGTCGGTCCTGCCCGCCCCCTATTACCTGCGGATGATCCTGCGCGACAAACCAGGCGCCCTGGCCAAGGTGGCCGCGATCCTGGGCAATGCGGGCGTGTCGATCCACCGGATGCGCCAGTATGACCATGTGGACGACAAGGCCCCGGTGCTGATCGTGACGCACAAGACCACCCGCGCGGCGCTGGACGAGGCGCTGACCGCGATCTCTGCGACCGATGTGGTGACCGAAGCGCCCGTGGCCCTCAGGATCGAGACGGTGTGAGCGGATCGGACCACAGACAGGGGGGCTGTCCGCCCCCCGGTGCGCCTCTGGCGCCCTCCCCCCGAGGATATTTCGGGCAAGAAGAAACGGGCGCGCGATCATGAGTTTCCTGGGGGTCGCGGAATCGCTGGGCGGACGGCGCTGGGTAGGACCGGGCACCGAGATCACCCGCCAGGCCGAAGCGATCGTGCAGGCGACGGGCCTGCCCGATGCGCTGGCGCTGGTGCTGGCCCGGCGCGGGGTGCACCCCTCGGAGGCGGCCGCCTTTCTTGAGCCCCAGTTGCGCGACCTGTTGCCCGATCCGCGGTCCCTGCGCGACATGGAGCAGGCAGCAGCGCGTTTCGTGGCCGCCGTGGGCAAAGGCGAAAGGATCGCGATCTTTGCCGATTACGATGTGGATGGGGGCAGTTCGGCGGCGCTGCTGATCCTCTGGCTGCGCCAGATGGGGCTGGCCGCCACGCTCTATGTGCCCGACCGTATCGACGAAGGCTACGGGCCCAACGAACCCGCCATGGCGGCGCTGGCGCAGGATCACGACCTGATCATCTGCGTCGATTGCGGCACGCTGTCCCATGGCCCCATCGCGGCGGCAAAGGGCGCGGATGTGGTGGTGCTGGATCATCACCTGGGGGCCGAGACCCTGCCGCCCGCGCTGGCCGTGGTGAACCCGAACCGGCAGGATGAAAGCGGCGATCTGGCGCATCTTTGCGCGGCCGCCGTGGTCTTTCTGATGCTGGTCGAGGCAAACCGGCAACTGCGCGATACCGGGCGACAGGGGCCGGACCTCATGGCGCTGCTGGACCTTGTGGCCCTGGCAACGGTGGCCGATGTGGCGCCGCTGATCGGCGTGAACCGCGCGCTGGTCCGGCAGGGGCTGCGCGTGATGGCACGGCGCGAGCGGCCCGGCCTTGTGGCCCTGGCCGATGTGGCGCGCATGGATGGCCCGCCATCGACCTATCACCTGGGCTTTCTGCTGGGGCCGCGCGTCAATGCCGGGGGCCGGATCGGCAAGGCCGATCTGGGCGCGCGTCTTCTGGCCTGCGAGAGCCCGCATGATGCGCAGCGCATGGCGGCCCAGCTGGACCAGTTGAACACCGAACGCCGCGAGATCGAAGCCGCCGTGCGCACCGAGGCCATGGCCCAGGCCGAGGCCCGCGGGCTGGAGGCGCCGCTGGTCTGGGCTGCGGGCGAAGGCTGGCATCCTGGTGTCGTGGGCATCGTCGCTGCACGCCTGAAAGAGGCCACAGGCCGCCCCGCCGTGGTGATCGGGCTGGACGGGGACGAGGGCAAGGGATCAGGGCGCTCGGTCGCCGGTGTGGACCTGGGCGCAGCCATCCAGCGTGTCGCCGCCGAAGGGCTGCTGATCAAGGGCGGCGGGCACAAGATGGCCGCAGGCCTGACCGTGGCGCGCGACCGTCTGGAACCGGCCATGGCGCGGCTGGCCGAGCTGCTGGCCAAACAGGGCGCCGGGATCGGAGGGCCGGCCGACCTGAAGCTGGACGGAATGCTGATGCCGGGGGCTGCGAGCGTCGAGTTGATCGAGCGGATCGAGGCTGCAGGCCCCTTCGGCGCCGGCGCCCCTGCCCCGCGTTTCGCCTTTGCCGATGTGGCGATTCACTTTGCCAAGCGGATCGGCGACAGCCACCTGAAACTGACCTTCGGCGATGGTCTGGGCGCACGCCTTGAGGCGATCATGTTCGGCGCCTTCGACGGCCCCCTGGGGGCAGCGCTGGAGGGCCATGGCGGCGCGAGGTTCCACCTGGCCGGGCGGCTGGAGATCAACCGCTGGGGCGGCCGTCAAAGCGTCCAGCTGCGACTTGAAGATGCCGCGCGAGCGGGTCATTGACCACGCGCCCGGTCGCGCAACAGGGCCGGATGCAGCCATATCGGGGGCTGTGAAAAGAATCTCGACCAGAGCGTAAAATTCCGCTTGCGCCCGCCAATTGCATTGCCTAAAAGCCGCCTCACGCCAAGGCTTGGCCCGTTCGTCTATCGGTTAGGACGCCAGGTTTTCAACCTGGAAAGAGGGGTTCGATTCCCCTACGGGCTGCCAGTTT
>JANREX010000103.1 GCA_030758115.1 Paracoccaceae bacterium | reverse complement strand
TCAATTAGGCCTTTGTGCCGGTGGTGCGTGCGGATGCCTCCGGCGGGGATATTTGCGGCAAGAAGAAATGCAGGCTCAGCGCAGGCGGGCGACCACGTAATCGGCCAGATCGACCAGCATCTGGCGCAGCGGATGATCCGGAAGGGCCTGCATCGCATCCTTGGCGCGCGCGGCCCAGTCCAGCGCATCGCGCCGCGTCGCGTCCAGTGTGCCGTGGCGCTGCATCAGGGCGATGGCGTGATCCAGATCGCCCTCGCGTTGATCGCCCTTCTCGATGGTGCGCGCCCAGAAGGCGCGTTCTTCGGGCGTCGCAAGGGCCACGGCCTTGATCACGGGCAGCGTCAGCTTGCGTTCGCGGAAATCGTCACCGATGTTCTTGCCGGTGGCGCCGCTGTCACCCTCATAGTCCAGCAGGTCATCGACGATCTGGAATGCGATCCCCAGCGCGTCGCCATAATCGAAGAGCGCCTGCACCTGCGCGGCCGTCGCCCCGGCCAGCACACCGCCCGATTCGGTGGCGGCGGAAAAGAGGGCGGCTGTCTTGCCGCGCACCACCTTGAGATAGATGCCCTCGTCGGTCTTGAGGTCCTGCGCCGCGCTGAGCTGCAGCACCTCGCCCTCGGCAATCGTTGCGGCGGCGTTGGACAGGATTTCCAGCACGCGCAGATTGCCCGGTTCCACCATCAACTGGAAGGCGCGGGCAAAAAGGTAATCGCCCACCAGCACCGAGGACTTGTTGTCCCACAGCAGGTTGGCCGTGGGTCGGCCGCGCCGCTGGGCGCTTTCGTCGACCACATCGTCATGCAGCAGCGTGGCGGTGTGGATGAATTCGACCGTCGCCGCCAGATGCACGTGGAACGGGCCGTCGTAACCGCAAAGCTCGGCCGCGGCGAGGGTCAGCATCGGGCGCAGACGCTTGCCACCGGCCCCCACCAGATGTGCCGTGACCTGCGGGATGCGCGGCGCGTGTTCCGACGCCATGCGTTCGCCGATCAGGGCGTTGACCGCCTCCATGCCTGCGGCAAGGTGGCTGGCCAGTTGTTCATGCGGTTTTGTGGCGGCGGTTGCCGCGGCGCGGTCGAGGCTCATGTTTTCCCTGCTGCACGGGTCGACAAATCGCACGCCATGCCCTTATCTGCCCTTCATGAAACAGCTGATGCGCACCAACAACCCGGTCTCGATGGCAATCGCGACATCCCTGCTTCAGGGCGAGGGTATAGACTGCTTTGAAATCGACGTAAACATGAGCGTCCTCGAAGGCAGCATCGGTATCCTGCCGCGCCGCCTGATGGTGCGCGAGGAAGATTACGACGCGGCCCTGCGTGTGATCACCGACAATGGCATAGGCCCCGATGGATGACGCCGAGCTGAGCCGCGATGCCTTTCTGGGCGGGCGGTTGATGATCTGGCAACCGCGGCAAGGCTATCGGGCCGGGGTCGATCCGGTCCTTCTGGCGGCATCGGTGCCGGCGCGGGCGGGCCAATCGGTGCTGGAGCTTGGCTGCGGTGTGGGGGTTGCCTCGCTTTGCCTGGCGGCGCGGGTGTCCGGGCTGCATCTGGCGGGTGTCGAGATACAGGCAGACTATGCCGATCTGGCGCGCCGCAACGCCGCCGGGACGGGGCATCCGCTGCAGGTCGAGACTGGCGACCTGGCCCGGATGCCGGACAGCCTGCGCCAGCGGCAGTTCGATCATGTGATCGCCAACCCGCCCTATTTCCAGCGTGACCGCAGCATGCCCGCGCAGGATCCGGGGCGCGAGACGGCGATGGGGGAAGGCACCGCGCTGTCGGATTGGGTCGAGGTGGCATCGCGCCGGGTCGTCGATGGCGGCCATGTGACTTTCATCCAGCGCGCGGAACGCCTGCCCGAACTGATCGGGCTGATGACGACGCGGCTGGGATCGGTCGAGGTGCTGCCCTTCGCACCGCGCCGGGGACGTGCCGCGCAACTGGTGCTGATCCGCGGCCGCAAGGGCGGGCGCGCCGCGTTCCGGCTGCTGGATCCGATTCTGATGCATGAGGGCGCGGCGCATGACGGGGACCGCGACGACTATACCGCGCTGGTGACTTCTGTGCTCAGAGAAGGGGCGGCCCTGTCCTTTTGAATAGCGCAACCATGCGCTGTATCAAATTCATCGGATATTCTTCATCGGATGCTGCAGGCGCAGCGTGACTTGCATCCGATTCTGTGATGCACTTGTCATGTTGACGTTACATCAGAGAGGAGACTGCCCATGAGCTTGAGTTCACATGTCGAGGAACTGAAGAAGAAACACCGCACGCTCTCAGAAAAAGTCGAGGAGGCGCAACGCGCGCCCGGCATCAGCACCGCCGAGATTGCCACCCTCAAGAAACAGAAACTTCGCCTGAAGGAAGAGATTGAACGTCTGAGCGCCAACGCCTGACCTCTCCGAACAAGGGATATCAGACCCCGCACAGCATCGGGGCAAGGCCAGCCGGTTCATCGGCTGGCCTTTTTGATCTGGCTGGTGATCAACCGGCCATGAAATCGGTGACGGCCTGCACCTCGCCTTGCGTGATCTCATGCCCGCCGCCATGCCATTCCAGCGTGACCTCGGCACCCTGCGCCGTCAGGTAGTCCGCCAGAGCCTGCGTCAGCGGTGCGGGGCAGATCGGATCGCGCTGGCCCGCGGTGATCAGGATGCGCCGCCCGGCAAGGCCGGGTTGCGGTGCGGGTGACCACGGGATCAGCGGGTGCATCAGCGCCATCCGGTCCAGCAGGTCGGGCTGTTCGAGGGCCACCGCCATCAGGATATTGGCCCCGTTGGAATAGCCCAGCCCCGCCACATGCGCCGCCCCCGTGCGCGCCTTCTGGTCCTGGATGAAACGCGCCATCCGGTCGCGGCGCAGCGCCAGATCATCCATGTCGTAGACACCTTCCCCGGTACGGCGGAAATAGCGGTTCATCCCGCCCTCCAGCACATCGCCGCGTGGCGAGACCACATGCGCGCCGGGGATCAGCCGTTCGGCAAAGCCGTGAAACTGGTGTTCATTGCCGCCGGTGCCGTGAAAGGTCATCAGCAGGGGCGCACCCGCGCGCCCCCGTGTTGTGGCATGGATATAGGTGGCGTCAGTCACGGATCGGCTCCAGGTAGCGGGTTTCCAGGGTCTGGCGCAGATGCTCGTGCTGGCGCGGCAGTTTCAGGGCCTGCCCCAGATGGGCGCTGTCCTCGTCCCGGTCGAAACCGGGTTCGTTGGTCGCCACTTCGAACAGAACGCCGCCGGGCGTGCGGAAATAGATCGCCCAGAAGTAATCGCGGTCGATCACGGGCGTCACCTGCCAGCCGGTATCCAGCAGCGCCTTGCGCACCTCAAGCTGGGCGGCGCGATCGGTGACCGAAAAGGCAAGGTGATGCACCGAGCCTGCGCCCTGCTGCGCGGGGGCGGCACCGGGCAGCGTTTCGATATCCACGACATCGGCACCATTGCCGCCGGGCACGCGGAAGCGGGTGATGTCGCCCTCGGTCTCGATCTGCTCATAGCCCATGAAGCGCAGCAATTCGGCGCTGGCGCCCGCGTCGCGCAGGCGCATGTCGGCCGAGTGAAAGCCGCGGATGGCATGATCGGCGCTGACGCCCTGACCTTCCCAGGGGGTGCGCGCGTCATCGACCTCGACCAGGGCGAAGCCGTCACCGTCAGGCCCGTCAAAGCGCAGGCGGTTTTCGCCGAAACGCGTCTCGGCCTTGATGTTCTTGACGTCGAAGGTGGCCAGGCGATCCGCCCAGAAGGGCAGCGACCCCTTGGGCACGGCGAAGGTGGTGATGCTGACCTCGCCCGCGCCGGGGCGGCCACGGCGCGCACCGGGGAAGGGGAAATAGGTCATCACCGATCCCGGCGTGCCCATCTCGTCGCCATAGTAGAGGTGATAGACCTCGGGCGCGTCGAAGTTCACGGTTTTCTTGACGCGGCGCAGGCCGAGGGCCTTGGTGAAGAAATCATTGTTCGATTGCGCCCCGCTGGCCAGCGAGGTCACATGGTGCAGTCCGTTGATCTGGGTCAGCATGTCAATTCTCCTTTGCGACAGGATATGCACCGCAAAGCTGCGCAGAAAATGCGCATCCCGGCGCGTATTCTGTGCATGATCGCACAACGCGGCCATGTGCCGGGCATGAAAAAGCCCCCCGGCCACGGGGGGCGGGGGGCCGAATGCCGGCGTGTTTCGGGTCAGACGAAGAACTGACCACCGTTGGCGGAAATCGTCGAGCCATTGATGAAGCCCGCATCGTCGGAAGCCAGGAAAACGACGCAGCGCGCGATTTCCTCGGGCTCGCCCAGACGCCCTGCGGGGATTTGCGCGATGATGCTTTCGCGGACCTTTTCCGGCACCGCCATGACCATGTCGGTTGCGATATAGCCGGGGCAGATCGCGTTGGCGGTGATGCCGAAGCGCGCGCCTTCCTGGGCCAGGCTCTTGACGATGCCCAGATCGCCCGCCTTGGACGCGGCATAGTTCACCTGTGCGAACTGGCCTTTCTGGCCGTTGATCGACGAGATGATGATGACACGGCCGAATTTGCGCTCGCGCATGCCGGGCCAGATCGGGTGGGTCATGTTGAACACGCCCGTCAGGTTGGTGTCGATCACGTCATGCCACTGCTGCGGCGTCATCTTGTGGAAAGGCGCGTCGCGGGTGATGCCCGCGTTGTTCACCAGCACGTCGATGGGGCCGATATCGGCCTCGACGCCTGCGATACCGGCGGCGCATTCCTCGTAATTGCCGACATTCCACTTGTAGGTCTTGATGCCGGTTTCCTTGGTGAATGCCGCGGCGGCCTCGTCATTGCCGGCATAGGTGGCCGCGACGGTGTAGCCTGCATCGCGCAATGCGATGGAAATGGCTGCGCCGATCCCGCGTGATCCGCCCGTGACGAGTGCTGTTCTTGCCATGATATCCTCCAGTCTGGCTTGAGCTTTGGTAACTTGGTTACTTTGAATGGCTTTGGTGCGCAAGATTATTGCGCGATGATTTTCGTGTAATCCGACGTATTCTTACGCGCTACAGACAAGAAGGGGCGCCACATGGGCGCCCCTTTTCATGTTCGACCGACCTTGGCGGATCAGACCCGCTCGAGGCACATGGCCACGCCCATGCCGCCGCCGATGCACAGGGTGGCAAGGCCTTTCTTGGCGTCGCGGCGCTGCATTTCAAAGAGCAGCGTGTTCAGGATGCGGCAGCCCGAGGCGCCGATCGGGTGCCCGATGGCGATGGCGCCACCGTTCACGTTCACGATCGACGGATCCCAACCCATGTCCTTGTTCACGGCGCAGGCCTGCGCGGCGAAAGCCTCGTTCGCCTCGACCAGGTCCAGATCGTCGACCGACCAGCCCGCCTTGGCGAGGGCCTTGCGGCTGGCATGGATCGGACCCACGCCCATGATCGACGGGTCAAGGCCTGCGGTGGCATAGGATGCGATGCGCGCCAGCGGGGTGATTCCGCGCTTTTCCGCCTCATCGGCGGTCATCAGCAGAACCGCGGCGGCGCCGTCGTTCAGGCCGGATGCGTTGGCGGCGGTCACCGATCCGTCGCGGGTGAAGGCGGGGCGCAGTTTCTGCAGCGCCTCCAGCGTGGCGCCATGGCGGATGTATTCATCCTTGTTGATGATGATGTCGCCCTTGCGCGACTTCACGATGAAATCGATCACCTCGTCGTCGAAGCGGCCCGCCTTTTGTGCGGCTTCGGCCTTGTTCTGGCTGGCCAGTGCGAATTCATCCTGCGCATCGCGGCTGATCTGCCACTTTTCGGCGACGTTTTCCGCGGTCTGACCCATGTGGTAGCCGTTGAAGGCATCCCACAGACCGTCGCGGATCATCGAATCGATATAGGAGACATCGCCCATCTTCACGCCCGCGCGCAGATGCGCGACATGGGGGCTGAGGGTCATGTTTTCCTGGCCGCCAGCAGCGACGATCGAGGCATCGCCAAGCTGGATGTGCTGGGCCGCCAGCGCCACGGCGCGCAGGCCCGAACCGCAGACCTGGTTGATCGACCAGGCCGAGGATTCGATGGGCAGGCCGGCATTGACATGTGCCTGACGGGCGGGGTTCTGGCCCTGGCCTGCGGTCAGGACCTGGCCGAGGATGGTTTCGGAGACTTCCGACTTGTCGATGCCCGCGCGGGCGACAACGGCTTCGAGCACGGCGGCCCCAAGGTCATGGGCGGGCGTGTTTGCGAATGCGCCCCCGAAAGAACCGACAGCGGTGCGCGCCGCCGAGGCGATTACGACATTGGTCATGTATATCCTCCACCAATTTGAAGATCGAGGATCATCCGGCACGCGAAGGTGCGGGTACCGGACTCCCCGCCTTGGCCAAGGTGATAATGGAAGGCGGGTGCTGCGGCAACTGCACTTCTGTCCTATCCCGCCCGATACAGGGGCGCGCGCGGCGGGGCGGTTGTGTCCCAAGGTGCGTTGACGGTCGGCGCGCCAAAGAAATAGCCCTGCTGGCAGTCGACGCCGATGCTGGTCAGCCAGCGGGAGTCGGCCAGGCTTTCGACGGATTCGGCCACGGTGAACATGTCGAACTGGCGCGCGATATCCACCATGGCGCGGGTCAGCACCTGGTTGTCCGCATTGGCGTGGACGCCGCGCACGAATTCGCCGTCGATCTTGATCAGGTCGAAGTGGAAGTCGCGCAGGTAGCGCAACGAGGTGTAGCCCGATCCGAAATCGTCCAGGGCAAAGGCGATCCCGCGCTTTTGCAGGTCGGACATGAAGCGCGCCGCCAGTTCCGGCACGGTCATGGCACTGCGTTCGGTGATTTCCAGAATCAGCCTTTCGCCGATGGTCGGATCACCCATCAACCCCTTCTTGAGGATGCGGATCCAGCGCGGAAACCCGATGGAACGGGCCGACATGTTGATGGCCAACCGGATCTGCGGGGTCTTTTGCAGAATGCGCAGGCCGGTTTCCAGCGCCGCGCAATCCAGGAGGCGCCCGGTTTCCGTGGCTTCCACCGCGTCGATGAAATCGCGCGCGGGAATGACCCGCCCGGTGTCATCCAGAACGCGGATCAGCCCTTCGTAGAATGCGACGCGATCAGTGCGATGCGATTGCACGACGGGTTGAAAGGCCAGCATCGTGTCGCGGTGGCGCAGGGCATTCGCGACCATGGCCATCGTGTTGCGGTCGCGCGCGATCAAGGCGTAGTCCAGCGGCGAGGTGTCGCCGGGTTCCAGATTCGCCAATCTTCCCTTTCCCTTCCGCATGTCCGGCCCTCTGCACTGATCCGGTCCGAAGATTGACGTGAAACCCGTTATCAAAGAGATAATATTCCCTTTTTGTTCTAATTTTCCTAAAGTCATCGGAAAGGCCAGGGAGGGCAGGCGGATGGATGGCAGATGTGGATGGGCGGGACCCGATCAGATCTATCTGGATTACCACGATACCGAATGGGGTCTGCCCCTGCGCGACAGCCGCGCCTTGTGGGAACTGCTGTGCCTCGAAGGGTTCCAGGCCGGGCTGAGCTGGATCACGATCCTCAAGCGACGCGACGGATTTCGCGAGGCATTCCAGGGGTTTGACCCTGATGTGATCGCAGGGTGGGGGCCTGACGAGGTGGAGCGGCTGCTGCAGGATGGCCGGATCATCCGTCACCGCGGCAAGGTCGAGGCGATGATCGGCAATGCCCTTGCCTTTCAGCGGATCGAGGCGGATCAGGGCTTTGCCGCCTGGGTCTGGGATCACGTGGATGGCATGCCGGTGCAGAACCGTTTCGCCAGCCTGTCCGAGGTTCCGGCGCAGACGGAAATCTCCGTGCAATTGTCGAAGAACCTGAAGCGTGCCGGTTTCAAGTTCTGCGGACCAACCATCGCCTATGCCTTCATGCAGGCCGCGGGTCTGGTCAACGATCACCTGACCGGGTGCCCCCGCCACGCCGAGGTGGCAGGAACGGTCTGATCACATGCCCGACACCAACGCCGCGACGATGGCCTTGGCGCTGTCCGATGACCAGTCGGCATCGCCGCGCATGCGGGCGATTTCCTGGCCCTCGGGGTTCAGGATCAGGGTGATCGGCAGGCCCATGACGGCCATTTCGCGGGCCAATTGCTGCTTGGGGTCCATGTGGAGCGGCAGGTTGTCCACGCCGATCTCGTCGAAGAAGCGCTGCATCGCCTGCGGCGGGTTGCGCCCGGTGGCGATGGTCACGACCTCGAAGGCCTCGCCGCCCATGTCGGCCTGAAGCTGCGAGAGCTGCGGCATCTCCTTGCGGCAGGGGGCGCACCATGTGGCCCAGAAGTTCAGGACGACATATTTGCCTGCGTAATCCGCAAGCCTTCCCTCGCCGCCTTCCCAGGTGGTGAAGGGCTGCGCGGACACGGGCTGCGGTTCGGAATGGAAATTCAGTTTCTTCATGTCACCGTCGCGCAGCGCTTCCAGTGCCGCGACATCGGCGGTGTCGGCGGCGACATCGGCGGCAAGGGCGGTGTTTGCACCAAGGGCAAGAGCCGTATAAAGGACGATCTGACGCAGAATTCGCATATTCCCTCCAAGGTGCAGCATATGACCGACAAGACCTCGAACCAGATGTGGGGCGGCCGTTTCGCCGCTGGCCCGGACGCGATCATGGAGGCGATCAATGCCTCGATCGGGTTCGATCAGCGGATGGCGGCGCAGGATATTGCCGGTTCGCGGGCCCATGCCGAAATGCTGGCGGCAACGGGTATCCTGAGTGATAGCGACGCGGCCGCCATTCGGGAAGGCCTGCTCACGGTCTTGTCAGAGATCGAGACGGGACGTTTCAGTTTCTCCACCGCGCTGGAAGACATCCACATGAACGTGGAGGCGCGGCTGAAGGAGATCATCGGCGAACCGGCAGGGCGTCTGCACACCGCGCGGTCGCGCAATGATCAGGTGGCCACCGATTTCCGGCTGTGGGTGCGTGACCAGATGGATGCGGCCATGGCCGGGATCGAGGCGTTGCAGCGCGGGTTTCTGGCGCAGGCCGAGGCGGGGGCCGATTGGGTGATGCCCGGTTTCACCCATCTGCAGACAGCACAACCCGTGACATGGGGGCATCACATGATGGCCTATGTCGAGATGCTGGGCCGCGATCACAGCCGCTTTGCCGATGCGCGGGCCCGCATGAACGAGTCGCCCCTTGGATCGGCCGCGCTGGCTGGCACCGGGTTTCCGATTGACCGCGAGATGACGGCGCGCAGCCTTGGTTTCGACCGGCCCACCGCCAATTCGCTGGATGCGGTCAGTGATCGGGATTTCGCGCTGGAATACCTGTCCTGCGCCTCGATCTGCGCGATGCATCTGTCGCGCTTTGCCGAAGAACTGGTGATCTGGTCCTCGGCGCAGTTCCGCTTCGTGAAGATGTCGGACAAGTGGTCGACCGGATCCTCGATCATGCCGCAAAAGCGCAACCCCGACGCGGCGGAACTGATCCGCGCCAAGATCGGGCGCATCTTCGGGGCGAATGTGGCGCTGATGATGGTCATGAAGGGCCTGCCGCTGGCCTATTCCAAGGACATGCAGGAAGACAAGGAACAGGTCTTTGACGCTGCCGACAACCTGATGCTGGCGCTGGCCGCGATGACCGGCATGGTGGGCGACATGGCCGCCAATCGCGCGGCGATGCAGGCCGCGGCGGGGGCGGGTTTCTCGACCGCGACGGATCTGGCCGACTGGCTGGTGCGCGCGCTGGGCCTGCCCTTCCGCGAGGCGCATCACGTGACCGGCACGCTGGTCGGCATGGCCGAGGCGCGCGGCTGCGACCTGCCCGATCTGGCGTTGGAGGACATGCAATCGGTTCATGCGGGCATCACGGCTGATGTCTTCGGCGTGCTGGGTGTTGAAAATTCCGTCGCCTCGCGCATGTCCTACGGGGGCACCGCGCCCGCGCAGGTGCGCGCGCAGGTCGCCCGCTGGAAGGAACGGCTGGGATGAGACGCGGTATCGGTATGGCGATGGTCGGGGCGGCGTTGCTGACGCTGGCCGCTTGCGCCGTGCCGACGACCGGGACGGTTTCGGACCGAGGCACCCAGGCGGCACCGTCGCAGACCGGTTTGACCGTGTCGGGGTCGGCGCGGATCGGCGTGACGCGGACGATCAATTGAGGGGACAGATGGCATGAAGGCTTTGATAATCGGAGGTCTGTGTCTGGCCACGCTGGCCGCCTGCGGGGTCGAGGGCGCGCCGGTGCGCCCCTCGCTGGATGCAGGGGTCTCGGTCACGCGGGGGGGTATCTTCCCTTCGGTGGGCGTGGGTGTCAGCAAGGGGCCGGTCAGCCTGCGGGTGGGTCTTTGATGTCCCCCTTGCGCATGATCTACCTGGCGCTGGCGATCTGGGGCGCGATCCACCCGATGTATTGGTTCGTGACCCATATGGTCGAAACCGGCACCGGCCTGTCCGGGCTGATCGATGCCTGGTATGTGAATGCCTCGACCACGGGCCTGACATGGGATCTGACCATCGCGGCGATCACCCTGACGGTCTGGATCCTCGCGGAAGTGGCGGTGCGGCGGAACTGGCTGGCGCTGGTGGCGATCCCGGCCACGTTCTGCATCGGGGTCAGCTGCGGATTGCCGCTTTACCTCTTCCTGCGCACGCGCCCGGTCTGAGCGGGGCTTTTGAGTATTTCTGGAACGATGAAGCAGGGGCCAGCGCACCATTGAACGAGGCGCGCGACCTGTTATGAGGCTGCAACGCAGCAGGGGATTATCGGCATGGATCATTTTCTTTATCGGGACGGTGCGCTTCACGCCGAGGATGTTCCCCTGTCCGAGATCGCGGCCAGCGTGGGCACGCCCTTCTATTGCTATTCCACCGCCACGCTGGAGCGGCATTTCCGCCTGTTCGACGAGGCGCTGGCGGGCATGGATCACCTGGTCTGCTATGCGATGAAGGCGGCGTCGAATGTCGCGATCCTCAAGACGCTGGCGGCGCTGGGCGCGGGCATGGATGTGGTCTCGGGCGGGGAATACCTGCGCGCCAAGGCCGCCGGAGTGCCGGGCGAGCGGATCGTGTTTTCCGGCGTCGGCAAGACCGAGGCCGAGATGCGTCTGGCGCTGGAGGGCGGCGTGCGCCAGTTCAACGTCGAAAGCGAGCCCGAGATGGAGGTGCTGAACCGCGTGGCGCTGTCGCTGGGATTGGTGGCACCCATCACGGTGCGGGTGAATCCCGATGTGGACGCCAAGACCCATGCCAAGATCGCGACCGGCAAGAGCGAGAACAAGTTCGGCATCCCGATTTCCAAGGCACGCGAGGTCTATGCCCATGCCGCGCGCCTGCCGGGCCTTCGGGTGGTCGGCATCGACGTGCATATCGGCAGCCAGCTGACCGATCTCGAGCCGTTCCGCCTGGCCTATCGCAAGGTTGCCGAACTGGCCGAGGTGCTGCGCGCCGACGGTCACAGGATCGAGCGGCTGGACCTGGGGGGCGGCCTGGGCATTCCCTATGAGCGCAGCAATGCAGCGCCCCCGCTGCCCATCGATTATGGCGGGATGATTCGCGAGGAACTGGGCCATCTGGGCTGCGAGATCGAGATCGAGCCGGGCCGCCTGATCGTGGGCAACGCCGGCATCATGGTGTCGGAAGTGATCTATGTGAAGGAAGGCGAGGGGCGCGATTTCCTGATCCTTGACGGGGCGATGAACGACCTGATCCGCCCGGCCATGTATGACGCGCATCATGACATCGTGCCGGTCATGGAACCCGCGCCGGGGGCCGAAAACCGCGCTTATGATGTGGTGGGGCCGGTCTGCGAGACGGGTGACACCTTTGCCCGGCAGCGCCCGCTGCCGGCGCTGAAGGCAGGCGATCTGGTGGCCTTCCGGTCGGCCGGTGCTTACGGCGCGGTCATGGCCAGCGAATACAACACCCGCCCCCTGATTCCGGAAGTTCTGGTGAAGGGCGATCAATTCGCGGTTATCCGCCGACGCCCGACCTTTGACGAAATGATAAATCGAGATACCATCCCCGAATGGCTTTGACGCGATCCCCGCGGCTGGCCCGCGGGATCATCGTATGGCAGACACCCAACAGACCCCTGAAAGCCTTCTGAAGCGGTTGCAGTGGCCGTTGTTCCTGACCCGGGCCGGTCTTCTGGCCGAACGGGTCTGGCAGGCGTTCTGGCCCTTGTGGTCCGTGGTGATCCTTGTGCTTGCGGTCCTGATGCTGGGGCTGCACGACACGCTTCCGGTCGAACTGGTCTGGGGTGGCGTGATGGCGGCCGGGCTGGGTGTTCTGTGGGCTGTGGTGCGCGGTGCCCGCCATTTCCGCTGGCCCCTGCATGCCGAGGCGCTGGCGCGGCTGGATGCCAGCCTGCCCGGACGACCCATTTCGGCGGTGCTGGACCGGCAGGCGATCGGCAGCGCTGATGCGGCATCGGTCGCGGTGTGGCAGGCGCATCAGGCCCGCATGGCGGCGCGCGCGGCGCTGGCGCAGCCGGTGGCCCCCGATCTGGACATGGCTCCGCGCGATCCTTTCGCCACGCGCTACGTGGCGCTTCTGGCGCTGGCGGTGGCCCTTTTGTTCGGCTCGATCCTGCGCGTGGGATCGGTGGCCGAGATGACACCGGGCGGCACGCAGGCGCTGGCGGGGGGACCAACCTGGGAAGGCTGGATCGAACCGCCCGCCTATACCGGGCAACCCACGCTCTACCTTGCGGACCAGACGGGCGAAACGATCGAGGCGCCGCAGGGCAGCCGCATCACCCTGCGCCTTTACGGCGAGCTGGGCGCGCTGCGCGTGACGCAGGACCTGGACGAGGCGCTGGGCGCCGAAACGGCTGATCCCGCCGCCCCGGCGCAGGAATTCACGCTCAACAGGTCGGGCCGGCTGACCATCGAAGGTCCGGGCGGGCGCGGATGGGACCTGGTGATGCGCCTTGATGCCCCCCCGACCGTGGCTTTCGGGGATGCGGCGCAAGAGACACCTGACCAGATGCAGGCGCTGGCGCAGGCGCGGGCCGAGGGGCAGATGACGCTGCCCTTTTCGGCGTCGGATGATTACGCCGTGCTGGGCGGGCAGGCACGGATCATGCTGGACCTCGGTGCGATCCAGCGGCGGCATGGTCTGACCATCGATCCCGAACCGCGCGAGGCAATCGTTCTGGACCTGCCCATGCCCATCACGGGCGATCGGGCCGCCTTTACCGAAACACTCGTCGAAAACCTGTCGCAGCACCCTTGGGCCAATCTGTCGGTGACGGTGGAGTTGTCGGTCAATGATGCGGCCGGTCTGCAAGGGACCAGCGGGCCCGAGCAGATGCTGCTGCCGGCGCGCCGGTTCTTCGATCCTTTGGCCAATGCGGTGATCGAACAGCGCCGCGACCTGCTGTGGAGCCGCGACAATGCCACGCGCGTGGCGCAGGTCATGCGGACCCTGTCGCACCGCCCCGAAGAGGGGCTGTTCCGGTCGGAAACCGCCTATCTGCGGTTTCGCGTGATCCTGCGCCGGCTTGAGGCGATGACCGAATACGGGCTGACATCAGAGCAGCGCGACGAGATCGCGCAGGCCCTGTGGGACCTTGCCCTGTTGCTGGAAGACGGTGACCTGGACGATGCGCTTGAGCGGCTGCAGCGCGCGCAGGAGCGGCTGTCGGAGGCGATGAAGAACGGCGCCTCGAACGAGGAAATCGCCGAGCTGATGCAGGAATTGCGGGACGCCACGCAGAATTACATGAACCAGCTGGCCCAGCAGGCCATGCGCGACGGCACCTTCCAGGACAATCAGCAGATGGCAGAAGGTGGCATGCAGATGGGTCAGGATGACCTGCAGGCCATGATGGACCGCATCCAGGAACTGATGGAGCAGGGGCGCATGGCCGAGGCGCAGCAGGCGCTTGAGGAATTGCAGCGTCTGATGGAGAACATGCAGGTCACGCAAGGGCAGGGCGGGCAGGGTCAGCAGTCGCCGGGCCAGCAGGCCATGGAAGGTTTGGCGGAAACACTGCGCGACCAGCAGGGCCTGTCCGATCAGGCGTTCCGCGACCTGCAGGAACAGTTCAACCCCGGTGGCCAGC
>JANREX010000102.1 GCA_030758115.1 Paracoccaceae bacterium | reverse complement strand
GATGTCTCCTTTGGGCCGAAAGCGGCCTTTCCTTCGAAATCCGACAAGGTCAGGGCATTTTTCCGGGGCAAACCGTGCATTCGCCCGCATGCTGCCGCGTGAATAAACCTCTACGTCGCCGGCGCCCTTGTCCTTCAGGCTCTGCGGATTTGCCAAGCCAGCCAGACCGTTATCGCAAAGGCAAGAACGGCCAGTAACAGCCATATGGGGCCCGACTGCTCCAGGTAGATGACGCCCGTTTCCGCGTCGAGGCAGCGGCCTGCCTCGTTGAAGCAGGTGCGGCGGATGTAATATTGCGTGTACCAGCCATAGGCAAAAAACAGCGACAGGCCGAGCGTGATCAGGGCAAGGGTCGTTCGTATCATCGCCTGCGTCCTCGGGGCATTCGGGCAAATCGCACTGTCTCTTGCGGGGGATTCGTTAAGATTTGCCTACCTAAATCTTCCAACCTATTGAAATCGCTTGTGTCATCAAATGTCCCATCGTGGGACAGACATCGGGATCAGCCCCGCATCGCCATGGGCTGGGAATTGGCGCGCAGGTTGGATTGCTTGTAGCTGGCCATCAGGTCGTTGAACTTGCCGCCCTGCACCGCCACGTGATCGCGCAGCACCGCCTCGGCCGTGTCGCTGTCGCCGGTTTCCAGCGCGGTCAGGATCTGGCGATGCTCTGTCAGCGACTGGATCATCCGTCCGCGCACGCGCAACTGCATCCGCCGGAAAGGCTGCAGCCGCTTGTGCAGGCGTTGCGATTCCTGGGCCAGGAAATCGTTGCCGGATGCGGCATAGATCAGCTGGTGGAAATGTTCGTTCTCGCGGTAGTAGCCATCGCTGTCACCCGCCTCAACCGCCGCCTCGCAGGCGATCACCGTGGCGCGGACCTGTTCCAGCACCTCGGGCGTGACCCGCCGCGCCGCCAGTCGGCCGCAGACGGCCTCCAGCTCGGCCATGACCTCGAACATCTCGATCATCTCGTGAAAGGCGGGGTGGCGCACGAAGGCACCGCGGCGCGGCACCAATTCCACAAGGCCCGAGGCCGCCAGCATCTGGAACGCCTCGCGCAGGGGGGTGCGCGAGACATGGAACCGTTCGGCCAGCCGGATCTCGTCCAGCCTTTCGCCATCGGCGAATTCGCCGGTGACGATCATCTGTTCAAGTGCTTCGCGCACATTATCGGCCATGCGTGTGTTCATGTGTGCAATCGTATCCCGCAGCTTGGTATTGGGCAATCGAATTCTTGTATACAAAACGTTTGACATTGGATGCAGCGCCGCGCAGGATCGTCCCGATTGCGGGAGGGAGTCCGCAGCACATCCATCTGGGAGGATAACATGACCATCAGAACTTTCGCCGCTGCAGCGGCCCTTGCGGTATTCGGAATGGGCCTGTCGGCCGCCAATGCGACCGAACTGCGCCTGTCGCACCAGTGGTCGACCGGCGATGTGCGCCACAAGGTCGCCGAGATGATCGCCACCGATGTTGCCGCCGCCAATGTCGACCTCGACATCAAGATCTTCCCCTCGCAGTCGCTGCTGAAGGCGCGCGAGCAGTACAACCCGCTGTCGCGCGGACAGGTGGACATGATCGTCTACCCGCTGTCCTATTCCGGCGGCCAGCGTCCCGAATACAACCTGACCCTGATGCCGGGCCTGGTGAAGAACCACGACCATGCCGCACGCCTGAACGAAAGCCCGTTCATGGAAGAGATCGAAAAGATCATGGCCGAGGATGACATCATGATCCTGGTCCATGGCTACCTTGCAGGCGGTTTCGCCAGCGTGGGCGACTGCATCACCCGTCCCGAGCATGTGAACGGCCTGAGCACCCGCGCAGCCGGCAAGGCCTTCGAGGAAATGCTGGCGGCGGCCGGGGCGTCGATCTCGTCCATGGCGTCGTCGGAAATCTACAACGCGATGCAGACCGGCGTGCTTCAGGCGGTCAACACCTCGTCCTCGTCCTTCGCCTCGTTCCGCCTGCAGGAGCAGGTCAAGTGCTACACGCCCGCGGGCGATGTGGCGCTGTGGTTCATGTACCAGCCGGTCATGATGAACAAATCGACCTTCGAGGGTCTGACCGACGCGCAGAAAACGGCGCTTCTGGCTGCGGCGGAGAAGGCCGAAGCCTGGTACCTGGAGCAGGCCAAGGCGGAAGATGCGGCCTCGGTCGAAGTGTTCAAGGCGGCAGGCGTGACCATCGCCGAGATGACCCAGGACGATTTCAACGCCTGGCTCGATCTGGCCAAGCAAAGCTCGTACAAATCCTTCGTGGACAGCGTGCCGAACGGTCAGGCGCTGCTGGACATGGCGCTGGCTGTCGAGTGATCGCGACCGTCTGAGCTGATCCTGTCCGGGCGGTGCACATGCCGCCCGGACCCCAAGCCCACCCCCAAGCATCGGAGCCTGTCCCATGGCAACCCTGCCCTCTGCCCGTGCCGCCAGCACTGGCGGCTACCTGATCCTGCGCCTGATAAAGGGCCTGTCGACCGTTTGTGGCTGGATCGCCGCAGTGATGATCCTGGCCTCGGTGCTGATCACCTGCCAGATGATCTTCGTCCGTTTCGTCATGGGCCAGTCCACGATCTGGCAGACCGAGGCGGTGATCTATCTGATGATCGCGGCGACCCTGCTGGGGCTGCCATATGTGCAAAGCCTGCGGGGGCATGTGAATGTCGACCTGATGCCGATCCTGCTGAAGGGGGCCGCGCGCAAGTATCTTGCCGGTTTCGTCCTGCTTCTGACCATCGCGGTCATCGGTGTCATGCTGTTTTACGGGTTCGAGTTCTGGCACGTCGCCTGGGAACGCGGATGGCGCAGTGAAACGGTCTGGGCACCGAAACTCTGGGTGCCGCTGATCGCGCTGCCGCTGGGCTTCGGCCTTTACCTGCTGCAACTGGTGGCCGATCTTGCGGCGCTTGTACTGGGCGTCGATCGCCCCTTCGGTCTGGAGGATTGATGATGGATCCCTTGTCGCTGGGCCTTCTGGTCGCCTTCATGACCATTGTCGTTCTGTTCTCGGGCGTGTCCGTCGCCTCGGGGCTGCTGATCGTATCGGCCGGTTTCCTGCTGGTCTTTGACGGGATGCGGTCGCTGGAACTGATGCCCGAGATCTTCTTTGGCAAGCTGAATTCCTTTGCGCTGCTGTCCATCCCGATGTTCATCATCATGGGGGCCGCCATTTCATCGACCCGCGCGGGTGCCGATCTCTACGAGGCGCTGGAGCGGTGGCTGACCCGCGTGCCGGGCGGCCTGGTGATGTCGAACCTGGGCGCATGTGCGCTGTTTTCGGCCATGTCCGGGTCCAGCCCCGCGACCTGTGCCGCCATCGGCAAGATGGGCATCCCCGAGATGCGCAAGCGCGGCTATCCGGACGAGGTCGCCGCAGGCTCGATCGCGGCGGGCGGCACGCTGGGCATCCTGATCCCGCCATCGGTCACCATGATCGTCTACGGGATCGCCACCGAGACATCCATCGGGCGCTTGTTCCTGGCGGGCGTGATGCCGGGCCTGCTGCTGGTCGGCCTGTTCATGGCATGGTCGATCTACGACACCTGGCGCAACGGATCGGCCGAGGTTCTGGCGCAGCGCAGCTATACGCTGAAGCAGAAGCTGGAGATCCTGCCGCGCGTGATCCCCTTCATCCTGATCATCATCGGCGTGCTCTACGCCATGTATGGCGGCATCGCGACACCGTCGGAAACCGCAGCCGTGGGCGCGCTTCTGTGCCTTGTGATCGCGATGATCATCTACCGGCTGTGGTCGCCCAAGAAGCTGTGGACCATCCTGTCGGACAGCACCCGCGAATCCGTGATGATCCTGTTCATCATCGGGGCGGCGGGCGTGTTTTCCTACATGCTGTCCTCGCTCTACATCACGCAGTCGATCGCGGCCTGGATTTCCGACCTGGATGTCAACCGCTGGGTGCTGATGGGGATCGTCAACGTCTTCCTGCTGGTCGCGGGCTTCTTCCTGCCACCCGTCGCGGTGATCCTGATGGCGGCGCCCATCCTGATGCCGATCATCATCGCGGCCGAGTTCGATCCCTACTGGTTCGCCGTGATCCTGACGATCAACATGGAGATCGGCCTGATATCGCCACCCGTGGGCCTGAACCTCTACGTGATCAACTCGATCGCGCCGGACATTCCGCTCAAGACCATCCTGCGCGGATCGCTTCCCTATGTGGGCTGCATGGTGCTGGCCATCGTGATCCTGTGCTTCTTCCCCGGGATCGCCACATGGCTGCCGGACATGGTCATGGGGCCGGTCTGATGTCGCGCGGCTGGGATCTGGGCGGTTGGGCGCTGGGTGATCTGCTGTCGACCCTGTTCGAGCGCAAGCGCCCCGGTGATGTGACGGCCAGCGGCAAGCCGCTGCCGGCCCTGTGCCGCGCCCTGCTGACCGGGCAGGGCGAGGTCTCGGGGATGAAAAGCGCCGCCGAAGTGCTGATGCGCTACCGGCAGGCCGATGTGGCGGAAAAGGCGGCGTTCTTCCGCTTTCTGGCCGATGAGATGGACCTTGATCCCGCCGCCGTGACCCTGGCCGCGCAGGCCTATGCGGATACGCCTGATGCGCGGCACCTGTCGGCGCTTCTGGCCGTGGCCGAACCGCCCCGCCAGGAATTGCTGCGCCGCCTGAACCAGGCCCCCGGTGGGACAGCCGAGCTTGTTGCGATGCGCGTCGATCTGATGAAGCAGGCCAAGGCCGAGCCTGACCTTGCGCGGGTGGATCTGGATTTCCGGCATCTCTTTGCCTCGTGGTTCAACCGGGGTTTCCTGGTGCTGCGGCGGATCGGCTGGGAAAGCCCGGCCAATATCCTGGAAAAGATCATCGCCTATGAGGCCGTGCACGAGATCCACAGCTGGGACGATCTGCGCCGCAGGCTGGAACCGCCGGACCGGCGCTGTTTCGCCTTCTTTCATCCGGCCATGCCGGATGATCCGCTGATCTTCGTCGAGGTGGCGCTGACGCGCGGCATTCCCGGCGCCATCGGTCCGCTGCTGGCAGAGGATCGCAGCGCGCTGTCGCCGTCCCAGGTGGACACGGCGGTGTTCTACTCCATCTCGAACTGCCAGGCCGGGCTGCGCGGCATTTCCTTCGGCAACTCGCTGATCAAGCAGGTGGTCGATGTGCTGGGCCGCGAGGTGGCGGGGCTGAAGACCTTCGTCACGCTGTCGCCGATCCCCGGCCTGACCCGCTGGATCGAGACACAGGATGACGAGGCGCGCGCGATGCTGGGCAAGGATCCGGTCAAGCTGGATGCCGAGGCGCTGCGCCGCACCGCCGCGCGCTACCTGCTCGAGGCCAAGGCCGAGGACGGCGCGCCGCTCGATCCGGTGGCGCGGTTCCACCTGGGCAATGGCGCCGAGGTGCACGAGATCCACGCCGGCGCCGACCTGTCGCCCAAGGGGCGGCAACAATCCTGCAGCGCGATGGTGAATTATCTTTACGATCCGGCGCGGGTGGAACAAAACCACGAGGCATTCGCCACCCATCAGACCATTGCCGCCGCGCGCGGTGTCAAGGCGCTGACCGGACCGGCGAAAGACCGGAAGGAAAAAGGACTGAAGACCCATGGCTAACCTGCTTTTCGATGCTTTCTTTGCGCCGCAGGCGGGGCGCACCCGCCCGTTTCTGATCCTGCCCGACGGGACAGAGATCAGCGGCGCGTCCTTTCTGGCCATGGTCAACCGTGTTGCGAATGCTCTTGTCGCAAGTGGCGTGCAACCCGGCGACCGCATCGCGGTGCAGATCAACAAATCGCCCATGGCGCTGGCCGTCTATGGCGGTGCCGTCGCGGCGGGGGCGATCTTTCTGCCGCTGAACACCGCCTATACCGCGCCTGAGATCGATTATTTCGTGGGCAATGCCACGCCCAGGCTGCTGCTGGCCGATGGCACCAAGGCCGAGGGGCTGGCCCCTGTCGCGCAGGCGCATGATGCCCGGCTGATGGTGCTCAATGGCGATGGATCGGGCAGCTTTGCCGATCTGGTGAATGCGCAATCCGACCAGTTCACGCCGGTTGCGCGCGATGCGGATGATCTGGCGGCTTTCCTCTATACCTCGGGCACCACGGGGCGGTCCAAGGGGGCGATGCTGACCCATGGCAACCTTCTGTCCAATGCCGAGGTTCTGACCCGCGAATGGCGCTTTACCGAAGAGGACGTGTTGCTGCATGCGCTGCCGATCTTCCACACCCATGGCCTGTTCGTGGCGACGAATATCTCGCTGCTGGCCGGGGGGGCGATGATCTTTCTGCCGGGGCTGAACATGGATGACATGATCCGCCTGATGCCGCGCGCGACCTCGATGATGGGGGTGCCGACCTTCTATACCCGTTTGCTGGACGATCCGCGCTTCACCGCCGATCTGACAGCGCATATGCGGCTTTTCGTGTCGGGATCGGCGCCGCTTCTGGCCGAAACCCATGTGCAGTTCGAAGAGCGCACCGGCCACCGGATCCTCGAACGCTACGGGATGACGGAAACCAACATGAACACCTCGAACCCTTACGCCGGTGACCGGCGCGCGGGCACCGTGGGCTTTCCGCTGCCGGGGGTCGAGGTGGTCGTCACCGATCCGACCAGCGGCGCGGTGCTGCCGCAGGGCGAGGTGGGCATGATCGAGGTGCGCGGGCCCAACGTCTTCAAGGGGTACTGGCAGATGCCGGAAAAGACCCGCGAGGAACTGCGCGACAACGGGTTCTTCATCACCGGCGACCTGGGCCGGTTCGACGAGGACGGGTATCTGTCCATCGTGGGGCGGCAGAAGGACCTGATCATCACCGGCGGTTTCAACGTCTACCCCAAGGAGGTCGAGCTGATCCTGGATGATCAGCCCGGCGTGCTGGAAAGCGCCGTGGTGGGCGTGCCGCATCCTGACTTTGGCGAGGCCGTGCTGGGTGTGATCGTGGCGGAACCGGGCCAATCGCCCGATCTGGACGCGATCGACGCAGTGCTGCGCGCCAGCCTTGCGCGGTTCAAGCAGCCCAAGTCGCTGAAGATCGTCGAGGCGCTGCCGCGCAACACGATGGGCAAGGTGCAGAAGAACGAGTTGCGCAACCGGTTCGGCGACCTCTTCGCCTGAGGTGGCTCAGGCGGCGGGTGTTTCCGCCGCCGCGCGCATCAAGGCCGCTGCGATCAGTTCCGGCACCTCGGGGTGCTGGCCGATGGGGGGCAGGATCGGGCCGGCGAATCCGGCCGCATCCATCGCCTCGGGGATATCGCCCACGACATGGCCTGCTTCCAGCGCGAAGAAGGGCAGGCAGATGCCACGCGCCAAGGCGCGGGCCTGATCCTCAAGGAACGGGGCCTCTTCGACGAAACCCGCAAGGATGCGCCCGAACCCTGTCAGCGGACCAAGGGCGGTCACCATCGCATGGGTGCTGTCGGCGGATGTGCGCGATACCTTGCTCCCATGGGCCGCCACCAGAAGCGCGCTGTCGGCTGGGGTGATCCCGGATGCCTGTGCGGCCTCAAGTGCGACGCGCGCCATCAGGGCGGGCAGGGCGGGGTCCACCCCGAAAGGGGCTGTCTGCACCGCGCCCGAGACCCCGGCCGCAGTCAGGCGGCGGGGCAGCAATGTCCCGGTAAAGAAGCCTTCGGCCATGAAAAAGGGATAGATCAGCGGATCATTCAGCCCGTCCAGTGCTGCTTCAAGCGCACCTTCGGCGGCCATGGTCGCGCCGCGCACGCGCCAGTCTTGCGGCAGGTGGGGGGCCGTGGCCGCGGCCAGCGCCTTGAGAACCTCCTCCTGCGGTGCGGGATCCGCGGGCGCGCCATGGGCCACGATCAGGGCGTCGCGTGGCCGCAGGCTGTGGTCTGCGAGGGTCATGCGCCTTTCGACGCCTTATCCTCGGCGATGCGCCGGGCCTCGTCGCTTTCAAAGCCCGCCCAGGGGCGATCACCGGCGGGGGGCGGGACCGCGTCGCGATTGACATCGGTGTGCAGGTTCGCCTTGGCCAGGAAATGCGCGGTGATCGGCGCGGTCAGGAACAGAAACAGCGTGATCATCAGCTCGTGAAAGCTCAGGTGCCCCTTGGCAAAGAAGAAATAAAGCATCGAGGCGATCAGCACACCGCCGACGCCCAGCGTGGTCGCCTTGGTGGGCGCATGCAGCCGCGTCATCGGGTCAGGCAGCTTGATCAGCCCGAAGGATCCCACCAGCCCGAAGATGCCGGCTGTCACAAGAAAGACCGCCAGGACGATTTCCTGCCAGAGTGCCATGTCTGCGCTCATGTCCGATCCCCCCTTATTCGATGATGTTGCCGCGCAGCATGAAGCGCGCATAGGCCACGGTCGAGATGAAGCCGACCATGGCGATCAGGATCGAGGCCTCGAAATAGACGGCGGTGCCTTCGATGATCCCGTAAAGCACCAGGATCGCGATGAAATTGATCACCATCGTGTCCAGCGCAAGGATGCGGTCCGGCACGCCCGGCGCGCTGACGACCCGCCAGAGGTTCATCAAGAGGGCCAGCGCGAAACAGCCGGTTGTGAAGATCAGGGCAGAGGTCAGGATCATTCGAAAATCTCCTTCAGGCGACGCTCGTAGCGCTGCTTGATCTCGTCGCGCACCGCGTCCGGGTCGGGCGCGTCCAGGCAATGCACCAGCAGGCTGCGGCCATCGGCGGCCACATCGCTGCTGACGGTGCCGGGTGTCATGGTGATGGTCCCGGCCAGTACGGTGATCGCCTCGGGGGTGCGCAGATCCAGCGGGATGCTGATCCATGCGGGATGCATCGACGTGTTGCGGGTGAACAGGATCGTCTTGGCCACGACGATATTGGCCACCACGATGTCCCACAGCACGACCAGGATGAACTCGACGATCATGGCGGGGTTCTTCAGGCGCGGACGGTCCGGCCAATAGGGCGCGGTGATCAGCGGGATCACGATGCCCAGGATCAGGCCGAAGACCAGCGTGCCGAGCGAGACGTAATTCACCAGCATCTGCCAGACAACGACCAGTGTCAGCGTCAGCAAAGGATGAGGAAGGATGCGTGCGATCATTTCTTCGTCCCCTCCAGAGGCAGGTTTTCAGCTTCGATGGCGCGGGGCGTTTCCATGACGGCCGCGATATAGGACTGCCGGTCGAAGATCTGCGCCGATGTATCCGACAGGAAGGCCGTCACCGGCCCGGCAAAGACGGTCAGCGCCACGATGCCCGCGACCAGGGCGCCGGTCGCCACGAAGGGCAGGGCGGCTGCCGGGGCGTGGGGGGCGGCGTCCTCTGCCGTACCCTCGGGCGGGGTTTCGACCTTCCAGAACACCATGCTGCCCGCGCGGGCAAAGCCCACGACCGCGATCAGCGATCCGATCAGGATCGCGGCCCAGATGACCCAGACCAGGTCATGCGCCCGCACCGCGTCCATCACCAGCAGCTTGCCCAGGAAGCCCGACAGCGGCGGCATCCCCGCCATGGCGATGGCCGTGGCAAAGAAATAGGCCGCGATCAGCCCGTTCTGCGCGATGGCGGGGCGCGAGGCGATGGCGTCATCCTCGGACAGGCGGCGTGCGCGCACCATGTCGACGACAAGGAACAGGGCTGCACCGGCCAGGGTGGAATGGATCATGTAGTACAGCGCTGCCGTGGTCGCCTGCGGCGTGAACAGCGCAACGGCAATCAGCAGCGTACCCATGGAGCCGACGGCGGCGAAGGCGGCCAGCCGGCCCAGATGGGTGGCGCCAAGTACGCCCACCATGCCGATGACCAGCGTCACGATGGCCGCAGGCATCAGCCAGGGGCCGATGATGTCGGCGGTGACTGCCACATCGGGGCCGAAGACCAGCGTGTACATGCGGATGATCGCATAGGCGCCGATCTTGGTCATCACCGCGAAGAGGGCGGCAATGGGGGCCGGCGCCTCGGCATAGGTGGCGGGCAGCCAGAAATGCAGCGGGATCAGCGCGGCCTTCACCGCGAAGACCAGCAGCAGCAGGATCGCGGCCACGCGGATCATCGCCGTGTCATCCGCCGGAAGCTCGGCCACGCGCAGCGCCAGATCGGCCATGTTCAGCGTGCCGGTCACCGCATAGATCGTGCCAAGCGCGAACAGGAACAGGGTCGAGCCCAGCAGGTTGTAGAGCACGTATTGCACGCCCGCGCGCAAGCGCACCGCGCCGCCACCATGGATCATCAGCCCGTAGGAGGCGATCAGCAGGACCTCGAAGAACACGAACAGGTTGAAGGCGTCGCCCGTCAGGAAGGCGCCCAGGATGCCCATCAGCTGGAACTGGAACAGCGCATGGAAATGATGGCCGCGCTTGTCCCAGCCGGACCCGATGGCATAGAGCACCACCGCCACGGCCAGCGCCGAGGTCAGGGTGATCATCGTGGCCGACAGCCTGTCCAGCACCAGCACGATGCCGAAGGGCGCAGGCCAGTTGCCCAGCTCGTAGACACCGATCCGGCCGCTCATGCTTTCGATCAGCAGGCCGGTCGAGATGCCCAGAAGCCCGACGGTCGAGGCAACCGAAAAGACGCGCTGCAGCGCGACCTGGTAGCGGGCGGCCAGGATGATGACGGCCGCGATCAGGGCGGGCAGAAGGACGGGGGCGATGATCCAGTGGTTCATTTGCCGGCCTCCGCGCTGTCGTCCTGGCCCTCATTCAGGTTCACATGATCGGTGCGGGCCGACAGATAGGCGCCAAGGCCCATCAGCACCACCACCGCCGTCATCCCGAAGGAGATCACGATCGCGGTCAGCACCAAAGCCTGCGGCAGCGGGTCGGTATATGTGGGCGTCTTGTTCAGCAGCACCGGCGGCAGGTTGATCGCAATCCGCCCCGAGGCGAAGAGGAACAGGTTCACCGCATAGGTCAGCATCGAGATGCCAAGGATCACCGGAAAGGTGCGCTGCCGCAGCAGCAGGTAGATCCCGGCGGCGGTCATGGCGCCGATTGCACTTGCAAGAAGGTATTCCATTACGCGTCCTTCGCCTCCTGCGGCAGATCCCGCGAGGGGTCGATATCCATGGGGTAGGGGCTGGGCCGGTCACCGGCCCGGTGGGCAAAGCGCGACAGGCTTTCCAGCGCCAGCATCACCGCGCCCACGACGCAGAGGAAGACGCCCACGTCAAAGGCCATGGCGGTCGCCAGTTCGAACTCGCCCATCGGGGGGATCTGGAAATAGCCGTAGTTGCTGGTCAGGAAGGGCCGATCGGCGAACCAGGATCCGATCCCGGTAAAGGCGGCGGCAAAGACCCCCAGCGCGATGATCATGTGGTATGGGTAGCGCTGGCGTGCCGTCGCCCAGTCAAAGCCGCTGGCCATGTATTGCATCACCAGTGCGATCGCCACGATCAGACCGGCGATGAAACCGCCACCCGGTTCGTTATGGCCGCGCAGGAAGATGAAGACACCGACCATCAGGGCAATGGGCATCATCACGCGGGTCGCCACCACCATCATCAGCGGGTGACGGTCACCGGCCTCATGCGGGTTGATCGGGCGCTTTTTCAGCCAGACGCCCACGGGGCTGTTCAGCACCGATTCCGTCATCGCGTAGATGACCAGGGCGGCGATGCCCAGAACGATGATCTCGCCGAATGTATCGAAGCCGCGGAAATCCACGAGGATCACGTTGACCACGTTGGTGCCGCCGCCGCCGGGCTTGGAATTGGCCAGATGGAAGGCCGAGATGCTTTCCTGCGAGAAATCCGACAGCAGCATGGCCAGCGACAGGCCACCCACGGCAAGACCGCCCAGCACGGCGATGGTGCCGTCGCGGAACCGGCGCGCGCTGCCGCTTTCCACCGGTGTCTGCTTGGGCAGGAAGTTCAGCGCCAGCAGCAGAAGGATGATCGTCACCACCTCGACCGAGATCTGGGTCAGCGCAAGGTCGGGGGCGGACATATAGGCGAAGGCCACCGACACGATCAGGCCCACGATCCCCATCAGCACCAGCGACAGCAGGCGGTTGCGGTGGAAGGCCACCATGCAGACCGTCGCCACCATCAGCAGGATCCACCCGATCAGGGGGACGGGGCCGATGGCCAAAGCCTCGCGCGCGGGGGCGGGATTGGTGCCGCCGAACCAGGCCGCGCTGCCAGCCAGGATCACGGCCAGCGTGAAGACGGCGGCATAACGTGTCATCGCGCCGTTGTGCAGACCATCGGTCAGCGCATTGGCCGCGCCGGTCACGGCGCGCATCATCGCGTCGAAGATCGTCTTGGCCTCGGGGCGGCGGGCGCGGATCCAGGCGGCATCCAGCGGGCGATGCAGCGCCAGCAGGACGAGGCCGCCCGCGACAGCCGCGATCGACATGAAGAGGGCCGCGTTCACGCCGTGCCAGATCTTGAGCGAGTAATAGGGCAACTCGCCCCCGATCACGGCGCTGGATGCGGTGGCGACCAAGGGGCCGACCATCAGCGCAGGCATGATGCCGATCAGCACCACCAGCACCGCCAGCAGCGCGGGCGGGGCCCACATGCCAAATCCGGGATCATGCGGCTTGGCCGGGTAATCATCGCGCTTCGGGCCCAGGAAGGTATGCACGATCAGGCGGAAGGAATAGGCGACCGAGAAAAGCGCCCCCAGCGTGGCCAGCGCGGGCACCAGCCAATGGTTGCCGTTCCAGGCCGCATCGGTTGCCGCATCCAGCATCATTTCCTTGGACAGAAAGCCGTTGAACAGCGGAATGCCGGCCATCGACAGGCCCGCCACCATGACGATGGTGAAGGTCACGGGCATCAGGTGGCGCAATCCGCCCAGGCGCTTGATGTCGCGGGTATGGGTCTCGTGATCGACGATGCCCGCGCTCATGAAAAGTGCCGCCTTGAAGGTGGCATGGTTGATGATGTGGAACACTGCGACAACGGCGGCAAAGGGCGTGCCGAAGCCCAGCAGCATGGTGATCAGGCCCAGATGCGAGACCGTCGAAAAGGCCAGAAGCGCCTTGAGGTCATCCTTGAACAGCGCGATCACCGCGCCCAGCACCATGGTGATCAGACCCGTGGTGGCCACGATGTAGAACCATTCGGGCGTGCCCGCCAGCACCGGCCAGAGCCGCGCCATCAGGAACAGCCCCGCCTTCACCATCGTGGCCGAATGCAGATAGGCCGACACGGGCGTGGGTGCCGCCATCGCGTGCGGCAGCCAGAAATGGAAGGGGAATTGCGCGGATTTGGTGAAGCACCCCAGAAGGATCAGGATCAGCGCGGGCAGGTAGAGGGGGCTGGCCTGGATCAGTTCCTTGTTCTGCAGGATCACGGTCAGGTCATAGCTGCCCACGATATTGCCCAGGATCAGCATGCCCCCGATCAGCGCCAGGCCACCCATGCCGGTCACGGCCAGCGCCATGCGTGCGCCCTGCCGCCCTTCGGGCAGGTGTTTCCAATAGCCGATCAGCAGGAAGGACGACAACGAGGTCAGTTCCCAGAAGATCAGCATCAGCAGGACGTTGTCGGACAGCACGATGCCCACCATCGCGCCCTGGAACAGCAGCAGATAGGTATAGAACTGGCCCATCGGGTCCTGCCGCGACAGGTAGAACCGCGCATAGATGATGATCAGCAGGCCGATCCCCAGGATCAGGCCCGCGAACAGCAGGCCCAGACCGTCCAGGAAGAAATTCACGTTCAGCCCCAGCAGCGGCATCCATTCCAACTGGTACTGGATCACCTCTCCGCGCATCACGGCGGGCGCGTGGACCAGCAGGCCGATCAGCGCGGTCAGCGTGACCGAGGCCGTGGCCCAGGCGCAGGCGGTCCGACCGGAACGGATCATCAGACCAGGAAGAAGCGCACCGAGAAACGGAAGGGCAGCGATGAGGATCAAAGACACGTGTTGGGCTCCCTGGTCGACCTGACATACCGTTGGCGGCAATGCGGTTGCGCCGTTTTAAAGAGGTTGAAACCCTGTGTGCAACACGGTTTCGCCTTGTCCGGTGCAGGGAGCCCCCCAAACCGGCATATTCACTTCAAAAACTGGCATCGAATGCGCGCTGGGCCTTATTTGGGCCAGAGGCGCGGGCAAACAATAGGTTGGCCCGCGATTTTCCTCTGGATGTGGCAGGCTTGACGCAGCGTAAGCTTGTGCCCGCCTGATCCCGGAAGATTGTGTGGCGGACAGGCGGGCTGGCTGCTTGCCTTGCCGCAGATTTATTTCAAACTTAAAACATTTAGGCTTGAAATATAATTCCGCCCGGATAGGCTTTGCCCGTGACATCATCGCAGGAGGCGCGGCATGAAGATTGCATGTCTTGGGGGCGGTCCGGCAGGGCTCTATTTCGCCATCTCGATGAAGCTGCGCCAGCCTGACGCGCAGATCACCGTGTTCGAGCGTAACCGCCCCAATGACACCTTCGGCTGGGGCGTGGTGCTGTCGGATGATGCGCTTGGCAACCTTGAAGCCAATGACCCGGTCAGCGCCGCCACGATCCGTGACAACTTCGCCTATTGGGACGATATCGCCGTGGTGCATGACGGGCATCGCACCGTGTCGGGCGGACATGGGTTTGCGGGCATCGGGCGGATGAAGCTGCTGACGATCATGCAGGAGCGCGCGGCGGAGCTGGGTGTCGACCTGCGGTTCGAGACAGAGGTGGGCCCGGTCGAGGATTACGCGCGCGACTATGATCTGGTGGTGGCGGCCGACGGGTTGAACAGCCGTGTCCGCAGCCAGTGGGCGGAACATTTCAAGCCTGATGTGGACACACGCCTGTGCAAGTTCATCTGGCTGGGCACGCATCAGAAATTCGACGATGCGTTCACCTTCATCTTCGAGAAGACGGCGCACGGCTGGGTCTGGGCCCATGCCTACCAGTTCGACGACAATACGGCGACCTTCATCGTGGAATGCACGCAGGCGACATGGGATGCCTGGGGCTTTGCCGAGATGACCAAGGAAGAGACGGTCGAGACCTGCCGCAAGATCTTTGCGGGGCATCTGGGCGGGCATGACCTCATGTCGAATGCCAATCACCTGCGCGGATCGGCGGTCTGGATCAACTTCCCGCGTGTGAATTGCGAACACTGGCACCATCGGAACGTGGTGCTGATGGGGGATGCCGCGGCCACGGCGCATTTTTCCATCGGTTCGGGCTCGCGTCTGGCGCTGGACAGCGCGATCGCGCTGGCGACCTATCTTGATACCGAACCCACGCTGGAACAGGCCTTCGTGAAATATCAGGAAGAGCGGCGTCTGGACGTGCTGCGCCTGCAATCGGCGGCGCGCAACTCGCTGGAATGGTTCGAGGAGGTGGAGCGCTACCTGGACCTTGATCCGGTGCAGTTCAACTATTCGCTGCTGACGCGCAGCCAGCGGATCAGCCACGAGAACCTGCGCCTGCGGGACCCGGAATGGCTGGCCTCGGCCGAGCGGTGGTTCCAGACGCAGGCAGGGGTGCCAGCCGATGCGCCGCTGCGCGCGCCGATGTTCGCGCCGTTCCGGCTGCGGGACATGGCGTTGGTCAACCGGATCGTGGTGTCACCAATGGCGCAATACAAGGCCGTGGAGGGCTGCCCGACCGACTGGCATTTCGTGCATTATGCCGAACGCGCCAAGGGCGGCGCGGGGCTGGTCTATACGGAAATGACCTGCGTCTCGGCTGATGGCCGCATCACGCCGGGGTGTCCGGGGCTATACGCGCCCGAGCATGAGGCGGCATGGCGGCGGCTGGTGGATTTCACCCATGCCGAGACTGAGGCGAAGATCTGCTGCCAGATCGGGCATGCGGGGCGCAAGGGATCGACGCAGCTGGGCTGGGAAAAGATGGATGCGCCTTTGGATGCGGGGAATTGGGAGGTCATGTCAGCCTCGGCGATCCCATGGTCCAAAGACAACGCTGTGCCACGTGAGATGACGCGCGCCGATATGGACAGGGTGACGGCGGAATTCGTGGCGGCTGTGGGCATGGCGGCGCGGGCCGGGTTCGACATGATCGAACTGCATGCGGCGCATGGTTATCTGGTGTCGTCCTTCATCTCGCCCTTGTCGAATGTGCGGAAGGATGAATACGGCGGCAGTCTGGAAAACCGGATGCGCTGGCCGCTAGAGGTCTTCGCGGCGATGCGGCAGGCATGGCCTGCGGCCAAGCCGATGTCGGTTCGCATCTCGGCCAATGACTGGGCCGGTGACGATGGTGTCACCCCGGCCGAAGCGGTCGAGATCGCGCGGATGTTCCATGCGGCGGGGGCGGATATCATCGACGTGTCCGCGGGCCAGACATCGACGGACGCGCGGCCCGTCTACGGGCGCATGTTCCAGACCCCCTTCAGCGATCGCATCCGCAACGAGGCCGGTCTGGCGACGATGGCGGTGGGCAATATCTACGAGCCCGATCACGTGAATTCGATCCTGATGGCGGGGCGGGCCGACCTGGTGTGCCTGGCGCGGCCGCATCTGGCCGATCCCTACTGGACGCTGCATGCCGGGGTTGCGCTGGGCGACCGTCAGACCATCTGGCCGCTGCCCTACCTCGCGGGGCGGGATCAGGCGATGCGGCTGGCCGAGCGTGGCGCCGAACAGGTGGGCAAGGTATGAGCCGGCGCGTTCTGGTCACAGGTGGCGGATCAGGCATCGGGCGGGCGGTGGCGCGGGCCTTTGCGGCGACGGGCGACCGGGTAACCATCACCGGGCGACGGCTGGCCGCACTTGAAGAGACGGCGCAGGGCTTCGACATGGATTGCCGCACCGCCGATGTGACCGACGAGGCGGCGGTCGCGGCGCTGTTCGATACGCCCTATGATGTGGTTATCGCCAATGCAGGCGGCGGGGTGGCGGGCAGGTTGCGCGGTGTCAGCCTGGCCGATTGGAACGCCACGCTGGCGGTGAACATGACGGGCACCTTCCTGCTGTTCCGCGAGGCGCTGCGCGGCATGGGGTCGGGCGGGCGGCTGATCGCCATGGCCTCGACCGCCAGCCTCAAGGGCGGGGCGACGGTTCCGGCCTATACGGCGGCGAAACATGGCGTGCTGGGGCTGGTGCGGTCGGTTGCCCTGGATGTGGCGGGCAAGGGGATCACCTGCAACGCGGTCTGCCCCGGTTTCGTGGACACGGACCTGGCCGAGGCCGCCATCAACGCCGTGCAGAACCGGTTCGACCTGTCGCGAGAGGCGGCGCTGGCCGAGGTGGTCAGCGACAATCCGATGGGGCGGCTGATTGCCCCTGACGAGGTGGTGGCGGCGGTGATGTTCCTGGCCTCGCCCGGCGCATCCATGGTGAACGGTCATGCATTGAGCGTGTCGGGAGGTGAGATATGAGTGGGACACCACAGATCAGACTGGCGGAACAGGGATCGAAACAACGCCTGCGCCTGTGGCTGCGGCTGCTGGCGGTCACCCGCAAGATCGAGGCGGAACTGCGCGAACGCATGCGCACCGAATTCGACAGCACCCTGCCACGCTTCGATGTGATGGCGGCGCTGAGCCGGCATGACCAGGGCCTGCGGATGAGCGCGCTGTCGGGCGTGCTGCGGGTGTCGAACGGCAATGTCACGGGCATCGTTGACCGGCTGGCCGAGGACGGGCTGGTCATGCGCGTGCCGGTGGCGGGCGACCGGCGCGCCACGCTGGTGCGGCTGACCGCCAAGGGCGCCGAGGTCTTCGCGCGGCAGGCCGCCGAACACGAGGCCTGGATCGACGCGATGCTGGCCGAACTCAGCCCCGAGGAGGCGCGCAACTATGCCGCGCGGCTCAGGACGCTGGCAAACAGACTGGATGACAAGGGAGCGACCGAATGACGATGCGGACCGATGTGCGACATTTCCTGTGCAGGATCGAAGGCGGCATCGCCACCATCGCGCTGGACCGGCCCGAGCGGAAGAACCCGCTGACCTTTGACAGCTATGCAGAGCTGCGCGACTGGTTCCGCGATCTGGTCTATGCCGATGACGTCAAGGCGGTGGTCTTCGCCTCGAACGGCGGCAATTTCAGCTCGGGCGGGGATGTGCATGACATCATCGGGCCGCTGACCAGGATGAGCATGAAGGAGCTTCTGGCCTTCACGCGCATGACCGGCGATCTGGTCAAGGCGATCGTGAACTGCGGCAAGCCGGTGATCGCGGCGGTGGATGGTATCTGCGTGGGTGCGGGGGCGATCATCGCCATGGCCTCGGACCTGCGGATCGGCACGCCGGAGGCCAAGACCGCGTTTCTGTTCACCCGCGTTGGTCTGGCGGGCTGCGATATGGGGGCTTGTGCCATCCTGCCGCGCATCATCGGGCAGGGGCGCGCGGCGGAACTGCTCTATACCGGGCGCGTCATGACGGCCGAGGAGGCCGAACGCTGGGGCTTTTTCAACCGGCTGGTGCCGGGGGACGCGCTGGCGGAGGCCGCGCAGGAGATGGCCGCGCGGATCGCGGCGGGGCCGAATTTCGGGAACATGATGACCAAGACCATGCTGGCGCAGGAATGGTCGATGTCCATTGATCAAGCCATCGAGGCCGAGGCGCAGGCGCAGGCGATCTGCATGCAGACGCAGGATTTCGTAAGGGCCTACGAGGCTTTTGTTGCGAAAGAAAAGCCCGTCTTCGCAGGGGATTGAGCGATGGATTCGGATATTTTTGGCAAGAAGAAGCAGGGGGCTGTGCATCATGGCTGATCGGTCGTTTCTGGACTGGCCGTTTTTCGAGGACCGGCACCGCGACCTGGCCGGCGCGCTGGATCAGTGGTGCGGGGCGCATCTGGGCGGCGTCGATCATGCGGATACCGATGCGGCCTGCCGCGCGCTGGTGGCGATGCTGGGGCAGGGCGGGTGGCTGGCGCATTCCGGGGCCATGGAAGGCGTGCTGGATGTGCGCACGCTCTGCCTGATCCGCGAGACGCTGGCGCGCCATGACGGTCTGGCGGATTTTGCCTTTGCCATGCAGGGGCTGGGCACCGGGGCGCTGTCGCTGTTCGGCACCGACCATCAGAAGGCCGAGTGGGTGGCGCGCACGCGCGAGGGTCGCGCGATTTCCGCCTTTGCCCTGACCGAACCGCAATCGGGATCGGATGTGGCCAGTTCGACCATGACGGCCGAGGCCGATGGGGACGGGTTCGTCCTGCGGGGCGAGAAGACATGGATCTCGAATGGCGGGATTGCCGATGTCTATACCGTCTTCGCCCGTACCGGCGAGGCGCCGGGCGCGCGCGGGCTGTCGGCATTCGTGGTGCCGGCGGGTCTGCCGGGGTTCGAGGTGGTCGAGCGGCTGGAGACGATCGCGCCGCATCCCCTGGCAAGGTTGCGCTTTGACGGGGTGCGCGTGCCGGGATCGGCGCTGATCGGGCAGCGGGGGCAGGGGTTCCGCATCGCGATGTCGGTGCTGGATGTGTTCCGCTCCACCGTGGCGGCGGCGGCGCTGGGCTTTGCGCGGCGCGCGCTGGACGAGGCATTGGCCCGCGTGCAGGCGCGGCAGGTGCAGGGCGCGCCGCTGTTCGATCTGCAGATGGTGCAGGGGCATGTCGCCGACATGGCCCTCAAGGTCGATGCGGCGGCGTTGCTGGTCTACCGCGCGGCATGGGCCAAGGACGCGGGTGCGCCCCGCGTGACCCGCGAGGCGGCGATGGCCAAGCTTTTTGCCACGGACGAGGCGCAGAAGGTGATCGACATGGCCGTGCAACTGCACGGCGGCGACGGGGTGCGATCCGGCGCCATGGTCGAACGGCTTTACCGCGAGATCCGCGCGCTCAGGATCTACGAGGGCGCGTCCGACGTGCAGCGCGTGGTCATCGCGCGGCAGGCCATGGGGGCCTTTCAGGGGGAGTAATGCAGATGCTGGGACCAAGCGCGCATGTGGACACTTTCACGCGGGACAACCTGCCGCCGCCCGCGCAATGGCCCGATCTGCTGCTGAAGGGCTTCGATTACCCCGAGCGGCTGAATGCGGCGGTCGAACTGACCGATGCGATGGTCGCGCGCGGCTTTGGCGACCGGACCGCGCTGATCGGCAACGGGCGCAGGCGGACCTACAAGGAACTGTCGGATTGGACCAACCGCCTGGCCCATGCGCTGGTGGATGATCTGGGGGTGAAGCCCGGCAACCGGGTGCTGATCCGGTCGGCCAACAACCCCGCGATGGTGGCCTGCTGGCTGGCCGCGACCAAGGCGGGGGCGGTGGTGGTGAACACCATGCCGATGCTGCGGGCGGGCGAGCTGACCAAGATCGTCGACAAGGCCGAGATCACCCATGCCCTGTGCGACACCCGGCTGATGGACGAGATGGAGGCCTGCGCGGCGGGATCGCGGTTTCTGACCCGCGTGACCGGATTCGACGGCACGTCGAACCATGATGCCGAGCTGGACCGGCTGGCGCTGGAAAAGCCCGTGCAGTTCGAGGCCGTGCCGACGGGGCGCGATGACGTGGCGCTTTTGGGCTTCACTTCGGGCACGACGGGCGCGCCCAAGGCCACGATGCATTTTCACCGTGACCTGCTGATCATCGCGGATGGCTATGCGCGCGAGGTTCTGGGCGTGACGCCCGAGGATGTGTTCGTGGGCTCGCCGCCCTTGGCCTTCACCTTCGGGCTGGGCGGGCTTGCGGTGTTTCCCTTGCGCTTTGGCGCGGCGGCGACCCTGCTGGAAAACGCCTCGCCCCCCAACATGATCGAGATCATCCAGAAATACCGCGCGACGGTGTGCTTTACGGCACCGACCGCCTATCGCGCGATGCTGGCGGCGATGGAGCAGGGGGCGGATCTGTCATCCTTGCGCGCCGCCGTATCCGCCGGTGAGACCCTGCCCGCGCCGGTTTACGCCGAATGGATGGCCAAGACCGGCAAGCCGATGCTGGACGGGATCGGGGCGACCGAACTGCTGCATATCTTCATCAGCAACCGCTTTGACGATCATCGCCCGGCCTGCACCGGCAAGCCTGTGACGGGCTATGAGGCAAAGGTGATCGGCGAAGACGGGGCCGAGGTGGCGCGCGGCACGGTGGGCCGGCTGGCGGTGCGCGGGCCCACCGGCTGCCGCTATCTGGCCGATGACCGGCAGGCGGCCTATGTGCAGGACGGCTGGAACGTGACGGGCGATGCTTTCATGATGGACGAGGACGGATACCTGCATTTCGCCGCGCGCAACGACGACATGATCATCTCGTCCGGGTACAACATCGCCGGTCCCGAGGTGGAGGCGGCGCTGCTGTCGCATGCTCTTGTGGCCGAATGCGCCGTGATCGGTGTGCCTGACGCCGAACGCGGTGCCATCGTGCAGGCCCATGTGGTGCTGCGCGACGGGGCCGAGGCGTCGGATACCACTGCAAAGGCGCTTCAGGATCACGTCAAGGCGCAGATTGCGCCTTACAAATATCCGCGCCGCATCGTCTTTTGCGAAGGCCTGCCGAAAACCGAAAGCGGCAAGATCCAGCGTTTCCGCCTGAAGGAGGCGCGGCCATGACCTGCGTCTTCGTCCAGATCCGTTGCAGGCCGGGCACGACCTACCGCGTGGCCGAACAGATCGTGCTGCGCGAGATTCATTCCGAGCTTTACTCGACTTCCGGGGCGTTTGACCTTCTGATGAAGCTGTATATTCCTGAAGGGGCCGATGTGGGCAAATATATCAACGATCACCTGCTGGACATTCCCGGAATCGAACGCACCCTGACCACGCCGACATTCAAGGCGTTCTGAACGACCAAAAGCAAAAGCCCAAAGGGGCCAACACGGAGGAAAGACACGATGAAACTGACGAAACTGGCGATGCTGGCCACGACCGCGCTGCTTGCGGCGGGCGCGGCCATGGCTGAAGGCAAGGTGAAGGTGGGCATGATCACCACGCTGTCGGGCGGCGGTGCAGGGCTTGGCATCGATGCGCGCGACGGCTTCATGCTGGCGCTGAAACTGTCGGGCAGCGATGCTGTCGAGGTGGTGATCGAGGATGACCAGCAAAAGCCCGAGATCGCCGTGCAGCTGGCCGACAAGATGATCCAGGCCGAGAATGTCGATGTGCTGACAGGCATCATCTGGTCGAACCTGGCGATGGCCGTCGTGCCTTCGGCGGTGGCGCAGGACAAGATCTACCTGTCGGTGAACGCGGGCCCCTCGGCGCTGGCGGGCAAGGGCTGCCATCCGAATTATTTCAACGTGGCCTGGCAGAACGACAACCTGCACGAGGCGGCGGGCGCCCATGCGACCAAGGCGGGCTATGCCAAGACCTTCATCCTGGCGCCGAACTATCCGGCGGGCACCGATGCGCTGACGGGGTTCAAGCGCTTCTACAAGGGTGAACTGGCCGGCGAGATCTACACCACGCTGGGGCAGACCGACTATGCCGCCGAGATCGCGCAGATCCGCGCATCGGGGGCGGATTCGGTCTTCTTCTTCCTGCCGGGCGGCATGGGGATTTCCTTCATGAAGCAATATGCCGACAGCGGTGTCGGCCTGCCGGTGGTGGGGCCTGCCTTCAGCTTTGACCAGGGCATCCTGCAAGCCGTGGGCGCGGCCGCGCTGGGCGTGGTGAATACTTCGCAATGGGGCAAGGACCTGGACAACGCGGCCAACCAGACCTTCGTGGCCGCGTTCCAGCAGGAATACGGGCGTCTGCCGTCGCTTTACGCAAGCCAGGGCTATGACACGGCGAATCTGCTGCTGTCGGCCATCGGCAAGGCCGATATCGCGGACAAGGACGCATTCCGCGCCGCGTTGAAAGAGGCCGATTTCGCCAGCACGCGGGGTGACTTCAAGTTCGGCACCAACAACCATCCCGTTCAGGACATCTATGTCCGCGAGGTGATCCAGGAGGGTGACATCTTCACCAACAAGATCATCGGTGTCGCACTGGAAGATCACGTCGATGCCTATGCGGCCGAGTGCAAGATGTAATCACTGATCCGGTCCCGGCGCGGATGTGCCGGGACCAATCTGCACGCACCATGGCCGCGCCGATTGCGCGCGGGCGGGTAAACTTCACCCCAGGCGGACGGACCACATGACCTTTCTGCTCTTTGCCGAACAGATGCTGAACGGGCTGCAATTCGGGATCATGTTGTTCCTGATGGCGGCCGGATTGACGCTGGTGTTCGGCGTCATGGGCCTGATCAACCTGGCGCATGGATCGCTTTACATGATCGGGGCCTTTGCCGCGGCGGCGGTGGCGGGGGCGACCGGGTCCTTCGTGCTGGCGCTGATCGCCAGTCTTGCGGCGGCGGCGGCGGCCGGGGCCTTGATCGAACTGACGGTGATCCGGCGGCTTTACAAGCGCGACCATCTGGATCAGGTGCTGGCGACCTTCGCGCTGATCCTGATCCTGTCGGAGGGGACGCGCTGGGTCTTCGGGTCGTTTCCGCTCTATCTTGATGTGCCAAGCTACCTGTCCGGTCCGGTCACGTTGCCGGGCGGCATCCAGTATCCGCTCTATCGCCTGTTCATCATCTGCGCGGGGCTGCTTGTGGCCGGGGGGCTGTTTGCGCTGATCGCGCGCACCCGTATCGGCATCCAGATCCGTGCAGGCGAGGCCGACCGCGAGATGATTGCGGCGCTTGGTGTCGATATATCAAGGCTTTACACGCTGGTCTTTGCGCTTGGTGCGGCGCTGGCAGGGTTGGCCGGCGCACTGGTGGGCGCGATCCAGTCGGTGCAGGTCGGCATGGGCGAGCCGGTGCTGATCCTGGCCTTCGTGGTGATCGTCATCGGCGGGATCGGGTCCATCAAGGGCGCGCTGGTGGGCGCGCTGCTGGTGGGGATGACCGACACGATGGGCGGCGTGCTGCTGCCGCGTTTCTTCGCGCTGTTTCTTGATCCGTCAGCGGCGACAACCATCGGCGCCTCGTTGGGGTCGATGCTGATCTATATCCTGATGGCGGTGGTGCTGATCGTTCGCCCCTCGGGCCTCTATGGGAGCGCCTGAGATGACGCGCGAAAACTATATCAACGCAGGCCTGACCTTTCTGCTGGTGCTGGTGCCGTTCTGGGCCTGGTCCACGGGCCAGGCCTATATCCTGACGCTCTGCACCAAGGTTGCCATTCTGGCGCTGGCCGGTGTGGGGCTGAACATCGCGCTGGGCCTGGGCGGGCTGGTCAGTTTCGGCCATGCGGCGTTTTTCGGGATCGGCGGCTATGCGATGGGCATTCTGGCCAGCCATGCGCAGACCTTCGATCCGATCATGGAGTGGCCGATCCTGATCGAGGGCACGAAATCCATGCCGGTGATCTGGCTGGTGGCGATGATCACTTCGGCCTTGGCGGCGCTGCTGATCGGGGCGCTCAGTCTCAGGACGTCGGGCGTGTATTTCATCATGATCACGCTCGCCTTCGGGCAGATGCTTTATTATTTCACCATCGGCTGGCCCGCCTATGGCGGTGAGGATGGCCTGTCGATCTATGTGCGCAACAGCTTTCCGGGGCTGAACACGCTGGTGCCTGTGCAGTTCCTGATCCTGTCCTACGTGATCCTCGGCCTTGCCCTGCTGTTTTCCGCACGGCTGTCGCGGGCGCCTTTCGGGCTGGCGCTGACGGCGGCGCGGCAGAACGCGGACAGGGTCGAAACCGTCGGCATCGCACCCTACCGGCTGCGTCTGGTGGCCTTCGTGATCTCTGGCGCGATCACGGGTTTGGCGGGCGCGCTTTTTGCCGATCTCAACCGTTTCATCAGCCCCACGATGTTCAGCTGGCACACCAGTGGCGAGATCATGATCTTCGTGATCCTGGGCGGGGTGGGGCGGCTTTACGGGCCCGTGGCAGGGGCGGCGCTGTTCATCCTGCTGGAGCATCTTCTGGGCGGGGTCAGCGACTACTGGAAAATCTTCCTGGGCGCGCTGCTGCTGGCCGTGGTGCTGTTCGCGCGCGGCGGCTTGATCGGGACCCTTGCGGGGCGGGAGGTGGCGCATGACTGAGCCATTGTTGCAGACGCGCGGGATCACCAAATCCTTCGGGGCGCTGAAAGCCTCGGACGCGATCAGCCTTGATCTGCGTCCGGGCGAGATCCACGCCCTGATCGGCCCGAATGGCGCGGGAAAATCCACGCTGATCAAGCAGATCGCCGGCAATATGCAGCCTGACAGCGGGACGGTGCATTTCCTGGGGCAGGATGTGACCGCGCTGGATACCGTGGCGCGGGCGCGGCTGGGGCTGGGGCGGACGTTCCAGATCTCCGCGCTCGCGATGGAATTCACGGTGCTGCAGAACGCGGTGCTGGGCGCATTGGGCGCGCGCGGCGGCGTGATGCGGTTTTTCCGGCCGGTGATGAAGGACCGCGCGCTTTTGGACCGCGCGACCGAGGCGCTTGAGCGGGTGGGCCTGCAGGATCATGCGGCCACGCGCACGGCAGAGCTGTCGCATGGGCAGCGGCGCCAGCTTGAGGTCGCCGTGGCGCTGACCCTCAAGCCCAGGGCGTTCCTCATGGACGAGCCGATGGCCGGCCTGGGGGCGGGCGGATCGAAACGCCTGACCGGCTTTCTGGACGGGCTGCGCGCCGAGGCGCCGATCCTGCTGGTCGAACATGACATGGATGCGGTCTTTGCCCTGGCGGACCGTATTTCCGTGCTGGTCTACGGGCAGGTCATCGCCACCGGGACCGCCGCCGAGATCCGCGCCAACCCGGATGTGCGCCGCGCCTACCTGGGCGAGGAGGACGCGGCATGACCCTGTTATCAGTGGATAATCTGGCCGTGCAATACGGGTCCTCGCAGGCGCTGTTCGGCGTGTCCTTCGATGTGGCGCCGGGCGAGGTCGTGGCCCTGATGGGGCGCAACGGCATGGGCAAGACGACAACGATCCACGCGATCTGCCGGATGGTGCCGGCCGTGTCCGGCGCGATCACCTTCGACGGGCAGAACCTGCTGAGGCTGCCATCCTTCCGCGCGGCGCGGCTGGGGCTTGGGCTGGTGCCCGAGGGGCGGCGCTGCTTTGCGCCCCTGACGGTCGAGGAGAACCTGATCGCCAGCGCGCGCCCCGGCCATTGGGACCTGTCGCGCATCGCGCAACTGTTCCCGCGGCTAGAGGAGCGGCGGGATCAGAAGGCGGCATCCCTGTCGGGGGGCGAGCAGCAGATGCTGGCGATTGCCCGTGCGCTGATGACGAACCCGCGCCTGCTGTTGCTGGACGAGGCGACAGAAGGTCTGGCGCCGGTCGTGCGGCAGGAAATCTGGGCGGCCATCGCCACCCTGAAGCGCGACAGCGGACTCGCAATAGTTGTGGTCGACAAGGCGTTGAAAGAGTTGAACAAGATCGCGGATCGCGCGGTGATCATCGAGCGCGGCAAATCGGTCTGGACGGGGCGACCCGACACTTTGACACCCGATCTGGCCGATCGCTACCTGGGGGTCTGACGGATGCCCTGGACCCATCGCCGCAAGGTCATGTTCAAGGATTGCGACCCCGCGCGGATCGTCTTCTACCCGCGCTATTTCGAGATGCTGAACGACACGGTCGAATGCTTCTTCGACGAGGTGCTGGGATGCCCTTTCGAGGCGTTGCATGACGGCCATGCGGTTCCGACTGCGCGGATCGACACGGTGTTCACCGCGCCCAGTCGCCTGGGTGACTGGCTGGACATTGTCCTGACCTGCCGCCGCCTTGGCCGCAGCAGCCTTGATCTGTCATTCGTGGTGTCATGCGGGGCCGAGCAGCGGCTGACCGCCACATCGACGCTGGTGCATGTGGGGGCGGATGGGCGCCCGGTGCCCTGGGCGGGTGATTTGCGCAATGCATTGGAATTTCAGGTAAAAGGAACGGAGTAATGGCGCATCGGATCATTCAGCCCCAAGGTTGGGCCGTCGCGAAGGGCTATGCCAACGGGGTACTGAGCGAGAATGGCACCCTCTATGTCGGCGGGCAGATCGGCTGGGATGAGGACCAGGTGTTTCGCAGCCATGATTTCATCGGCCAGATGGAGCAGGCCCTGCGTAACATCATGGCCGTGGTCGAGGCGGCAGGCGGCCGGGCGGAACACCTGGTGCGCCTGACCTGGTATGTCACCGACAAGCGCGAATACCTGGCCCGGCAGGCCGAGGTCGGGCAGGCCTATCGCCGCGTGCTGGGGCGCCATTTCCCGGCGATGACCATGGTGGTGGTGGCGGGGCTGGTCGAGGATGAGGCCCTTGTCGAGATCGAGGCGACAGCCGTGATCACGCATCCCGGCTCTGTCGGGCCCTGAATGCGGGCTTGTTGAAAATAATCAACTATAAGGGTCTTTTTTCAGCTTATCGGGGTGGTCAGGATCAAAAAAGACAAGGTCTTCGGGCCGGCTCGTTTGCCCTGATCGTCATTCAGTGTCGAAGCTGAAGGCCGGAAGCTTGGAAAAAGCCTCGCGCAGGGCAACACCCCAGCCACTCGAGATTTCCTGAAAATAGGGATCGTCCGCGCTGATCCGCAGGGTGCGGCCCTGGCGCAGGCTGTCCTTTTCGTAGATGTGGATATCCAGGGGCGGGCTGACGGACAGGTTCGCCTTGATCGTGCTGTCAAAGGACACAAGCAGCAGCTTGACCGCTTCTTCGAAGGTCATGTCGGGGTCATAGGCGCGCAGCAGAATGGGGCGGCCATATTTCGTCTCGCCGATCTGGAAGAATGGCGTGTCGTCGCTGGCTTCGATGAAATTCCCCTCGGGATAGATCAGGAACAGGCGTTGCTTGCCGCCCTTGACCTGCCCACCCAGCAAAAGCGTCGCGTTGAAGGTCGCATCGGCGCGCTGGCCGGTCATCGCATGGGTGGCGATGACCTCGCGCAGGGTGTTGCCCACCAGGGTCGCGACCTGGAACATGCTTTCGGCGGCCATGATGCTGGGGGCGCGGTCCTGCGGGCTTTTGGACCGCTCTTCCAGCAGGCTGACGACCGCCTGTGTCGTGGCCAGGTTGCCCGCCGACAAAAGCGTGATGCAGCGGTCATCGGGGGTGTCCCAGATCGCCATCTTCCGGAAGGTCGAGATATTGTCGACGCCCGAATTGGTGCGGGTGTCAGATATGAAGACGATGCCCTTGTTGAGCGTGTATCCGACGCAATAGGTCATGACGGTGTGTCCGGAAAGGGCGCGCGCGCCTCATGATGATGTTTGTTGTTGGGCCTGGCCCGACTGGACCTGTCTTTGATCAGTCTGCCGCGCCACTTGCAAGTGCACATTCATGACCTCACTGCCGCTGCCCATGCGATGCCCGTGGATCGGTGCCGCATCGGCATAGTCCAGCCCCAGTGCCACCCGCACATAGCGATCATCGGGCGAAATGCCGTTCGACACGTCGAACCCGACCCAGCCCAGCGGATCAAGGCAGACCTCGCACCAGGCATGGCTGGCCTCCTGCTCGGTCTGCCCGTCCATCAGCAGGTAGCCGGACACGTAGCGCGCGGGGTATCCCATGGCACGGGCGGCCGCGATCATGATTTGGGCGTGGTCCTGGCAGACGCCTGTCCCGGCCTCAAGCGCGGCCTCGGCGGTGGTCGATGCATCGGTGCTGCCGGTGCGCCAGGGAACCGTCTGCAGGATCAGCGCCGAGAGGCGATGCATCCGGTCCAGGTCGTTCTCGGCCTCCAGCCGCCGGGCCTGCGTCACCAGCTTGCGCAGAAGTGGCCCCGGCGTGGTCGCGGGCGTCGGCGCCCCGTAGAGCCAGACCGGCGCCATCGCATTGTTGGGCCCGATCACCCCGGCGCGGTCCTCGGTCTCGATCGTGCCCTCGCAGCGGATCTCGACCTTGACGGCATCGCGGTCCACCAGCACCAGATCGACGTGATTGCCGTGCTGGTCGGTAAAGCCCAGTTCTTTCTGCCCGCCGGTGATGGTCGTGGCCCAATCCAGCACTTTCTGGCCGCATCCGTTGCGCGGTGTCAGGCGCAGTTGCAGCAACGCATAGTGATCGGGTGCGTCATAGCTGTAGGTGGTGACGTGGCTGATCTTCAGGCGCATGGCGTCCTCCTACCCATAAAAGCGGAAATCCTGCTCGATCTGGCTGGCAAGGGCGGCCGTGTCGCGGATCGAGGCATCCAGGAATTCGTGCAGGCCTTCGTCGAATATGGCCGTGATCGGCTGGTTGAAACGCTGGCACATCCGGTCGGCCATGTCCTGCGACGGCTGCCGGGTGCCGTATTCGCCCTCCAGATGGGCCAGTTGCTCGCGCGTTTTCGAGTAGCAGAAGGCCATCGAACGGGGCACGCGGCGGTCCAGGATCAGGAATTGCGCGATGCCCTGCGGTGTCGTCTCGCCTCCGTGCAGCCAGCTGAAGGACCGTTCCGCCGAGACCGAGCGCAGGATGTTTTCCCATTGCGCATTGTCCATGCTGGACCCCACGAAAGACGCCGAGGGCAGCAGCACGTAATATTTGACATCCAGGATGCGGGCCGTGTTGTCGGACCGTTCCAGGAAGGTGCCCATCCGGCAGAAATTGTAGATTTCGTTGCGCAGCATCGTGCCATGCAGCGCCCCGCGCACAACGGCGCTGCGGGTGCGGATCGTGGACAGCACGTCGGCCAGGGTGCGCTCGGTCACGGGCCGGCCCAGGGCCGCCTTGACCGCCATCCAGCATTCGTTGACCGCCTCCCAGACTTCCGAGGACAGGGCCGTGCGCACCAGCCGCGCGTTCGAGCGCGCCGCATTCATGGCCGACATCACGCTCGAGGCGTTGTCGGGGTCGCGCAACAGGTAGTTGATCACATGGGGCGCGTCGAAATCATCGAATTTCGCGCAATAGGCCGCGCGCATGCCAGCGGTCGTCACCACCGATTCCCATTCGTTCTCGGCGTCGCCCGCGCGTGTCAGGGCGATGCGCCACCCCGCCTCGACAAGGCGCGCGATATTCTCGGCGCGTTCAAGATAGCGGAACATCCAGAACAGCCCGCCCGCGGTTTTTCCCAGCATCGCGTCAGTCCCCCAGAACCCATGTATCCTTGGTCCCGCCACCCTGCGACGAGTTCACGACCAGCGAGCCCTCCTTGAGCGCCACGCGCGTCAGGCCGCCCGGCGTGATCTGCACCTTGTTGGGCGAAACCAGCACGAAGGGGCGCAGGTCCACATGGCGCGGGGCAAGTCCGCGCTTGGTCATGATCGGCACGGTCGACAGCGCCAGCGTCGGCTGCGCGATATAGTTGCCGGGCCGCGCGCGCAGCTTCTTCTCGAAACGGGCCAGTTCGCGCTTGCTGGCGGCGGGGCCCACCAGCATGCCATAGCCGCCCGAGCCATGCACTTCCTTGACCACCAGTTCCGACAGGTGATCCAGCACGTATTTCAGGCTGTCTGCCTCGGAACAGCGCCATGTCGGCACGTTCTGCAGGATCGACTTCTCGCCGGTATAGAATTCGACGATGTCGGGCATGTAGCTGTAGAGCGCCTTGTCATCGGCGATGCCCGTGCCCGGCGCATTGGCCAGCGTGATGCCGCCTGCCCGGTAGACATCCATGATGCCCGGCACACCCAGCAGCGAGTTCGGGTTGAAGTTCAGCGGATCAAGGTAATCGTCGTCGATCCGGCGGTAGAGCACGTCGATCGCCTTGTAGCCGCGCGTGGTGCGCATGCAGACGCGACCGCCCTCGATCCGCAGGTCATGGCTTTCGACCAGTTCCGCGCCCATCTGGTCGGCCAGGAAGGCATGTTCGAAATAGGCCGAGTTATGGATGCCCGGTGTCAGAACCGCCACCTCGGGCTTGTCGCCGTTGAACGCGGGCGGGGCACAATCGGACAGCGACCGGCGCAGGTTCTGCGGATAGCTGGAGACGGGCCTGACCTTCAGCCGCGTGAAAAGCTCGGGGAACATCTGCAGCATCGTCTCGCGGTTTTCCAGCATGTAGCTGACCCCCGAGGGCGTGCGCGCGTTGTCCTCGAGGACGTAGAATTCGTTCTCGCCCGTGCGCACGAGATCGGTGCCCACGATATGGGTATAGACGCCGCCGGGCGGGTTCACCCCGATCATCTGCGGCAGGAACGCTTCGTTCCGAGCGATCAGGTCGACGGGCACGCGGCCCGCGCGCAGGATCTCCTGGCGATGGTAGATGTCGTGCAGGAAGGCGTTGATCGCGCGCACGCGCTGCGCGATGCCGTCTTCCAGGCGCGCCCATTCGCGCGCCGAAATGATGCGCGGGACCACGTCGAAGGGGATCAGCCGTTCATCCGCCTCTTGTTGCCCGTAGACGTTGAAGGTGATGCCGATGCGGCGAAAGAAGGCTTCGGCCTCTTCGGACTTGCGCCGCAGGTGGCGGATATCCTCGGTCTGGAACCAGTCGTTATAGCGCGAATAAGGCTGCCTGGCCTGCCCGGCGCTGTCGAACATCTCGTCAAAGAAGCGGTTCTGCTTGTCCATGGTTCCACGTTAGAGGAGGGATTTCCCTTTGCAAAGATGGCCTGTCAAACGATTGGGTACCAAGTGAAAAACACCCGAAGGCCCAAATGATGCGCGCAAATCATGGGCGGCCTGCCTGTTTTTTGGGCGTATCAGGTCTGGACAGGGCTGCACAGGGTGATTTCCGTGCCCCAATCCGCGCAGGCACGGGTCAGATCGGGCGGAAAAGGATGGTCGGTATAGACGCGGTCGATCTGGCGCAGCGATGCGATCCGCGCGGGCGCCGCGCGGTGCAGTTTGGAATGATCGACCACAAGACAGGTGCGGCGCGCCTGGCGGATGATCGACTGGCTGACGCTGACCTCCTGCACGTCGAAATCCAGCAGGTCCCCTTCGGTATCCATGGCCGAGCAGCCGATGACCGCCAGATCGACCTTGAACTGTTCGATCACGCTGGCGGTCAGGGGGCCGACCAGCCCGCCATCGGCGCGGCGCAGCACACCGCCTGCCAGGATGATCTCGGCCTCGGGGTTGGCGACCAGGATATTGGCCACGTTCATGTTGTTGGTCACCACCATCAGGTTGCGATGATGCAGCAATTCGCGCGCCACCGCCTCGGTCGTGGTGCCGATGTTCAGAAAGACCGACGCGCCTTCGGGGATGTCCTGGGCGCAGGCCCTGGCGATGGCGGCCTTGGCCCCGGCGTTCAGGCGGCGGCGTTCGTCATAGCCGATATTGGTGACACCCGATGGCAGGATCGCGCCGCCATGCACCCGTTCCAGCTTGCCCGCCTCGGCCAGTTCGGTCAGATCGCGCCGGATCGTCTGCACGGTCACGCCGAAACGCTCGGCCAGCCCTTCGACGGTGACCTTGCCCTCGGTCCGTGCGATCTCGAGGATGTCGGGATGTCGAAATGTCTGGCTCATGCTGCCGCCTCCTTGTGCCGCATGACTATTTTTCAAAAGCGCCCGTCGTGCAAGCGGCGCGTGTGTGCGCCCCTGTCGGCCGACCCGATCCTCCGGCCCGTCGGGTCGCGCGCCGCCGCCTGTTTCTTCTTGCCCCAAATATCCATCCGACCGCGCCACGCCGCGCGACGCAAGATGGCTTGACAGGCGGCCCCGCGCCCCACGAAGCTGTGCGGATGGAACATGCGCTGCGCCCGGTTGCCGAAACCCCTGATCTGGGGATCACCCTTGCCGACGGCTGCCGCCTGTCGGCCCGTGTCTGGATGCCCGAGGATGCCGCCACCGATCCGGTGCCCGCGATCCTGGAGTTCCTGCCCTATCGCAAACGTGACGGCACGGCGGCGCGCGATGCGCTGACGCATCCGTGGATGGCGGCGCGCGGCTATGCCTGCATCCGCGTCGACATGCGCGGCAATGGTGACAGCGAAGGGCTGATGGAGGATGAATATTCCCCGCAGGAGTTGTCGGATGCGGTCGAGGTGATCGACTGGCTGGCCGCGCAGCCCTGGTGCAGCGGCACGGTCGGCATGATGGGGATCAGCTGGGGCGGGTTCAACGCCCTGCAGGTGGCCGCGCTTCAGCCCGCGCCGCTGAAGGCGATCGTCACGCTCTGTTCCACCGTGGACCGCTATGCCGATGACATCCATTACAAGGGCGGCTGCCTTCTGAACGAGAACCTGGGCTGGGGGGCGACCATGTGGGCCTATTCCTCGCGCCCGCCTGACCCTGCGCTGCGGCCTGACTGGCGTGATCTGTGGCTGCAGCGCCTCGAGGCCGAGCCGTTCCTGCCCGCGCTCTGGCTGCGCCACCAGCGGCGCGATGCCTATTGGCGGCATGGGTCGGTCTGCGAGGATTTCGGCGCCATCACGGCGGCGACGCTGGCGGTGGGCGGCTGGGGCGACAGCTACAAGAACGCGGTGCCCGCGCTGGTCGGCAACCTGACGGCACCGGTCAAGGGGATCGTCGGGCCCTGGGTGCACAAGTATCCGCATTTCGCGGTGCCAGAGCCGCGCATCGGTTTCCTGCAGGAGGCGCAGCGCTGGTGGGATCGTTGGCTCAAGGGCATTCCCAACGGGGCCGAGGATGATCCCGCTTATCGCCAGTACCTGATGGACGGGGTGCGCCCGGCCACCTGGTATGCGGACCGCCCCGGTCGCTGGCTGGCGGGGGATGGGGCACCCGCGCCGATGCGGCGGATGCATCTGGGGCAGGGGGGCTTGGGCGATGCGCCCGCGCCTGCGCCCCTGCAAGGCCTGATCGCAAGCCCGCAGCATTGCGGGCTGGCGGGTGGCGAGTTCTGCGCGATCTGGCTGGGGCCGGAACAGCCCGGCGACCAGCGCGCCGATGATGCGCTATCGGCCTGTTTCGACACGGCGCCGCTGGACCATGATACCGCGATCACCGGTGCGCCGCGCGTGACCCTGACCCTGGCCGCCGACAGGCCGCAGGCGCAGATCGCGGTCCGGCTCTGCCATGTGCATCCCGATGGCGCCTCGACCCGGATCACATGGGGCGTGCTGAACCTTTCGCATCGCGACAGCCATGCCGACCCCGCGCCGCTGACGCCGGGCCGGCCTGTCACCGTGACGCTGGATCTGGATCACATCGCCTATCGGGTGCCGGCGGGCCACCGGCTGCGGCTGGCGGTGTCGTCCAGCTATTGGCCGATGCTGTGGCCCGCGCCCGACGCGGCGGTTCTGACGCTGACCGCGGGGCATCTGGACCTGCCGGTGCATTCCGACCCCGATGGCCCGGGCTGGGATTTTCCGGCCCCCGACGCGGCCCCCGCGCTCCAGGTCGAGGTGCTGCGCCCCGAACATCATGAGCGAGAGGCGAAGACCGATCTGACCACGGGGACCGTCAGCCTGCGAATACTGGATGATTTCGGCAAGCGTCGGGACATGGGGCACGGCCTTGTGTCCGGCGGGGTGGCACGGGAATGGTGGGACATCCATCCCGATGATCCGCTCTCGGCGCGCGGTCGCACCCATTGGACCATGGAGGTGGAGCGCGACGGCATCGTGACCCGCACAGAAACCCATGCCGAGATGTGGTCGGATGCGCGACAGTTCCACCTGACCGCGCGGCTGGAAGCCTGGGAAGGCCAAGGCGCCACGGCCCGACTGGTTCATGCACGCGATCTGCACGAGACTATCGACAGGGATCATGCATAAGTGGTTAGACTGGCCCTGTCGGATAGCGGATTTTAGCCCCTTTGTTGCCGCCGATGTCGTCTCTGTCACGCATCTGTCGCAGTCAGACGCTTTTTTGGTTGAACACTGGGGCGCGATGGGCAAAGTTGACTCGTGAGTCAACAACCCGGGACGGGCGGGTCACGTCGCAAGGCGGACCGGCCCCGAAAGGAACCCAAGGCAGGCGCAAGGCTGCTGCGGGATAGCAAGGTCAAAAAGGATCGCGCCAAGCGACCGGATGCCAACAGGGAGATGGAAATGACCGGTAAGATCGACAAGAACCAGATTGATTATTTCAAGCTGCGCGCGGGCCTCGGCCGCATGTCGCGGCGCGAGTTCATGGGTCGCATGGGCGCATTGGGTGTCAGCGCGGCCATGGCCGGAACATTCTACGCCGAGGCCGTGCAGGCCGCGGGTCCCGTCAAGGGTGGCATCCTGAAGGTCGGCCTTCAGGGCGGTGAATCCACCAACAGCATGGATCCCGCACTGGCCGCGTCGCAGGTCCCCTATTTCAACCTGAACGCTGCGGCGGAAACGCTGGTCGAAGTGACCCCCACGGGCGACCTTGAAATGCGCGTGGCCGAGGCTGTCGAAAGCAGCGCCGATGCCAAGACCTGGATGTTCAAGATCCGCAAGGGGATCACCTTCCACAATGGCAAGGACCTGACCCCCGCCGACGTTCTGGCCACGCTTGAGCGGCACAGCGACGAGAATGCCAAGTCGGGTGCCCTGGGCATCATGAAGGGCATCGAATCCATGAAGGTCGATGGCGACTATGTGGCCGTGACGCTGGCCACGGCCAATGCCGACCTGCCTTACCTGATGGCTGACTATCACCTGATGATCCAGCCCAATGGCGGCAAGGATGCACCGGCTGACGCCACCTTCTCGGGGGCCTATGTGCTGAAATCCGACGAGCCGGGCGTGCGCCACGTGTTCGAGCGCAACCCGAATTACTGGGACAGCGCGAACCGGGGCCATGTCGACCAGATCGAGGTGCTGGTGATCAACGATCCGACCGCGCGCATGGCCGCGCTCCAGTCGGGGCAGGTCAATCTGGTCAACCGGGTCGAGCCGCGCACCGCCAGCCTTCTGGCGCGCGCGCCGGGCGTGACTGTCGCGAATGCGGGCGGCCGTGGGCATTACGTGTTCATCATGCATTGCAACACCGCACCCTTCGACAACAACGACCTGCGGCTGGCGCTGAAATATGCCATCGACCGTCAGGAAATGGTGGACAAGATCCTTGCAGGCTATGGCACCATCGGGAACGATATCCCGATCAACGGCGCCTATCCGCTGTTCGATGACAGCATCCCGCAGCGCGCCTTTGATCCCGACAAGGCCGCCTTCCACTACAAGAAGTCGGGCCATGACGGCACGCCGATCGTGCTGCGCACCTCTGACGTGGCCTTCCCCGGCGCGGTCGATGCATCGCAGCTCTTCCAGCAGTCGGCCTCGAAGGCGGGCATCCCGCTCGAGATCAAGCGCGAGCCCGGTGACGGTTACTGGTCCGAAGTCTGGAACAAGCAGCCCTTCAGCGCATCCTACTGGGGTGGGCGTCCGGTGCAGGACCAGATGTATTCCACCGCCTACTATTCGGGCGCCGACTGGAACGACACGCGGTTCTTCAACGACAGTTTCGACAGCCTGCTGCTGGCGGCGCGCGCGGAACTGGATACCACCAAGCGCAAGGGCATGTATGCCGAGATGGCACGCATCCTGCACGATGAAGGCGGGCTGATCTGCCCGATGTTCAACGACTTCATCGACGCGCATGGCCCCAATGTGCAGGGCTTTGTCGCCGACCCCGGTGGCGAGATGATGAGCGGGATCGCAGGCCTCAAGGTCTGGCTGACGGCCTGAGGGCGCGCCTGTGCATCCTATCCTGAAACTGGTTGCCCAGCGCGTCGCGCTGGGCATCCTTCTCCTTTGGGCGGCCTCGGTCCTTATCTTCGTCGGGACGCAGATCCTGCCCGGGGACGTGGCCCAATCCATCCTCGGACAGGCCGCGACGCCGCAATCGCTGGCGAACCTGCGCGCGGAACTGGGTCTGAACGAACCACCCGTGGCGCGTTATTTCGCCTGGCTTGGCGGTGTGCTGACGGGGGATCTGGGAACCTCGCTGACCAATGGGCGCGACATCGCAACCGCGATGGGCGGGCGTCTTTGGAACACGCTGTTCCTGGCTTTCTGGACCGCGCTGATCGCCGTGCCGACGGCCATCCTGCTGGGCCTTGTCGCGGTGCGCTACCAGGGCCGCTGGCCCGACAAGCTGATTTCCGGAACCACGCTTGCCACGGTGTCGGTGCCCGAATTCCTTCTGGGATATATCGCGGTCTTCTTTCTTGCCGTGCAATACCGGGTGTTTCCGTCGATCTCGACGGTCTACGACTCGATGTCGCTGGGTGAGAAGCTGAACGCGATCGCGTTGCCCATCATCGTCCTGACACTGACAATTCTGGGACACATGATGCGGATGACCCGCGCGGCGATCCTGAACGTCATGCAATCGGCCTATATCGAGACGGCCGAACTCAAGGGGTTGGGCGGCTTCGCGGTGATCGCGCGCCATGCCTTTCCCAACGCCATCGCACCCGTGATCAACGTGGTGATGCTGAACCTTGCCTACCTGGTCGTGGGCGTCGTCGTGGTCGAGGTTGTCTTCGTCTACCCCGGCATGGGGCAATACCTTGTGGACCACGTGGCCAAGCGCGACGTGCCGGTGGTGCAGGCCTGCGGGCTTGTGTTCGCGGCCGTCTACATCGGCATGAACCTTCTGGCCGATGTGATGTCCATCCTGGCAAACCCGAGGCTGAGGCACCCGAAATGAGAATGCCCGTTTCCGCCGCCATCGGCCTGTTCTTCACCGCGCTCTATTTTCTGGCCGCGATCTTCGCCGACCTGATCGCCCCTTACGGCATGGCGGAAATCGTGGGCGGCGTATGGGATCCGGTCTCTGCGGATCATTGGCTGGGCACCGACAACATCGGGCGGGATCTTCTGTCGCGCATGATCTACGGCGGGCAGACCACGATCTTCATCGCCACCATGGGCACCTTGCTGTCCTTTTCCGTGGGGTCCGTGCTGGGCTTCACGGCTGCGGTCGCCGGCGGATGGCTGGACCAGGTGCTGTCGCGCTTCGTCGACCTGATGATGGCGATCCCCTCGCTGATCTTCGCGCTGGTCGTGCTGTCGGTCATGCCGGTCACGGTGCCTGTGCTGATCCTGGTCATGGGCATCCTCGATTCCACGCGTGTCTTCCGCCTGTCGCGGGCCGTCGCCGTGGACATCACGGTGATGGACTATGTCGAGGCCGCGCGCCTGCGCGGCGAGGGCCGTGGCTGGGTCATCTTCAGCGAAGTCCTTCCCAATGCGCTGTCGCCCCTGGTGGCCGAGATGGGCCTGCGTTTCATCTTCATGGTGCTCTTCATCTCGACCCTGTCCTTCCTTGGCCTGGGCGTGCAACCGCCGCTGGCAGACTGGGGCGGCATCGTGAAGGAAAACAAGGAAGGCATCGTCTATGGCATTCCCGCGGCGCTGATCCCGGCCTTTGCCATCGCGACGCTGGCGATCTCGGTCAATCTGGTGGCGGACTGGATCCTCAACCGCACCACAAGTGTGAAAGGGGGGCGCGGTGGCTGATCCCTTGCTGAAGGTCACGGATCTGAAGATCGAGGCGACCGCCTATCCGCCGGGGGAACCCCCCCAGGAGATCACGATCGTCGAGGGCGTGTCCTTCGCGCTGGAAAAGGGCCGGGTGCTGGGCCTGATCGGGGAAAGCGGCGCGGGCAAGTCCACCATCGGGCTGTCGGCCATGGCCTATGGGCGTGGTGGTGTGCGCATCACCGGCGGCGAGGTCCTGGTGAACGGGCGCGACATCCTGCAACTGGGCGTGCGCGGCCTGCGCGCGCTGCGCGGGGCCGAGGTGACCTATGTGGCGCAATCCGCCGCCGCGGCCTTCAATCCGGCCAAGCGGATCATGGAACAGGTGATCGAGGCGACGCTGGAGCATGGCCGCGCCAGCCGGTCCGAGGCCGAGGCGCGCGCCGTCAGACTGTTCGCGACCCTTGGCCTGCCGGATCCCGAAACCTTCGGCACGCGCTACCCGCACCAGGTGTCGGGCGGACAGTTGCAACGCGCGATGACCGCGCTGGCGCTGTGTCCGCAACCGGACCTCGTGATCTTCGATGAACCGACGACGGCGCTGGATGTGACCACGCAGATCGACGTTCTGGCCGCGATCAAGGATGCGATCCGCGAAACCGGTGTGGCGGCGCTCTACATCACCCATGACCTCGCGGTCGTGGCGCAGGTCAGCGACGATATCATGGTGCTCAAGGGCGGGCATATGGTGGAATACGGCACGACCGAGCAGATCATCACCGCCCCGCGCGAGGATTATACCCGGGCGCTGGTCTCGGTCCGCTCGATCGAGCACGAGGAGAAGGCGCCGTCGGACGACCCGGTGCTGCGCGTGGAACATGTGACCGCACGCTATCGCGGCACGGCCTTCGACGTGCTGCATGATGTCAATGTCGAGGTGCATCGCGGCCAGACCCTTGCGGTGGTGGGCGAAAGCGGATCGGGCAAGTCGACGCTGGCCCGCGTGATCACCGGGCTCCTGCCGCCCTCCGAGGGGCAGATCACCTTTGCGGACCGGTCGCTTTCTGCCGATCTGGCGGGCCGGTCGCGCGAGGATCTGCGCGAGGTGCAGATGATCTACCAGATGGCCGATGTGGCGATGAACCCGCGCCAGACCGTGGGCACGATCATCGGGCGGCCGCTGGAATTCTACTTCGGCCTCAAGGGCGCTGCGAAACAGGCGCGCGTGGCCGAACTTCTGGACGCGATCGAGATGGGCAAGGGATTTGTCGACCGCTATCCGGCCGAACTGTCCGGCGGGCAGAAGCAGCGTGTCTGCATCGCGCGCGCGCTGGCGGCGAACCCGCGCCTGATCATCTGCGACGAGGTGACATCGGCGCTGGATCCGCTGGTTGCGGATGGTATCCTCAAGCTGTTGCTGAACCTGCAGAAATCCGAAGGCGTGGCCTATCTGTTCATCACCCATGACCTGGCCACGGTGCGCGCCATCGCCGACAGCATCGCCGTGATGTATCGCGGCCGCGTTGTGCGTTACGGCCCCAAGAGCCAGGTCCTGGCGCCGCCTTTCGACGACTATACCGACCTGCTGCTGTCCTCGGTCCCCGAGATGGAGCTGGGCTGGCTGGAGAAGGTCATCGCGCATCGCAAGATGGAAAGCGCAGGGCATTAGAATTCCGCCTCCGGCGGGGATATTTCGGGCAAGAAGAAATCCGGGGACCGCTTCTTCTTGCAACAAATATCCCCGCCGGAGGCTCCTCCATCCGCCGCGCCTACGCGGCCTGCAAGAGAAGACCCGATGCAAAACAAGCTTCTTCTGATCATTCTCGATGGTGTGCCGCTGCGAAATTGGCGGCGGCTGTTCGGCAATCTCGAAGGCTGGGTCGAAGCGGGGCAGGCGCAGACCTGGGTCATGCGGTCGGTGCTGCCCTCGATCTCGGCCAGTTGCTATGCCTCGATCCACACGGGCGTGACCCCGCAGGAGCACGGCTGCACGGGCAATGGCAATGTCTTCCGCCTGTCGCAGCCTGACGTGTTCTCGCAGGTGCGCGCGGCGGGGGGGATCACGGGGGCGGTCACGCATTCCTTCTGGTCCGAATTCTTCAACCGCGCGCCTTTCGACCTGGTGCGCGATATCGAATATGACGAACCGGACAGCGCCACGATCAACCATGGCCGGTTTCACACGATGACAGGCTATGGGCTGATCAACCAGATGACCCCCTCGGATGTGGATCTCTTCGCCACGCTGACCATGCTCTGCGCGCGCCACGGGCTGGATTACGGCATCCTGCATACCTGCACGCTGGACAGCATGGGGCACCGTTTCTACCACGACTGCCAGGAGATGGATCACGCCTGCGCGGTCATGGACGAGATGCTGGCCCCGTTCATTCCGAAATGGCTGGCCATGGGATATGAGGTGATCGTGACCGCCGATCATGGCCAGGATGCGCGTGGCCATCACGGCGGCAACACGGATCTGCAGCGGGATGTGGCGCTTTATTATTTCGGTCCGGCCCGCGGTCCGGCGCCTGATACCCTGCTGGACCAGTTGCAACTGGCGCCGACGATCCTGTCCCGGCTGGGGGCGCCTGTTCCCGACACCATGCGGGCGGCCCCGTTCCTTGCAGGCTAGGCGGCGGATGTCCTGACGCACAAGCCACGCAAAAACCGCAGCAGATCGCCACAATATCTGGGAGCACGGCCCCTATCTGGGGGTGTGTGGCCAAAAAGACTCTAGCAAGAGGGCGGCGAAACGCCTATGCTGTCAGCCAAGTAGTACAAAAGCCGGGTCAATCGGCGGTAACGAGTAGAGCGGTGATAACATGAAGACAATGGATTTTGTCGTGCGCCCTGTCACGGGTGCAACGCGGCGCGGCACGGTTGATGCGGGTGCTGCCACCTCGGTGATCGACGTATCGGCCGGGGAAGAGGTCTCTCTCAATATCAGGCAGTTCGAGCTGAAGACCTATGACAAGGTCGGCTCTGATCTGCATGTCACGCTGGCCGATGGCCGGGTGATCGTCCTCAAGGGCTATTTCGCCGAGGATGAGGGCGCGGTGGCGCGGCTGTTCATCAGCGCCGATGGCTATCTCAGCGAGGTGACCCTGCTCGAAGGGGCTGACGGCGTGCTTTATGCGCAATACGGCCCCACGGAGGTCTGGGGCAAGTGGAGCCCGCATGAGGACCTGGTTTTCCTTGGCGGTGATGAGATCCTGGCCCCGGCCAGCGATGACGATAACGTCAGCATGCTGGGGGCGGGGCTCTTGCTTGGCGGCGGCGGTCTGGGTGCCGCCAGTGGCCTTGGTGCGCTGGCGGCCGGAACCGTGGCGGCAGGGGCGCTGCTGGGTGGCGGTGGTGGCGACGGGCCTCTTCCCGGGCCGCAACCCGTGCCGGCCCAGCCCGAAGGGCCTGTCCAGCAGGTGCCGTCCGGGCCGCGTCTGCCCACCGTCAACGAGCGTGATCCGATCGTCCTGGGCGGCGGCGACAGCCCGAGCATCGGCATCAGCGGCACGGCCGATCCCCGCGCCGAAGTCGAAGTCACCATCGGGGACAAGGTCATCGTCACCCGCCCCGATCAGGATGGAAACTGGCAGGTCGTCTTCGAGGGTGACAATTTTCCGCAGGACGGCACATATCCCGTCGAGGTCGAGGTCACGCAACCCGGTGGCGAGCAGATCGACCTGAGCGGGCCTTCGGTCACCATCGACACGACACCGCCCGACCTGACATTCACCGATGGGACCGTCTCGACCGGACATGTGGTGAATGGCGACGATCAACGCGATGGCGTGGACATCTCCGGCACCAGCGAGGCGGGCGCGCGGATCGCTGTGGTGATCGGCACGGTTACCCATGGCGTGACAGCCAATGACCAGGGGCAATGGACCGTCCGGTTCACGCCGGATGAACTGCCCGAGGGCGACTATACCCGCGAGGTGACCGTCACGGCCACCGATGCCTACAACAACAGCGCAAGCTTCCGCGATACGGTCAGGGTCGACACGATCCCCGATCCGATCGTGATCCAGTCCTGGCTTGTGGCGGGTGACGGCATCGTCAACCGTGACGAGGCGGCAGGCGATCTGGTCGTGACCGGGACATCGACACCCGGCAACATGCTGACGCTGGCCCTGTTCAACGGGACCGATACGATCACCCGCACCGTGCCGGTGCAGGGCGATGGCACCTGGCGCGTCACCTATCCGGCCGGATCGGCCGGTTCGGGCGAGCATGAGGCCACGCTGACCGCGACCACCTCGGATGCGGTGGGCAATATCGGCCGCGCCACGGCGGCGATCCAGGTGGACACGCTGCATCATCTGACGATCGACCCCGCGCCGCTTGGGACGGGCAACGTGATCAATGCCGATGCGGCCGACGATGGCGTGGTGCTGCGCGGCACGACGCAGCGGAACTCGCAGGTCGAGGTCCGGTTCGGGTCGATCACGCGCCAGGCCACCGTGGCCGACGATGGCACATGGTCGGTGCGCTTTGCGGGCAGTGATTTCGCGCGCGACGAATATGACGCCACCTTCAATGTCACGGCGCGCGATGCGGCCGGCAACGTGGATACGGCCAGCCGCACCGTGCGGGTGGATACGGTCGTCGATGTGACCATCGACGAGGGGATCGGGCGCAACGGCCTGATCAACGATGCCGAGCGTCGGGCGGGGGTGCGTATCACCGGCACCACCGATCCGGGCGCCGAGGTCTGGGTTCAGGTCGGCGATGTCAGGAAACAGGCCGATGTGGATGGTGCCGGCTTGTGGCGCGTGCGTTTCGAGACAGCAGACCTGCCCGAAGGACAGGGCGATCTTGCCGTCACCGCCACAGCGACGGATGCCGCGCGCAACAGCAATACCGCCAATCGCACGGTCCTGCTTGATACAGAGGTGCGCGATTTCAACTGGACCTCGACCGGTGTGGCGGCGGATGGGGTGATCAATGGCGATGATGCCGATGACGGGCTGTTCGTGACCGGACAGGTCGAACCCGGATCGCGGGTCATGGTCACGCTTGACGGGGTCGAGCATGAGGCGCGCGTGCTGGGCGACGGCCGCTGGAGCGTGCGCTTCGCGCCATCCGAGATCCGCACCGGCGAATATGTCACCGAGTTGCGCGCCGTCGCCACCGACAGCGCGCATAATACCGACGAGATCCGCCAATCCGTGCGTGTGGATACCCGGCTCAACCTGCTGGAACTGTCCGGCCCCGTGACCGGCGACAACACCATCAACCTGGACGAGGCAAAGGCGGGTTTCGCCGTCACCGGCCAGGTGGAGGCGCTTGCCGGTGTCACCGAGCGGTCCACGGTGCAGGTCGAATTCCAGGGCCAGTTCTACCAGGCGACGGTGGATGCGGCGGGCAACTGGCGCGCCTTCATTCCGGGCGAGGTTGTGCCGCAGGGCAATCACACGCTGGACATGGTCGTGCATGCCCGCGACGCGGCGGGCAACATCGGCCGCCTGACACAGGTGCTGACCGTGGACACGGATGTGCCGACGAACCCGATCGTGGCCTCCTATACGCGCGATGCGGCCGGGATCCGCTCTGTCTCGATCGAGATGACGGGCGACCAGATCACCCTGACCGAGATCGAGGCCGATGGCGACCTGACCCCGGTGGCCAATGTGGCAACGCCCATCGCGCCGCTGGGTGAATCGCTGCACAGTTTCGGCATGATCGCATCCGACGGAAGTTTTGTCGGTGATCACCTGCCGGACGGGTCGAACCTTCTGATCACCGCGACGGACACGGCGGGCAATGCCAGCGGCACCTTCCTGGCCTTCGACGCGCTGAACACATCGGTCATCGATCTTGCGGGGCCGGTCGCCGCCGGGGCGCGGATTGACGCGATCGACCTGTCCTTCGCCGAGGACAGCACCCTGACCCTGACCGAGGCGCAGATCCTTGCCCTGTCACCGGATCAGCGCAGCCTGACCATCCATGGCGGCAGCGATGACAGCCTGACGCTGGCCGGGGCCATGCGCGACGGGACCGAGATCGTCGAGGGACGCAATTACGCGGTCTATTCCCTGGGCGAGGCGCGCGTGATCGTGGACGAGGATGTGAGGATCTTCTGAGGCAGGCCAGAGGGCCGGACAGTCGCGTGGCCATGCACAGGATGGCCACGCCAACAGAACAGGCACCGCAACAAGGGGCTGACATGAGGCAGGGCGACAGGAAATGCAGAGCAACCCGCAAGGCTGGGCCCTATCTGGCCTGTGTGGCGCTGTTGGGTCTGCCGGGCTGCATGCCTGGAACCGAAGGGGTCGGGGTCAGCCGGATGCTGATGCCCGAACCGGCACCCGTGGCCGAAGGGCTTGATCCGGGTGGCGCGGGGCAGGATGCCGCCGAGGTCTCGGCCTTGCTGAACGATCTGATGGGGCGGCGCAGCGCGCTGCCTGGCGGCTCGGCGCTGGCCAGTGTGGCGGATGCGGTGCTGGCGGCGGACAGCCGCCCCGCGGGGGCGGCCTTGCGCAGCGCGCGTCTGCGCGCGCGGGCGCAGTCGCGCAACTGGTTGCCCAGTATCGGCCCGCAGGTCAGCCTGAGCAGTCTTGGATCGGTGGTTGCCATGCTGGTCGTCGAGCAGGTCATCTTCGACAATGGCCGCAAGAAGGCCGAACGCGATTTCGCCAAGGCCGATGTCGAGGTGGCCGCCGTGACACTGGTGCAGGACAGCAATGCCCGCGTGCTGACCGCGCTGACACTCTACCTCGCGGCGCGCGAGGCGCAGGACAAGGCCGAACTTGCGCGCGCGGCGGAACGGGACATGTCGCATTTCGAATGGATCATGTCAGAACGTGTGGCGGGCGGCATTTCGGACCAGTCCGACCTTCAGGTGCTGCGCCAGAAACTGGCCGAGATCCGTTCGACCGAACAGCGCGAAAGCGAGGCGGCGCGCGCCGCGGTGGCCGAACTGTCGGCGATGGGGGTCGATCCGGCCATGCTGGAGGGGGATGCCCTGACACGCGGCGCTCTTGCCGCGCTGCGGCTGCCTGATCCGGTGCCGGTGCCATTGCCCGTCCGCATGGCCGAGGCCGAGCAGGAACGCGCCATGGCGCGTGCCCGCATCGAGCGCGCGGGCTTTTTGCCGTCGCTCAGCGCCAATGCCGCACTGGGGCGCGGCGCGCCCGATCCCTCGCTCGATATCCGCACGGCGCGCCCGCTGGGGTTCGGCACCGCCGATGACTTGCGCGCGGTCGAGGCCGCGACCGAAGGCGAGCGGCGCAAGGTGGGCCAGGCCCGCGAGGAATCCGAACGGCGCCTGCGCCGCCTGCAGCAGGAACGCGCCGCGCTGGCGCGTCAGGCGCAGGAAGGCACGGTGCTGACCAGCAAGGCCAAGGCAAATCTGGATCTGTTCCAGGCGCAATACGATGCGGGCCAGCGCCAGGTCATGGATGTGGTCGGCCTTTACGAGCAATTCGCGCGGCAACAGCAGCAGGCGGCGGGGCTGGCCTATCGTGCCATGCAGGCCGAGTTGGACATCGCCGCCGAACTGGGCCTTCTGGCCGATGGGGACAAGCTGTGACCGGCGCCGCGCAACCCCGGATCGCGGATCAGGCCGATCCGGCCAAGGCACCGCGCGCGCGGTTGCAATCGGTCGCCGATCCGCGCCCGGCCACGGTCGATCCGCGCCTGGCATCGCTTGACCCGGCTGTTGCTGAGCTGGCCAATCTTGTCGTTGCGCATGCCGGTTTGCTGGGGCGCAACCTGCCGCGCCACGATGTGATCGAGGCGCTGCTTGCGGCCGATGCCGCCTTGGACAGCCCGGCGGATGCCCTGGCCCCCTGCTATGCGATCTGCGGTCTGACCACGCAGGATCGCCGCGTGACCGCCTTCACGCCTGACATGTGGCCGGCGCTGGCGCAGATGCGGGGCGGGCAATGGGTTCTGGTCCTGGGGCAGGCGGGCGATGCGTCTGATGGCGCGGTCACGATCTTCGATGCGGCCAGCCCGGACAAGCGTCTGGAGGTGCCGCTGGCGGATTTCCTGCCGCATTTTCTTGGCATGATCGTGCAGGCCGAAGCGGCGGTCGCGGGGCTGGCCAAGGCCCATGTGGCGGCCCCTGCGGCGCGGCACTGGTTCTGGGGCGAATTCGCGGCCCTGCAGCGTCCCTTTGCAGATGTGATGCTGGGGTCCTTCGTGGCGAACCTGCTGGCGGTGGCGGTCGCGCTCTTCTCGCTGCAGGTCTATGACCGGGTGATCCCGCACCAGTCGCAGGCGACGCTGTGGGTGCTGGCGGGCGGCGCGATGCTGGCGCTGCTGATGGAGGCCGCGCTCAAGGCGGCACGGGCGCAGCTGATGGACGGGGCGGGGCGGCAGATCGAACTGGCCGTGCAGGCGCGGCTGATGGATCGCATCCTGGGGGCGCGGTCGGATATCGCGGGGCGCAGCCCCTCGCAGATCTTCAGCGCGATGCGCGATTTCGGATCGGTGCGGGAATTCTTCACCACGGCCACGGTCGGCACGCTGGCCGATATTCCCTTCGTGTTCGTGTTCCTGCTGCTTGTCGCCTCGATCGGGGGCAACGTGGTCTGGGTGCTGGTTCTGGGTGGGGTGCTGATGGTGCTGCCCGGTTTCCTCATGCAGGGGCGCATGATGCGCCTGACCGAAGAGGGGCAGGGCGCCTCGGTCCGCGCGGCGCGGCTTTTGCAGGAAGTCATCTACGAGCATGATACGGTCAAGACCCTGCGCGGCGAGGACCGGATGCGGCGTCTGTGGTCCGAGCTGACGACGCTGTCGGCGGTCACCTCGTCCGAGCAGCGCAAGCTGGCTTCGGCGCTGACGATCTGGGCGCAGGGCGTGCAGCAGGCCACCTATGTCGCGGCGGTGGTGATCGGGGCCTATCTGGTCTTTGCCGGGCAGTTCACCGTCGGTTCGATCATCGCTGTCGGCATTCTGACGGGCCGGACGCTGGCGCCGCTGTCGCAACTGGCCAGCACCATGGCGCGCTGGGGCAATGTGCGCACCGCGCTGGATGCGCTGGATGACATCGCCCATGCGCCGCAGGATCACGAAGCGGGGCGCAGCTATCTGCGGCGCGACCGCCTGGCGGGGCATTACGAGCTGCGCGAGATCCAGTTCCGCTACAGCGACGAGGCGGCAACCGTGCTGGACATCCCGGCCCTTGCGATCCTGCCGGGCCAGCATGTCGCGGTCCTGGGCGCGAATGGGTCGGGCAAGTCCACGCTGCTGCGGCTGCTGTCGGGGCTGCATGGTCCCTCGCGGGGGCGCATCCTGGTCGACGGCACGGAAATGGGCCAGATCGAGCCGCGCGACCTGCGCCGCGCCATCGGATACCTGGGCCAGGATGTGCGCCTTTTTGCGGGCAGCCTGCGCGACAACCTGACCTTCAGCCTGCTGGAGCGCGATGACGACCGCCTGATGGAGGCGCTGGATTTCGCGGGGCTTGGGCCTTTCGTCAAGGCGCATCCGCGCGGGCTGGACCTTGAGTTGGGCGATGCGGGCGCAGGTCTGTCGGTGGGGCAGCGCCAGTCGCTGGGCTGGGCGCGGCTGTGGCTGCAGAACCCTTCGGTCTGCCTGCTGGACGAGCCGACCGCCGCGCTGGATCAGCGGCTTGAGGCGACGCTGATCAGCCGCCTTGAGGGCTGGATGGAGGGGCGCACGGTGGTCATCGCCACCCACCGCATGCCGATCCTGTCGCTGACGGATCGGGTGATGGTGTTGCAGAACGGTCGGCTGGCGGTGGACGGGCCGCGCGATCAGGTGCTGGCGCATCTGGCGACTCCGGCGGGGGGCGGGCTATGAGATTGGCGCATCCGGCGATCACCCTTGCCGCCCAGATGAACGCGCGGCTGCGCGGGCCCAGCCTCACGATCTGGCTTTGCGCCGGCACCGTCTGGCTGTTCATCATCTGGGCCAGCATGGCCTGGGTCGATGAGATCGTTCGCGCCGAGGGCGAGATGATCTCGGCCTCGCGGCCGCAGATCATCCAGAACCTCGAAGGGGGCATCCTGGCCGAACTGGCGGTGCGCGAGGGCGACATGGTGCAGCGCGGCGATGTGCTGGCGCGGTTGCAGGGCACGCAGTTCCGCGCCTCGGTCGATGATCTGCTGGACCAGATCGCGGCGCTGGAAATCCGCCGCCTGCGGCTGGAGGCCGAACTGGCGGGCCAGCCCGCCTTTGGCGTGCCTGCCGATCTGGCCGCGCGCAATCCGGCGATGGTGGCCTCGGAACAGGTGTTGTTGCAGGCGCGCCAGACCGATTTCGAAAGCCGCGCGGCCGGCGCGCGCCGGGTGATGGATCAGGCCCGGCAGGAAATGCAGATGATGGAGGCGATGCTGGAACGCAAGATCGTCTCGCTGATCGAGGTGACGCGCGCCCGCAAGGCCCATGCCGATGCCCGCATCCGCCATGACGAGATCGTCACCGGGGCCGAGCTGGAACGCGCCGATGCCTATGCCACGACGCTGCGCGAACTGGCGACGCTGCGCCAGAACCTCAAGTCCAGCCAGGACCAGTTGACGCGTACCGTTCTGGTCAGCCCCTTGCGGGGGATCGTCAAGGCGGTGTCTGTCTCCACCATCGGCGGCGTGGTGCGCCCCGGCGAGGAGATCCTGCAGATCATTCCGCTGGACGAGGAGCTGTTCGTCGAAGCGCGTGTGCGCCCCGAGAATATCGCCAATATCCGCCCCGGCCAGGAGGCGACGATCAAGCTCACGGCCTATGACTATACGATCTTCGGCACGCTCAAGGGGCGGGTCGATGTGATTTCGGCCGATACGTTCAAGGATGATCGCGCGCGCAACCCAGATGCGGCGGCGCATTACCGGGTCACGCTGCGGGTGGATATGGAGAACCTGACCGACCGCCAGGCCTCGGTCCAGATCCGGCCGGGGATGCAGGCCTCGGTCGAATTGCACACAGGGCGCAAGACGGTGCTGCAATATCTGCTCAAGCCGCTTTACAAGTCGCGCGAGGCGTTTCGCGAACCCTGAGCGGCCGCGTCAGGTTTCCAGCCAGATGGTGACCGGGCCGTCGTTGACCAGTTCCACCGCCATGTCGGCACCGAAGCGGCCGGTTTCGGTCGCGATGCCCAGGGCTGCAAGGCTGGCTGCGAACCGTTCATAAAGCCTGCGGCCTTCATCGGGGGCGGCTGCGGCCGAGAAGCCGGGGCGGTTGCCGCGCGATGTATCGGCGGCCAGGGTGAACTGGCTGATCACCAGCGCCGCGCCCCCGGTGTCGAGAACCGAACGGTTCATCCTGCCCTCATCATCCTTGAAGATACGCAGCTTTGCGATCCGCGCCGCCAGTTGATCGGCCCCGGCCTCGGTATCGCCCTGCATGGCGCAGACCAGAATCATCAGGCCCTGCCCGCATTGGCCGATCTGCTGCCCGTCGACGCTGACCGATGCGCGGGTAACCCGCTGGATGAGTGCGCGCATGGCACCATGCCTCCTTGCTGTTCACGCCCTGACTACGCTGGACATTGATCCGGATCAAGGCAGGTGAGTTCGCCTTAAAGCAGAGTGACGGCATTGCAGAAACATCTGAAAGAGGAGGAGTGTGATGGTCGAGAAAACACATGCTGCGGGGCTGTGGCCCTCGTTGGCCGAGCCTTTCCGCAGCTTCGGCACGCGCATGGCCGACTGGCTTGCGCCCGCTTCGGATGCCTCGACGAATGGCGAGGCCTACCGCATCACCATGGAACTGCCCGGTGTCGAGGAAAAGGACATCGACGTCTCGGTTCATGAGGGCATGGTGACCGTCAAGGGCGAGAAATCGTCCAGCCGCGAGGACAAGGGCGACACCTGGTTCTTCAGTGAACGCCAATACGGATCCTTCAGCCGCAGTTTTCGCGTGCCCGCGGATGCGCAGGCCGACAAGGTGGATGCCCATCTGAAGGATGGCGTGCTGACCATCAGCATTCCCAAGAGGGGGCCGGACGAGGTGAAAAGCGCCAGTGTGCCGATCCGCAAGGGGTGATACCGGAGGCGGTTCATCGCAAATCGGGGCGTTGGGGGGGCTGTCTGCCCCCCCCTACGTCGAACAGTGTTCGACGAGGTCGAACACATTTCGACGATCCCCCCCGAGGATATTTGACGCAAGAAGAAACGGGCGGTCAGCCGCGCAGGTCGAGGATCTCGGACAGGGGGGCGCGATCCGTGCGGAAGGCATTGGCCGGGTGGTCCGTGTCTTCCAGCCCGAAGGAAATCGTGCACAGGATCCGGCGATGCTCTGGAATGCCGAACCAGTCGCGCAGGAAAGGGGCTTGTGCCGCAACGGCCGCCTGCGGGACCGAGGCGATACCGCGTGCCTGCGCCGCCAGGGTGAAAAGCGCGACGAAACCGCCGCTATCCATCACGCCGTAAGGGCCGAGATCGGCCTCGGTCGTGAGGACGGCGACATGAGGCGCGCCGAAGAGGCGGTAGTTTTCCAGCATCTGCGCATGGGTCGCGGCGCGGTCTTCCTTGGGGATGCCCAGGCTGTCGTATAGCTGCAAGCCGCAGGCGCGGCGGCGGTCGCGGTAGACGCCGGTGTATTCGCGCGGCCATTCCATATCGGGTTTCGGCGGCGTGCTGGTCGCCGCGGCCATCAGCGCCTTGCGGAAGCGGTCGGTTTCGGGCGCACGGGTGACGATGACCTGCCAGGGCTGCGCATTGCACCATGAGGGCACGCGCCCGGCGCTGGTCACGATATCCCCGATCAGGCTGTCCGGCAGGGGATCCGGCCGGAACGCGCGGCAGCTGTGGCGGGCCAGAAGCAGCCCGTCAAGGGTTGCGGCGGGGTCTTGCATCATCACATCATTCCTTCATTCAGTGCGATCCCGTAGCCCAGGGCGCCGGCCACCAGCGCGCCAAGGACCACGGCAAAGGCGATCTTCCAGGCCGACCAGGGCCGTTCGCCCTGTACCCGCCCCGTCGCCCCATTGACCACGAAACGGTAGGTCTGGCCACGGTATTTATAGGCCGCCAGCCAGACCGGCAGCAGCACATGCTTGAAGGTCACGTCCTTGATCTGCGTGTCTACCTGGGTGATGCGCTGCTGATCGCCGCCGATATCGAAGCGGATGTCGCGCTCGATCACGCGGTCCATCTTTTCGCGCGCCATGCCGAAGCCCTGCTCCAGATCGACCGTGTAGCCCTCGGCGCGGAAACCGGCCAGGTATTCGGGGCGATAGGGTTGCAGGGCGGACAGATCCCATGGTTCCAGCCCTTCGGTATAGCGGCGCGGCAGCGAGGTGGCGGCCAGCACCAGCACATCGTCGAACCAGCGCTTCACGCGGCCGGATACGGGCGTCCAGCGGATGCGCGGCACCTGCTGGCGCGCGGGCTTGCCGTCGCGCATCACGGTGATCGTCTCGTAGTAGATCGTGCCGCGCTGGCCTGCGTAACGGCTTTGCGTGTCGGCATCGAAGGTCCAGTAGGGCACATAGATGCCCGCCATGGCGCGCCCCTTGCGGGCATAGTCCTGCAGGCCATTGGGGGCGAACCACAGCTTGCCCAGCCAGTCGGTCATGGCGCGGCGCGCCGCGCGTTCGTCAAGCGCGAAGGGCAGCACCGCGCGTGGCTTGATATGGCGATGCGTGCCGGTATCCGCCACCAGCGGGGTCGCGCAGAACGGACATTCCAGCGCATGTACCGCAGGGTCGAATTCGACCTGCGCGCCGCAATTGGTGCAGGTGGAGATGCGCGTTTCCTCGATCTCCGAGGCGGGCAGGCTGTGCGACAGGGCGGCGTTGAAATCCAGCTCTCTCAGCGCGCCGGACCAGGGCCCCGGCGCCGCGATCTGCTGTCGATGACCGCAATGGTCGCAGACCAGCGCGCCTTCGCCGGGGGCATAGCGGTAATCGGCGCCGCATTGCTCGCAGGGAAAGCGGTGTTCCTGAACCGGGGCAGGGGCTGGGGCATCTATCATGCGGACAATGGTCTTTCAGCGCCCGGCGCGCCGGTTGCGGCGCGCGGGAAGGATGCGCGTTGGATCAGCCGGCGGGGGGCGGCGGCGGGGGTGGCAGGATGGTGAACAGCTGCGCCAGTTCGGCCACATCCTCGGCCCGCATCCAGCCGTCCTGGCCGGGTGTCCAGACCATGCTGTCGCGGCTCAGCGCGCCGTCGGCAGCCATGCGACCCATCGAGGCCTTGGAGAACGGGCCCTTGGTCTGGCCATTCTCGGCGATGTGCCAGACATGTTCGACCGGGGGCGGGGGCGGGGCTGCGGGCGCCTGTGCGGGGGGCGCGCCCCAGGGGCCGGGTTGGGCCATCTGGTTCGCCATGGCCATGCCCATGCCCATGCCGAGACCGGCACCCATGCCGCCCCCGCCCGCGGGGTTGGCGGCGGCGGCGGTCATGGCCTCGGCGGCGGAATACTGGGTGAACCGGGTCAGATCGCCCGCGATCCCCATGGAGGTGCGCTTGTCCAGCGCCGCCTCGACCGCCGGGGGCAGCGAGATGTTCTCGATGTAGAGCTCGGGGATGGTCAGCCCGTAGGAGGTGACCGTGGCCGAGATCTGCGCCGCCACCAGCTTGCCCAGTTCGGCCGTGTTGGCGGCCATGTCCAGCACCGGGATGCCCGAGGAGGCCAGAACGCGGCTGACCTCCTGCACGATCACGTTGCGGATCTGGAAAGTGATCTCGTCGGCGGTGAATTCGCCGTCGGTTCCCACGATCTCCGTCATGAAGCGCGCGGCATCGGTGACACGCACGGAATAGGTGCCGAAGGCGCGCAGGCGAACGGGGCCGAATTCGGGGTCGCGCGCGATGATCGGATTCTTGGTACCCCATTTCAGATCGTTGAAACGGGTCGTGTTGACGAAATAGACCTCGGATTTGAAGGGCGAGCGGAAGCCGTGATCCCAGTGGTTCAGACTGGTCAGGATCGGCATGTTGTTGGTTTCCAGCATGTAGAGGCCGGGGGTGAAGACATCGGCCAGCTGACCTTCATGGATGAAGACGGCGGCCTGGCCCTCGCGCACGGTCAGCTTGGCGCCATATTTGATCTCGTGGCCTTCGCGCTCGAAGCGCCAGACCATCGTGTCGCGGGTATTGTCGGTCCAGTGGATGACGTCGATGAACTGTCCGCGGAGGAAATCGAAAATCGGCATGGTCTGCTCCCTGAGCTTGGATCTATCGGTTTCGGGGATGGGGGATCATGAGGGGCCGCCCATCAATTCCTCGGACATCTGCGCGATGATCGGGCGGGCCTGATCCAGCGTGATGCCGGGGCTCAGACGCGGATCATAGAGCATTTTCAGCAGCAGTGCATCATGGCCGGTCAGATGCGCGAATTCATCGTCATCATTGAAGATCGAGGGACGGGCGCGCGGGCTGTCATTGGCAAGGCCCATGCCTTGCGCCATTTCCTCGTGCACGCAGGAGTCGCGCAGCAGGTCGGGATGTTCGGCGCGGATCACGATGATGGCCCGTGTATAGGTGTGCAGCTGTGGCCCGCTGCCGGAAAAGGCCATCACGAAGCAATGGATCTGGCGGGGCAGGTTGCGAAACACCGACAGTGCACCCTGGCTGATGCCGGGTGCCAGATCACGCGCGCGCTGTGTCAAAAAGGCGCGATCATCCTCGCTGTAGATGAGCACATGCATGTTGGCGCGGGCGGCGTCCATCACGACCGGGTGGCCGCTGGCACTGGAGAGGCGCGCGGCAAAGGCGCTGACCGCGCTGCGATCCGCGCGTTGCCGGTCCTCGGGAACCGAGGGGCCGAACTCCACGTTGACGCGGACGGGTTGGGTCCAGCGGCGCAGGGGAACGGGGCGTCCGGACGAGGCGCGCAAGCCGGCGCCGCGTTCATATTCATCGAAGAAGGTGATCTGTTCGAAGTTGCGGGCCAGATCGCGCGCGCCGAATGGCGCATCGCGCCCGCCGCCATCCGTCCTGAGCAACCCCTGTGACAGAAGATCGGCCTGCAGCTTGCCGTAATAGGCCGCCAATGCCAGGCTTTCGGCCGAAGGGGTCGTGTTGCCCGGCGCTTGGCCGGCCTCGGGCGGGCGGGGCGCTGTTGCCGGACCGCCCGCCCCCGGAGGGGCGGGCATGTCGCAGCCGGCCAGCAGGGCGAAGCCCGCCAGAAAACCCGCAATCTTCACGCCAAGGCCCTTTTGCATTCAGTCTCAGGTCCTTGGAACTGCCGTGCCGGCGGTGTCGCCCAGACCCGTCTTGCGCGCCTTGGCCGATGCCAGGGTGTCGCGCAATTCGGCTTCCATCTTCTTCAGTTCGACCTCGGCGGCGGCGCGGCGCGCCTTGCCCTCATCCGCGATCTGAAGGCTTTCGTTGATCGTGGCGATCAGGTCGGCATTGGCCTGCTTGACCGCTTCGATGTCGAAGACCCCGCGCTCCATCTCTTCGCGGATGACCCGGTTGCTGTCGCGCAGGTTCTTGGCATTGGCGGTCAGCAGTTCATTGGTCAGGTCATTGGCGTCGCGCACCGCGCGTGCGGCCTCGGCAGAGCGCTGGATGGTGACGGCCTGGGCCAGCTGCGTTTCCCACAGCGGCACGGTGTTCACCAGGGTCGAGTTGATCTTGGTCACCAGGCTCTTGTCGTTCTCCTGCACCAGCCGGATCGAGGGCAGCGACTGCATCGTCACCTGGCGGGTCAGTTTCAGGTCATGCACCCGGCGTTCCAGGTCGTCGCGCGCGGCGCGGATGTCGCGCAGCTCCTGCGCCTGCATCACCTGGTCATTCTCGGGGGCGGCCTTCACCTCGGCCTCCTTGGCGGGGATGGTGGTGCTGTCCATCTCGGCGATCTTGGCCTCGCCTGCCGCGATATAGAGGGCCAGTTCATCGTAGAAGGCCAGCGTCTTGTCATAGAGCATGTCCAGCGACTTGATGTCCTTGAGCAGCTTGTGCTCGTGGCTCAGCAGATCCTCGGTCACCTTGTCGATCTGGGACTGCACCTTTTCGAACCGCGCGGTGAATTGCGCGAAGGGTGCTGCGCGGCCCAGAAGCCGCTCCCACCAGCTGCGTTCGCGGCGCACATCCAGTTCCGAGACCGAAAAGCCCCGGATGGTCGAGACGATGTTGCGCAGGCTGTCGCCCGCCGGACCCACATCCTTGTTGCGCACATCCGTCAGCATCGCCTGGCTGATCGTCTGCAATTCCGCCTGCGCGCGCGAGCCGAAGGACACGATGGATTGGGTGTCGCTCATGTCCAGTTCCGCCATGCGGCGCGTGATCTCGGCGCTGAGTGCGCTGTCGGCCTGGTCCAGCGGCACGATCGCCGTCGCAGGGCCGGGTTCGGGCAGGATGGTCGCGGTCACTTCCTCGACCATGGCGAGGGTTTCCTGGGCCTTGCGGCGTGTGCTGTCAGACATGGCGGCTCCTTTTCATACGTTTTCACCCGTGCGGCGGACGGGGTACCAATTCAAAGCCCGGCGGGTGCCCCGACCGGGTGTCTCAAGTTCACTCGCGCGGGTGCACCCCTTCACGGTCCAGTCTTTCGCGCAGCACCTCGATTTCCACGGTCAGGTCGCTACGGTCGTCAAGCAACAGTTTTTGCGTCCTTGCGGCGAAATTCTGCTCAAGATCGGTCAAAAGCGCCTCGTAATCGGCGCGCGCCTGCATGTCGCGGCTGCGGCTCCAGATGTCGGCGAACTTGATCGTCGCGTCGCGGGCACCCAGCAGGTAGACGCTCAGGTACTTGCGCGCGGCGGTCAGATCGCGCGGGTCATTCTCGACCGTGCGAAAAAGGTCGCGCGCCACCACCTGGAACCTTTCCAGCCGCGTCATCATCTGGCGATCACCGGCGCGCAGCATGGCGTCGGTCATGGCGGCCAGGTGTTTCTCGGCCTCGTCCACGGCGCGGGCCACGCGGTCCGTCTGGTACGTGTCGATGCCTTCCGCACCCTTGTCCTGCAAGGGGTCGGGGCCGAAGGCCAGGAAATGCAGGGTGGTGCCCACGATGCCATAGGCGACAGGGGCCAGCATGTCCCCGGCCGAGGCGGCGAAGCCCGCGATGCCCAGGCCGACCCCGGTCAGCAGGCTGCCCGCGATCTTGCGCGGAAAGGCAGGGCGGCGCGCCACCTTGCGCGCCTCATAGGCTTCCTGCGCGATCAGCCCCTCGCGGGTCAGCCAGGCCGCCAGCAGCAGCGTGCCAAGTGCGCCAAGATTCAGGATCAATCCCGTGGGGCCGGTGGTGAAGGCGGCCCAAGCCAGGGGAAGCGGGGCGAGGAACAGAAGGTTGACGCGGCCCCCGGCACGGGTGCGGCGTGCGCCGTCAAAGGGACCTTTCGGCGGGGCGGGCGGGCGATCATTGCCTGTGCCGCCGGGGCTGAACTTGCCGCCATAGCGCTGTGCCATCAAAGCCCCCCCGCGATCGAGACGACGAGGATCAATGCGATCAGCAAGACAAAAGAGAGTTTCTGCAACCCCGTCCCGGACATGTAACCCCTCTTGCGATCTAACCCCTGACCGAAAGTTAGGGGATGACGGCAGTGGTTACTAGGGGGAACATGGCAATATAAACATATACGCCAGTGGGATGGACGGCGCATGAGCCTGCGTTGCCGGAAAGGGCCGCCGCCCGCAGGCGTCAGCCGCGGGTCGGTTTCGGGCGCGGCTTGGCGGGGCGCGTGGTGCGAAGCGGCTTGTCGCCCCCCTTGGCACGATCCCCGCCGGGGCCGGGTTTTGCTGCCGCGGGCTTGGCGCCCATGGCCTTGCCGCCCGTGCTTTTGTCCTGTGCGGGTTTTCCAGCGGCAGCCGGGGCTTTTGCATAGGCGGGCTTGCCGGCGGCGGGCTTGCCGGTGGTGGGCTTGCCGGTGATGGGCTTGCCAGTGGTGGGCTTGCCAGGCCGGGGGGCAGGTTTTGCGCCGCGGGCCGGTCTGCTGCCGGGGCGGTCGCCGAAAAGATCCGACTCGCTGGGCGCTTCACGTGATTTGTTGCGCCGGACAATCACTTTTCGCGGTTTTGTTGTGCTGTCAGCCGCATCTTCATCGTCTTTCGTGTCCAGCCCCAACTGATCGCGCAAGACGCGGCGGCGCACCTCTTCGACCTCGCCGGGTTTCAGCTGTCCCAGTTGGAAAGGGCCGTAGGAGGTGCGGATCAGCCGGTTCACGGTCAACCCCACAGCCTCCATCGCGCGGCGGATCTCGCGGTTCTTGCCCTCGCGCAGGCCCACGGTCAGCCAGGCATTCGCGCCCTGCTGGCGGTCCAGCGTGACGATCATGGGCTGGAAATCCTCGCCATCGGCCTTGATGCCCTGCCGCAGCGGTTCAAGCTGGGGTTCGGTCACGCGCCCGTTCACACGCACGCGGTATTTCCGCAGCCAGCCGGTCGAGGGCAGTTCGAGCTGCCGCTTGACCGCGCCATCATTCGTCAGCAGCAAAAGCCCCTCGGAATTCAGGTCAAGACGGCCAACGGACATCACGCGCGGCAGTTCCTCGGGAAGGTCGTCATAGATCGTGGGCCGGCCCTGTTCATCGCGCGTGGTGGTCACCAGCCCGGTGGGCTTGTGATACAGCCACAGGCGGGCGGGTTCGGGCGCGTCCAGTGCCTTGCCGTTGACCACGATCTTGTCGGCGGGCGTCACGTTCAGCGCGGCACGGGTGATCACCTCGCCGTTGACCGTGACGCGGCCGGTCTCGATCAGTTTCTCTGCTTCGCGTCGGCTGGTGATGCCGGCGCGGGCGATCACCTTGGCGATACGCTCCCCTGCTGCTGAGGGGGTGGTTTTGGCGGCGGCGGGTTTTGGCGTCTTGCTCATGTGCAGGGGTTAGCCCAGAATCAGGGCTTGCGAAAGCGCTGATCGCGCGGCAGGGAAGAGGCATGACATTCCGCAGCCACATGTCCGAGGCGCTTGACGAGGCGCGCGCCGCCGCGGCCCGTGGCGAAGTGCCGGTCGGCGCGGTCCTTGTGGCCCCGGATGGCCGCGTTCTGGCGCGGGCGGGCAACCGGACGCGCGAACTGGCCGATCCCACCGCCCATGCCGAGATGCTGGTGATCCGCGACGGGTGCCGGCTGCTGGGGTCCGAGCGCCTGACCGGTTGCGATCTCTACGTGACGCTGGAACCCTGTCCGATGTGCGCGCAGGCGATTTCGGCGGCCCGGATCGCCCGGCTTTATTACGGCGCGGCAGATCCCAAAAGCGGCGGCGTGGCGCAGGGGCCGCGCATCTTCACCCATCCGCAATGCCACCATGCCCCCGAGGTCTATGACGGGATCGGTGCCGATGCAGCGTCGGCCCTGCTGCGGGATTTCTTCGCGGAGCGGCGCGGTTAGGGCAGGGCCCTGACTATTCAATTTTCAATATATGTGTTGCCTTGTGGTGGCGGCTTTGCAAGTCTGGCGCGACAGACTGTCTCAGGGAGGATGACACGATGACACTCAACCCCGCAAAGATCGTGCAGCATTTGCTGGCGATATTGGCCGTTCTGGTGCTGGGCGCGCAGCTTGCACTGGCCAACCCGGCCCAGAAAGTGGCGATCCATGTGAACCAGGACGACCCCGCCGTCATGAACATGGCGCTGAACAACGCGCAGAACATCGCGGGCTACTATGCCTCGCAGGGGCAGGAGGTCACGATCGAGATCGTCACCTATGGTCCGGGGCTGCACATGCTGCGTGCGGATACATCGCCCGTGGGGGATCGCATTTCCGCCATGGCGCTGGAGATGACCAACATCAGCTTCTCGGCCTGCGAGAACACGATCAACGGCATGAAGAAGAAATCCCAGAAGGATGTGCCGCTGCTGAGCGAGGCGACCGTGGTGCCATCGGGCGCCGTGCGGCTGATGGAGTTGCAGCAGCAGGGATATTCCTACCTGCGGCCCTGATCGGGCCGCTTGCCCGGATGCTTGAAGACCCCGGCGGCGCGATCCGCCGGGGTCTTTCGTTCAGATCTCGATCGCCTGCATCACCTGCGGCTCGATCACATCGACGCCGGGCAGGGCGGCGGCCAGCACGTCGGCCGATTGTTCCAGCAGCGGGAAGGTGCGGTAATGGCAGGGGATCACCGTCTTGAAGTCGAAGAAGGTCCTGGCCGCATAGGCTGCGCGGCGCATGTCCATGGTGAAATGTCCCCCCGCCGACAGGATGCCGATGTCGGGTTTGTGCAGGTCATGGAAGATCTTCATGTCGGCCATCACATCGGTGTCGCCGGAAGCGTAGATGCAATGCCCTTCGCCTTCGATGATGAAGCCGCATTCGGTGCCCGCGATCCGGGGGCCATCGGGGCTGGCGAAGGTCGAGGAATGCACGGCATTGACCATCGTCACCTTGACGCCGCCCAGATCGACGGTGCCGCCCTTGTTGAAGCCCACCGTCTCGATCTTCTCGGCCTCGGCCCAATGGCTCATCAGATCGTACTGGCCCACGACCGGCACCTGCAGCTTGCGCGCCAGGGGCAGCACGTCGATCACATGGTCGAAATGCCCGTGGGTCAGCAGGATGTGGGTCGCACCCGCCGTTGCGGCCGCATGCTGCTCCTCGGCCAGCATCGGGTTGCCCGAAAGCCAGGGATCGAGCAGCAGAACCTTGTCGGCAATCTCGAACCGGAAAGAGCCGTGGCCCAGCCAGATGATCTTCATGATGAATCCTCCCTTGAAGTCCGGGGGCAAGCCTAGCACGGCGCCGCGTGATGACCAGAGGCCGCGCGATGCGGGAGGCGTCGCAAGAGTATTTGAAGAACGATGAAAGGCCGGGCGACTTACCGTGATGTGACCGCAATTGCTGCGGCATCTGCTTGCGGGCAGGGGCTGCGGGCGCTAAACGCATCTGCAACCTTACAGCAGACCGGAGATCACATATGTCGATCGCACCCGAAACCGCCGCCCGTGTGGCCAAGCTGGCCCGTATCAAGGTCGAACCCGAGGCGCTGCCCGCGCTTGCGGCCGAGTTCAACACGATCCTGGGTTTCATCGAACAGTTGAACGAAGTGGATGTGGACGGGGTGGAGCCGATGACCTCGGTCACGCCGATGCGCCTGAAGCGGCGCGAGGACGTGGTGACCGATGGTGACCGTCAGGGGCAGATCCTGAAGAATGCGCCCGATGCGCGCGAGGGCTTTTTCGCCGTGCCGAAGGTGGTGGAATGATGGGTGAGCTGACCAAACTGACGCTGGCCGAGGCGCGCGACAAGCTGCGCGCGCGCGAGGTGAGCAGCCTCGAGCTGACCGAGGCGTGCCTTTCCGCGATCGAAGGCGCGGGCGCGCTGAACGCCTTTGTGCATCACACGCCCGAGATTGCCCGCGATCAGGCCCGCGCCGCGGATGCGCGCCTTGCGGCGGGCGATGCGCCTGCCATGTGCGGCCTGCCGATCGGGGTGAAGGATCTGTTCTGCACCAAGGGTGTGCCGTCCCAGGCCGCCAGCCGGATCCTGCAAGGGTTTCTGCCGGAATATGAATCCACCGTGACCAGCCAGCTGTTCGATGCGGGTGCCGTCATGCTGGGCAAGCTGAACATGGACGAATTCGCCATGGGCTCGTCCAACGAAACATCGTGCTACGGCAATGTGGTGAACCCCTGGCGGCGCGGCAATGACGACACCGCCCTGACGCCGGGCGGATCCTCGGGTGGGTCGGCTGCCGCCGTGGCCGCCGATCTGTGCCTTGCCGCCACCGGGACCGACACTGGCGGGTCCATCCGCCAGCCCGCCGCCTTCACCGGCATCGTGGGGATCAAGCCGACCTATGGGCGCTGCTCGCGCTGGGGGATCGTCGCTTTCGCCTCGTCGCTGGACCAGGCGGGGCCGATGACCAAGACGGTGCGCGATTCCGCGATCATGCTGGGTGCGATGTGCGGGCATGACCCCAAGGACAGCACCAGCGCGGATCTGGCCGTGCCGGATTTCGAGGCGATGCTGACCGGCGACATTCGCGGCAAGGTCATCGGTATTCCCAAGGAATACCGGATGGATGGCATGCCCGCCGAGATCGAAAAGCTCTGGGCCGATGGCACCGCCATGCTCAAGGCCGCCGGCGCCGAGATCCGCGAGATCAGCCTGCCGCATACCAAATACGCGCTGCCGGCCTATTACGTGATCGCGCCTGCCGAGGCGTCATCCAACCTCGCGCGGTATGACGGGGTGCGCTATGGCCATCGCGCCAAGCTGGCGCAGGGCGACGGCATCACCGAGATGTATGAAAAGACCCGTGCCGAAGGCTTCGGCCACGAGGTGCAGCGCCGTGTGATGGTGGGCACCTATGTGTTGTCCGCCGGGTTCTATGATGCCTATTACAACCGCGCGCGCCGCGTGCGTGCCCTGATCAAGCGCGACTTCGATCAGGTCTTCGCCGCCGGCATCGACGCGATCCTGACGCCGGCCACGCCTTCGGCCGCCTTTGGCCTGGGCGAGATGAAGGATGCCGATCCGGTTCAGATGTATCTGAATGACGTCTTCACCGTGACGGTCAACCTGGCAGGTCTGCCGGGGATCGCCGTGCCAACCGGTGTGGACGGTCAGGGGCTGCCGCTGGGTCTGCAACTGATCGGGCGGCCCTGGGAAGAGGGCGATCTGCTGAACACCGCCTATGCGCTTGAGCAGGCGGCGGGTTTTGTGGCCAAGCCGGGCAAATGGTGGTAATCGGGCGGCGCAATCTCCTGGTCGGATGATCGGGACGTAACGGGTATGATGCGGACATGATGACTGTCAGATACGGAACTTCGATCCTTTCACTGGTTGCGCTGGCGGCGCTGGCGGCCTGTGCGCCCGCGGTGCCCGACAGCGGCGCGGGGGTCGGTTTCGGCTCCTATTCCGATTACCAGTCGCGGCAGGATCAGCGGGACCAGCAGCTGGCCGGCAGCGGGTTGCCTGCGCCTGCAACAGTGTCCAGCGCGCCCCTGTCGGCCCTGCCCGCGCTGCCGGGTGACGAGGACAGCGCCGAGCGTCTGGCCGCGGAAACCGCCGCCGCCCTCAATTCGGGGCGCGTGCCGGTCGAGGCCAGCCCATCGAATCCCGCACCCGTGGCCGTCAACGCGGCCGGGATCAGCCAGGAAAACAACTTCGAGCAGGTGTCCGAACTGCGCAGCATCGAAAGCGATGCCGCCGCCATTGCCCGGAACAGGGCGCAATACGTGGTGATCCAGCCGACCGAACTGCCCCGCCGCAGTGGCGATGGCGGGCCGAATATCGTCGAATACGCGCTGCGCACCACGAACCCCAAGGGCGTGTCGCTTTATCGCCGCAGCTCGCTGAACTTCCAGAACCATGATCGCAACTGTGCGCAATATGCCTCGGCGGATCAGGCGCAGATCGAATTTCTGGCGCGCGGCGGGCCGCAGCGTGACCGGCTGTCGCTGGACCCCGATGGCGATGGATTCGCCTGCGACTGGGACCCGCGTCCGTTCCGTTCGGCCGTGCGCAACTGACGCCGGGGGCGGGGCGTGACGATCCTGTCCTGCCCCTCGCCCAATCACGGCCCGCGCCGTGACGGCGCGCGCCCTGACATGGTGGTCATCCATTACACCGCGATGGACAGCGCCGCCGCGGCGCTTGAGCGGCTGTGCGATCCGGCGGCCGAGGTGTCGGCGCATTACCTGATCTGCGAACAGGGTCGCATCTGGCAACTGGTGGACGAGGAGATGCGCGCCTGGCATGCCGGGGCCGGGCGCTGGGGCGATGTGACGGACGTCAACTCGCGCTCGATCGGGATCGAACTGGCCAACCGTGGCGATCATCCGTTCAGCGCGGCGCAGATGACGGCGCTGGAAGGGCTGTTGCGGGGCGTGATGGGCCGCTGGGCCATTCCGCCTGCGCGGGTGATCGGCCATTCCGACATGGCCCCCTTGCGCAAATCCGATCCGGGGCCGCGCTTCGACTGGCGCAGGCTGGCGCGCGCCGGGCTGTCGATATGGCCCGATCCTTGCCCCGCCGATAAGACGTCGGACTTCCTGGCCGATGCCGCGCGCGCGGGCTGGTATCCGCCTGCCGATTGCGCCGATCCCGAAGCTGCGGTGCTGACTGCCTTGCGGTTGCGCTTTCGCCCGCAGGCCGCGGGGCCGCTGGACCCGGTGGATCGCGCCATCGCTGCCGACCTTGCGGCCCGCTTCCCCGTTGACCCCATGCCCCGCACTGCTTAAGTGGGCCTTGCGCGGAGGGCTGGATGATCGCGGGTCGGGGTCTATCGATCCGAGGAAAGTCCGGACTCCACAAGGCAATGGTGCCGGGTAACGCCCGGCTGGGGAAACCCAAGGGAAAGCGCCACAGAGAACAGACCGCCGCGTTCCGGCGCGGTAAGGGTGAAACGGTGGGGTAAGAGCCCACCGCGGGACTGGCAACAGGACCGGCACGGCAAGCCCCACCAGGAGCAATGCCGAATAGGGACCTCGCGCGGGTTGATCGGTTCGCCGATATCACCGCAGGGCAGGCTTTGACCCAGAGGTCCGGGTTGGCAGCTAGAGGGGTCGCGGTAACGCGGTCTCAAGATGAATGATCATCCAGAGGGGGAAACCCCTTGGACAAAATCCGGCTTACAGGCCCTCCGCGCGCTTCATCGTTCTCCAAATACGCGTTGCGCCGCCTGACGCGGCGCGGGATCGTCGAAAATTTCGCGCGACTGTTGCAAACTCTGCGCTATGCTGGGGGCGTTCAGTTGTGAGAGGGATGTTGCAGATGAGTTTTGTCAAGACATTGGCCACCCTGGCGGTCGGTTTTGCCGCCGCCAAGGGCATGCAGAAGGTCAAGGAGATGGGGGGCACCGCAGGCGTCAAGGACGCCTTGCGCAAGGCCGGGCAGCCCGGCGGGATGGCCGACGAGATCGGCGCGATGGCGCAGAAGATGGGCCTGCCCGTGCAGCAGGAGCAGCTGCGCGGCATGTTCGACCGGGTGGGAAAAAGCGCCGCCGACATGACCGAGACAACCGAAAAAGGCATGGGCAGCCTGATGGGCTCGATGACCAAGATGGCGGGTGCGGGGGCTGCTGGTCTGGGCGGCATGATGTCGGCGATGACCGAGGGCACCGCTCTTGGGCAGGTCTCGGAGGAGAATGCCAAGCTGATGATCCGGGCCATGATCCAGTCTGCCAAGGCGGATGGTGTGATCGACGAAGAAGAGCGCGCCGCGATCCTTGATCATCTGGGTGATGCCACTGAGGAAGAAATCGCCTTTGTCGAGGCGGAACTTGACGCCCCTGTCGACGTTGCTGCGCTGGCGCGGGATACTGGCGCGCAGATGCGCAACCAGGTCTATTCGGCGGCGCTCATGGCTGTGCAGGTCGATACCGAGGCCGAGCGGAGCTATCTGCGGTCGCTGGCGCAGGCGCTTGGCCTGTCCGATGCCGAACGCGATGCGCTGCATGCCGGGATGGGGCGCCCGGCGCTTTGATCCGGGCCTGCGGGCCGGGCCTTGCGAAAATCCGCGCGGATCGGCGGCTTTGTCTGTTGACTCTGGTGCGCGCGCGGGTAAAAGCCGGGGTTCAAGGAATTTCACGGGCGGCTGCGTCGTCCGGCGTAGGAGAACAGCAATGGCGAAGCCGACGACCATCAAGATCCGTCTGAACTCGACCGCGGGCACGGGCCATTTTTACGTGACCAAGAAAAATGCCCGCACCATGACCGAGAAGATGGTGATCAAGAAATACGACCCCGTTGTGCGCAAGCACGTGGAGTACAAGGAAGGCAAGATCAAGTAATTGATCCGCCATCCGTTTCGGACAGGGCCACGCCGCGCGCGTGGCCTTTTTCATTTCAACCCCTTTGCGAATGAGTTTCAGGACCAATAACGATGCCCAAGGAAGGCCATTTCATCAATCGCAGCAACTGGCTGCGCGCTTCGGTGCTTGGGGCCAATGACGGCATCGTTTCCACCGCCAGCCTGCTGGTCGGCGTGGCGTCGGCCGGGATGGACCGCAGCGGCATCCTGCTTGCGGGATTGGCCGGGCTGACGGCGGGGGCGCTGTCGATGGCGGCGGGCGAGTATGTCTCGGTTTCGACCCAGCAGGATATCGAGGCGGCTGATCTTGAACGCGAGCGGACAGCACTTGAGGACGATCCCGATTACGAGCTGTCGGAGCTGGCCGAGGGGCTGGAGGCGCGCGGCGTCGAGTCGGGGCTTGCGCTGGAAGTCGCGCAGCAGATGACCGATCACGATGCGCTGGATGCCCATGCGCGCGAGGAACTGGGGATGCACGGGATGGCCGGGGATGCCAACGCGCTGCAGGCCGCCTGGGCCTCGTCCGTCAGCTTCGCACTGGGGGCCGCCATGCCGCTGCTGGGGGCTGTCCTTGCGCCACAGGGGCTGACCGTCTGGGTGGTGGCCGTGGTGACCTTGCTGGCGCTTGTGATCCTGGGTGGCATGGGCGCGCGGCTGGGCGGCGCGCCGATCCGCCCCTCGATCCTGCGCGTGGTCTTCTGGGGCAGCCTGGCGATGATCCTCACATCGGCGGTGGGGCGGCTCTTCGGGGTGCATTTCTGACGCGGCGACCGTTATGGGCGCAATGAAAAAGGGCCGGTCTGGTGACCGGCCCTTTCGTCATGTCGGAGGATCCTGCGCTTATTCGCGATTGCCGAACAGTTGCAGCAGCATCATGAACATGTTGATGAAGTTCAGGTAGAGGCTCAGCGCGCCCATGATGCCCGACTTCGCGATCCACTCCGCATCGCCATGTGCGGCGTGCTGGATGTAGGTCGTCTTGATGTTCTGGGTGTCATAAGCGGTCAGGCCGGCGAAGATCAGCACGCCCAGAACCGAGACCGCGAACATGATCGCGGGCGAACCCAGGAAGATGTTGACGATGGATGCCACGACCAGGCCGATCACACCCATGATCAGGAACGCGCCCCAGCCCGAAATGTCCTTCTTGGTGGTGTAGCCATAGAGCGACAGACCCGCGAAGGCGATCGAGGTGACAAGGAAGACCTGCGCGATCGAGAAGCCGGTGAAGGCCACGAAGATCCAGGACAGCGACAGGCCCATCACCGCCGCGAAGGCGTAGAAGAAGGTCTGTGCAGCGGCGGCCGAGAAGCGGTTGATCATGGCCGAGAAGCCGAAGACCATCGCCAGCGGGGCGAACATGATGATCCAGCCCAGAATGTTCGGGCTCAGGGTCATCGGATCGCGGAAGATGCTCAGAAGTGCGGGGCTGGTGCCGACGGCCCATGCCACTGCGAATGTGATCAGCATGCCCACGGACATCGTGCCGTAGACTTTGTTCATGTGGGTGCGAAGACCCTGGTCGATCTGGGCGGCGCTGATGCCCGCCGTTGCCGTCCGGTAAGTGTTGTACTCAGCCATTGATGCCTCCGAAAAAATGACACGCACGCCCTTTGTGGACGTATTGGGTCGAATATCGGGAACCGCGCCTCTCTTTTCAAGGTTTTCCGGCGTGGAAACATATTTTTTCGCCATCTGTTTTTCGGGTGGCGGCGGGACTGTCGCGAAGGCCTGTTTTTGCCAGCGCTGCGAATATCCTTGGTGGGGCGGCCAGCCGCGGCGCGGGCCTTGTCGGAGGTGATGGCGATACCGCCCAGGGCTGCGGCATCCAGTCGCGCAAGGCTGCGGCGCTGCCGATGGGCCGCGCGCATCAGCGTTGCGCGGCGCAGCATGCCCCTCAGGCCTGGAGGCGGACGCGCGGGCAGGGTGATCCCGGCAAGCCGGGGCATGGGACGTGTCGACATTTCAGATGCTTTCGTGTCTGTGATGCCCGCAGGTGCGGGGATCATTTCTGTTGATGGGTGGATCGCGCGAACGCATAAGAAAAGTGAATGTTTGTGTCATGAAGAATCACGAAAGCAGATGGATGCGAAATCTTGATATCACCACCTTGCGCTCTTTCGTGGCTGTCGCCGACCTTGGCGGCGTGACGCGCGCCGCGGGGCATCTGCATCTGACCCAATCGGCCGTGTCGATGCAGATCAAACGGCTGGAGGAGGTGCTGGGCCTCAACCTGCTGGACCGCACGAACCGCAGCGTTTCGCTGACGGTCGCGGGTCAGCAGATGCTGGGATACGCCCGGCGCATGGTGGACATGAACGACGAGGTCATGGCGCGCCTGACCGATCAGACCTACGAGGGCGAGATCGTGCTGGGTGTGCCCCATGACATCGTGCTGCCCGCCGTGCCCCATGTTCTGCAGCGGTTCAACACCATGTTTCCGCGCATGAAGGTGCAGTTGATCACCACCTTCACCCGTGACCTCAAGGCCAAGTACCGGCGCGGGGATTGCGACATCATCCTGACCACCGAGACGGCGCTGGAGCCGGGGGGCGAAACCCTGACGGCCTTGCCGCTGAAATGGGTGGGTGCACCCGGCGGAAGTGCGTGGCGGCAACGCCCGCTGCGGCTGGTGTTCGGGCGGCATTGCATCTTTCGCGCCGGGGCCATCGCCGCGCTCGAGGCGGCGGGCATCGACTGGGAACTGGCCGTCGAGACCGAATCCGACCGCACGATCGAGGCGACGGTCGGTGCCGACATGGGGATCAACGCGATGATCGACGGCATGCAGCCGCGCCATCTGGAACAGATCGACCACGGCGGCACCTTGCCCGAACTCACGCTGCAGAAGATCAACATGTACGGGATGGAGCGCGCCCGCGGCGAGGTGCTCGGCCAGCTTGGCGTGCTGCTGCGGCAGGCCTATCAGACACTCTGACGCGGCAGCGCAGGGCCCCGGCCGGGCGGTTGAGTATTTTCCGCAAGATTAAAGACCGCAGTCCGCGCGACTATTCGTTCTGCATCGTGATGACCACCTTGCCGGTCGAGGCGCGGCTGCGCAGCAGCTCCAGCCCCTCCTCGACGCGGTCAAGCGGCAGGACATGGCTGACATGGGGTTTGATGCGCCCGGCGGCGTACCAGTCCAGCAGCTCGCGCAGGCTGTCGGTCAGGGCCTTGGGGTTGAAGGTCATGTAGCCGCCCCAGTAGACCCCCAGCACGCTGAGGTTCTTGACCAGCAGGTGATTGGCCGGGATCTGCGGAACCTCGCCGCTGGCGAAACCGATGGGCAGCAACCGCGCTTCGGGATTGCAGGCGCGGAAGGCCGCTTTCCACTGTTCGCCGCCCACGGGGTCATAGACCACATCCGCCCCGCCCAGCGATTTGACCACGGCGCGTATGTCATCGGTGGAGGCGTCGATCAGATGATCGGCCCCCGCCGCGCGCGCGGCCTCGAGCTTGTCCGCGCCGCGGGCGCAGGCGATCACGGTGGCGCCCATCAGCTTGCCCACCTCGACCGCGGTCAGCCCCACGCCGCCGGCAGCACCCAGCACCAGCAGCCTTTCACCGGGTTGCAGCCGCGCGCGATGGCCCAGCGCCAGATGCGAGGTGCCATAGGCGATCAGGAAAGCCGCGGCATCGGTCATGCTCATCACATCGGGCAGGGGCACGGCGCGGCTGGCGTCGAAACAGCCATATTCGGCCAGCCCGCCCTGACCGCCGAACACGGCCACACGGGTGCCGATGGCAGGGCCTGCGGTGCCTTCGCCCAGCGCCTCGACCGTGCCGGCCACCTCCATCCCCAGGGTGAAGGGCGCGGCGGGCGTGTCCTGATACTGCCCTTTCAGCATGAGCAGGTCCGCGAAGTTCAGCCCGCAGGCCGCGATCCTGAGGCGGATCTGACCGGGGCCTGGCTCTGGCTTCGCGATCTGCATCACGCTGGCCGGGGCGTCGGGGGCGGGTTTGTGATAGGCGCGCATGAAACCTCCTGAAACGGGTCGGTTCCGGTTATGGCAGCGAATCGAGCCGCCGCAAAGCGCCCGCTGCCCGATTGTCCGGCCTGACCCCGGCAGAGGCCGTGAAATCAACCGGGCCGTGCAGAAAACCTGTATTCTGACGCGATCTTTTGATGTATGAAGGAATTGTTAAGAGTTTGGCGCGCAGAATGGACAGGTGTCCCCATGCCGCTGTGTGTAGGAAGAAAGGTATGAGTATGTCGCATCATGTTGATGTGCATGTCGGAAAGCGTATCCGGCATCGCCGCTGGCTGCTGGCCATGACCCAGCAGCAACTGGCCGAACAGGTCGGTATCAAGTTCCAGCAGATCCAGAAATACGAAACCGGTGCGAACCGTGTCAGCGCCTCTCGCTTGTGGGATATCGCCGATACCCTGGGCGTGCCGGTCAGCTTCTTCTTCGAAGGGCTTGTGTCCGCCAATGGCGACATGGCCCCTGCCGCCCTGCAGGCCGCCCCCCGCGCCGCGATGCCTGAGGGTGGTGCCGGCGGATCCAAGGATCTGATGGGTGACCGCGAGGCGATGGACCTTGTGCGCACCTATTACGCCATCCCCGAAAACCAGCGCCGCCGCCTGTTCGACCTGGCGCGCGTGCTGTCGGACGTGGCTTGAGCCCCGGCACTGGCTGCGCTACCCAGACGGCGCAATCTGCCTTGGGGGTATCATGGCCAGTCCTTCCGCATCCGGTCCCGTGGCCGCCGATCTGATCGCCACGGCGCATGAATTGGCAGATGCCGCCCGCGCGGCGGTGCTGCCCTGGTTTCGTGCGGCTGGCCTGTCTGCGGAAAACAAGCAGGCGGGCGGCTTTGACCCCGTGACCCAGGCCGATCGCGCCGCCGAAGAGGCGATGCGCGCCATCCTGGCGCGCCGCCGCCCGCAGGATGGCGTGACGGGCGAGGAATTCGGCCACACGGCGGGCACATCGGGCCTGCGCTGGGTTCTCGATCCCGTGGATGGGACCCGCGCCTTCCTGTCCGGCGCGCCCACCTGGGGCGTGCTGATCGCCGTCGCGGATGAGGATGGGCCGCTTTTTGGCGTGATCGACCAGCCCTATATCGGCGAACGATTCTGGGGCGGTTTCGGCCAATCCGGCATGCGCGGCCCGATGGGCGCGGCGGGCCTGGGCGTGCGCGGGGCGCGCGATCTGTCCGACAGCATCCTGTTCACCACATTCCCCGAAGTCGGCACCAAGGCCGAGGCGGCAGGTTTCCGTGCCGTGGCCGACCGGGTGCAGCTGGTGCGCTACGGGATGGATTGCTACGCCTACGCGCTGCTGGCTGCTGGCCAGATCGACCTGGTGATCGAGGCGGGCTTGAGCGACTATGACGTGCAGGCTCCGATCGCCGTGATCCAGGCGGCAGGCGGGATCGTGACCGACTGGCAGGGCGGCCCGGCCCATCACGGTGGACGGATCCTGGCTGCGGCCGGGGCGGATCAGCATGCGGCGGCCCTGGCGATCCTGCGCGAGGTTCCGGCTTGATCCGGCGTCGCTGACGCGGCTATCCTGCGATGGTGCGCGCCTCTTGGCCCCTTTCCGGTGCGCGCCGCGTGGATGAGGGGGCGCTGTCTGACAGGAGGCGCCCATGACATTCCCGACGCAATCCACCCGTTCCGAGATCCTGATCCGCGCTGCGGATCACATCCTGACCATGGATGACACGCGCGCCGAATGGCGCGGGGCCGACATCCTGATCCGTGGTGGCGTGATCGCCGCCATCGGCCCCGATCTGGCGCGGGCGCATCCCGCGGCCGAGGTGCTGCAGGCCGCCGGTTGCGTGGTCACGCCCGGTCTGGTGAACACGCATCACCATCTCTACCAGAGCCTGACGCGGGCGGTGCCCGGCGGGCAGGATGCCTTGCTGTTCGGCTGGCTCAGGACGCTCTATCCGATCTGGGCGCGTTTTGGACCCGAGGAAATGCGCATCAGCACGCTGACAGGGCTGGCCGAGTTGGCGCTGTCGGGATGCACGCTGTCCTCGGATCACCTCTATCTCTATCCCAACGGGTCACGGCTGGAGGATACGATCCACGCCGCCGCCGAACTGGGGTTGCGCTTTCACCCGACGCGCGGCGCGATGAGCATCGGGCAGAGCGCGGGCGGCCTTCCGCCCGATGACCTGGTCGAGGACGAGGCTGCCATTCTGGAGGATTGCATCCGGGTGATCGACGCCTTCCATGACGCGGCCGAGGGGTCGATGTGCCGGGTCGGCGTGGCGCCATGTTCGCCCTTCTCGGTCAGTCGCGAACTGATGCGCGACGCGGCGCTTCTGGCGCGGGACAAGGGGGTGATGCTGCACACCCATCTGGCCGAGAATGACGAGGATGTCGCCTATTCCCTGGCGCAGTTCGGCTGCCGCCCCGGTCAATATGCCGAGGATCTGGGCTGGACCGGGCCCGATGTCTGGCATGCGCATTGCGTCAAGCTGGATGGCCGGGAGATCGATCTGTTTGCCAGAACACGGACCGGCGTGGCGCATTGCCCCTGTTCGAATTGCCGGCTTGGGTCGGGGGTGGCCCCTGTCCGGGCGATGCGCGATGCGGGCGTGCCCGTGGGGCTGGGCGTCGACGGATCGGCCAGCAATGACAGCGGCAACCTCATGCTTGAGGCGCGTCAGGCGATGCTGTTGCAGCGCGTCACCCATGGTGCCGACCGCATGAGCGCGCGCGAGGCGCTGGAGATCGCGACGCGCGGCGGGGCCGATGTGCTGGGTCGGCCCGATGTGGGGCGGTTGGCGGTGGGCAAGCGCGCCGATATCGCCGTGTGGGATGTGTCGGGCGTCGAAAGCGCGGGCAGCTGGGATCCGGCGGCCCTGGTGCTGGCGGGTCCGGTGCGGGTGCGTGACCTGCTGGTCGAGGGGCGGCGCGTGGTGCGCGAGGGCCAGCTTGCCACCATCGATCTGCCCCGCGTGCTGGAGGACCAGCGCCGCCTTGCGCGGGCCCTGGCGGGGTAGGGACCCCCGGCGGAGCGGTGGTTTCTTGCCGAGGCCGGCAAAGCCGTCTGGTCAAGTCGCCATAATTTCACCAAAGTGCCATGCGAGACATCCGATGTATCGCAACTGCCACCCCCGAGGGATCATGATCCGCACAATCCTGGTCATCCTGGCCCTGACGTTTGCGCCCGTCACCCCTGCCTTTGCCAGCACGGATAGCTTTGTGGCGCAGACCCTCAATGCGCAGCGCGCGGCGCATGGCCTGCATGCGGTCCAGCCGCACGCGTTGCTGATGGCCGCCGCCGAGGCGCATGCCCGCGACATGGCAAGCCATGGCTTCATGTCGCATCGCGGCTCTGACGGATCGACCGTGGCGCAGCGGGTCAAGCGGGCCGGGTTCTGCTACCGTGCGGTGAACGAGAATATCGCCATGGGTTACCGCGACCCGGCCAAGGTGATGACGGGCTGGTACAATTCCCCCGGACACCGCCGCAACGCGCTGTCGCGCAAGGTCACGCATTACGGGTTTGCCGCCGTGGATCGCGCCTGGGTGCTGGTGATGGGCCGCCCCTGCTGAGGCGATTGCCGCGACGCGCCCTCAGACCAGTCTTTGCCCTGCCACCCATGTCGCGCGGATCGCGCGGTCATCGCCCATCATGATCGTCGGAAAGACGGCTTCCCAGATATCCTGCGCCCTTGTGCTGCGCTGTGCGATCGCCGGGGTCGAGGCCAGATCCAGCGCCACGATGTCCGCCTCCATCCCCGGTGCAAGATTGCCGATCCGGTGATCCAGCCGCAAGGCGCGGGCCGACCCGACGGTGGCCAGCCACAGAAGCTGCGCGGGATGCAGGGCGGTGCCGCGCAGCTGGCCGATCTCATAGGCGGCGGCCATGGTGCGCAGCATCGAAAAGCTGGACCCGCCGCCCGTATCCGTGGCCAGCCCCACCCGATGCCCGTCCGCCACAAGGCCCGCCATGTCGAACAGGCCCGACCCGATGAAGGTGTTGGATGTGGGGCAATGCACCAGGGCGGCGCCGACCTCGCGCAGGCGGTCCCTTTCGCGGGGCTCCAGATGGATGGCGTGACCGTAAAGACCGTTCGCCCCCAGCAAGCCATGCGCCTCGTAGGTGTCCAGATAGTCGCGCGCCTGCGGGTAGAGGTCACGCACCCAGGCGATCTCGTCCGTCTGCTCGCTCAGGTGGGTCTGCATCAGGCAATCTGGATGCTCGGCCCAGAGGGCGCCCAGCGCCTCCAGCTGTTCGGGCGTCGAGGTGGGCGAGAAGCGCGGCGTGATCGCATAGGACAGCCGGTCCACGCCATGCCATTTCCGCAGGAGGGCGCGGCTGTCGTCATAGGCCGATTGCGCGGTGTCGCGCAGCCCTTCGGGGGCATTGCGGTCCATGCAGGTCTTGCCCGCCACCACGCGCTGCCCGCGCGCCTGGGCCGCGGCAAAGAAGGCATCCACGCTTTCGGGGTGGATCGTGGCATAGCTGCAGACGGTCGTGGTGCCGTTCGCCAGCGTCAGATCAAGATAGCGGGCCGCGATCCCGGCGGCATGGGCGGGATCGCCGAAGCGCATTTCTTCGGGGAAGGTGTAAAGGTTCAGCCAGTCGATCAGCCGCTTGCCCCAGCTGGCGATGATCGCGGTCTGCGGGTAATGCACATGGGCATCCACGAACCCGGCCAGCAGCAGGGCATCGCCGTGATCCACCACCCGCGCCTGCGGATGGGCGGCGCGCAGCTCTGCGCCTTGGCCAATGGCCGCGATCCGCCCCCCTTCGATGAGGATGCCGCCCGCACTGTCATGGATCGCGGCGGCTGGTCCTTCCGCGAATGGATCGGCGGTGAAGCGCAGGGTCTGGCCCAGCAGGAGCGTCTGTGCGGTCATGGTGTCATCCTTTCATGCGCACTCTAGGGACCAAGGGATGCAAGGTAAATCACCCCGGTCCCGCCCGGTAAGCATTGTTTCCGGCCATCCCTTTCCGCTAAACAGGGGCAAGTGCTGACGGGAGGGTGACATGGCCGAAGACGAAGACCAGATCGACCGCTCCGCAGACACATCCAGCGAGCCGCAGGTGAGTGGAAGCTATGGTCTGGAGCGGCGCACGGTCGCCGCTATTCTCGACGCTGTCGAAGTCGGTGACGCCGCGCTGCTGACAGAGCTGATGGAACCGCTGCACCCGGCCGACATCGCCGACCTTCTGGAGCAGATCGACCGTGATGATCGCCGCGCGCTGATCCGGCTTTACGGCAAGGAATTCGACGGCGACATCCTGTCGGAACTGGGCGAAAGCATCCGCGAGGACGTGATTTCGGTTCTGAACCCGCAGGTTCTGGCCGATGCGGTGCGCGAACTGGACAGCGACGACGTGGTCGATCTGCTGGAGGATCTGGACGCACCGCAGCAAGGCGCGATCCTGGATGCGCTGGAGGATGCGGATCGCGTCGCCGTGCAGCAGGCGATGACCTATCCGGAATATTCCGCAGGCCGCCTGATGCAGCGCGAGGTCGTGATGGCGCCCGAGCATTGGACCGTCGGCGAGGCCATTGATTTCCTGCGCAATTCCGAGGATTTGCCCGATCAGTTCTACCACATGGTGCTGGTGGACCCGCGCCTGCATCCGGTGGGCAATGTGACGCTGGGCAAGATCATGCGCTCGCGCCGCGATGTGGCGCTGCGCGACATCACGGAAGAGGCGTTTCACCTGATCCCCGTCACCCAGTATGACGGCGATGTGGCCTATGCGTTCAACCAGTATCACCTGATCTCGGCCCCGGTGGTGGACGAGGACGGGCGGCTGGTGGGCATCATCACCATCGATGACGCCATGGCCGTGCTGGACGAGGAACATGAAGAGGACATCCTGCGGATGGCCGGTGTCAGCGAGGATGCAAGCCTGTCGGACACGATCCTCGAGGCCGCGCGCGGCCGGGCGGTCTGGCTGTTCGTGAACCTGCTGACGGCGATCCTGGCCTCGCTGGTGATCGACGCCTTCGCCGAGACGATCAACCAGATGGTGGCGCTGGCGGTGCTGATGCCCATCGTCGCCTCGATGGGGGGCAATGCGGGCACGCAGACCATGACCGTGGCCGTGCGCTCGATCGCGACCCGCGACCTGACGGCCCAGAACGCGATGCGCGTGATCTGGCGCGAGGTTTCGGTGGGTGCGTTGAACGGCCTGGTTTTCGGATTGCTCATGGCGTTGGTGGCCGGGGTCTGGTTCGGGGTGCCGATGCTGGCGGCCGTGATCGGTGTGGCGATGCTGCTGACACAGGTTGCGGCGGCCCTGGGCGGTATCGTGATCCCGATGGCGCTGGAGCGGTTGAAGATCGACCCCGCGCTGGCCTCGGGGCCATTCGTGACGACGGTGACGGATGTGGTGGGCTTTTTCGCCTTCCTCGGCCTTGCCTCTGCCGTGCTGATGTAGGGGGCGCAGATGACCGCAGAACCAGACCTGAGCGCGATCAAGGCCGCGGCACGGCGCGCCGCATTCGCCCGGCGCAAGCAAGCGTTCGATGCGATCGGGCCTGATCATTCCGGGCTGTTGGCCGATGTGCTGCGGCCCCATGCCGGCAAGGTGCTGGCGGGCTACATGCCGATGCGGACCGAGATCAGCCCCTTGGCGGCGATGCGCGGACATGCGGCGACGGGGCCGGTCTGCGTGCCGGTGATCCAGGGAAAGGGGCTGGCCTTGCGCTTTGCCCGCTGGACGGCGCAGGGCGCGATGATCGCGGGTGAATTCGGCGCTCAGGTGCCGGCCAGCCTGGACTGGCTGGTGCCCGAGGTTCTGATCGTGCCGCTGGTGGCCTTCGACCGCAGGGGCGGGCGGCTGGGCTATGGCGGCGGGTTCTATGACCGCAGCTTGCAGATGCTGCGCGCAAGCGGGCCCGTGTTGGCCGTGGGTTTTGCCTTCGGCGCGCAGGAAGCCGATGACCTGCCGCTGGAGGCTACCGATCAGCCTTTGGACCTGATCGTGACCGAGGCCGAGGTGATCGCCTGCAGCCCGGGTGCTGTTTGAGTATTTATGGAACGATGAAGCGGGGGCGTACAGTTTTTCAGGGGCCGCGCCACCTTGACCCTTGCCGTGGCCAGGCATTCGCCCTAGGCCTTTGCGCATGAAAATTCTTTTCCTTGGCGATGTCATGGGCCGTGCCGGACGGCAGGCCGTATCGGAAAACCTGCCGCGCCTCAGGGCCGAGTGGAAGCTGGATTTCGTCGTCGTCAACGGCGAGAACGCCTCCAGCGGGGCGGGGCTGACGGCGGATCATGCCAAGGTGCTGCTGGCCGCCGGGGCCGATTGCCTGACGCTGGGCGATCATGCCTTCGATCAGAAGGACATGTTGCAGTTCATCGAGAACGAGCCGCGCATCCTGCGCCCGCTGAACTTTGCCAAGGGCGCGCCGGGGCGCGGACACCGGGTGTTTTCGGATGCGCGGGGGCGCAAGGTCCTTGTCACGCAGGTTCTGGGCAACGTGTTCATGAAACGCGCCTTTGACGATCCGTTCTCTGCCGTGGACCAGGTGCTGGCGGCGCATCCGCTGGGCGGTGCTGTGCAGGCCGCGATCGTGGACATGCATTGCGAGGCGACCAGCGAGAAGATGGGCATGGGCCATTTCTGCGCGGGCCGCGCCAGCCTTGTCGTGGGCACCCATACCCATGTGCCGACCGCCGATGCGATGATCCTGGGCGGCGCCACCGCCTATCTGACCGATGCGGGCATGTGCGGCGACTACAACAGCGTGATCGGCATGGAGAAGGACGAACCCATGCGCCGTTTCGTGACCGGCATGGCCAAGGGGCGTTTCAACCCAGCCATGGGCGAGGCGACCCTGTCCGGCGTCTATGTCGAGACCGACGACATGACCGGGCGCGCCACCCGCGTCTGCGCGGTGCGGCATGGCGGCAGGCTGGAGGCGGCGGGCCCGCTGGGGTGAGCGCCATCCAGAAGGCGTCGCGCCGTGTCTCGGACGGCCTTGCGAGGGGCTGTGCTGCTGACATATAGAGGCGCTGATCGCCAGACAGGCATATTCAGACAAGCAGACGGAGGCACGCATGGCCGGCCACTCAAAATGGGCAAACATCCAGCATCGCAAGAACCGCCAGGATTCGGTTCGGGCAAAGCTGTTCTCGAAGCTGTCCAAGGAAATCACGGTGGCCGCCAAGATGGGCGATCCGGATCCCGAAAAGAACCCGCGCCTGCGCCTTGCGGTGAAGGAAGCGAAATCGCAGTCCTGCCCCAAGGATGTGATCGAACGCGCGATCAAGAAGGCCATCGGCGGCGAGGGCGATGCCTATGAGGAAATCCGCTATGAAGGCTATGGCCCGAATGGCGTGGCGATCATCGTCGAGGCGATGACCGACAACCGCAACCGCACCGCATCCAACGTGCGCTCGACCTTCACCAAGAACGGCGGCAACCTGGGCGAGACCGGGTCGGTGGGCTTCATGTTCGACCGCAAGGGCGAGATTACCTATCCCGCCTCGGTGGGCGATGCCGATACCGTCCTGATGGCTGCCATCGAAGCCGGGGCCGAGGATGTGGAAAGCAGCGAGGAAGGCCATCTGATCTGGTGCGCCGATACCGATCTGAACGAGGTGGCGACGGCACTCGAGGCGGTGCTGGGCGAATCCGACAGCACCAAGCTGGTCTGGAAGCCGACCACCACGACCGAGATGGATCTCGACAGCATGCAAAAGCTGATGAAACTGGTCGATGCGCTGGAAGATGACGATGACGTGCAGCGCGTGACCACGAATTTCGAAGCCAGCGACGATGTGATGGGTCAGCTCTGATCACAGGGGCTTGCTGATGTGACAGGGCGCCCCTTGGGGCGCCCTTTTTCGTTTCCGGTTCAGCGGCGCGTCCGGGGTGCCGCTTGGGCCGGTTCCCCTGTCAGGCGGGTCAGGGCCTCGCGCAGGTTGTCCCGGAAACCCTGCGCCAGCAGCGACGGGGGGCGGTGCGCGGGGGTCAGGATCGACACGCTGCTGATGATGTCGGGCGCAAATGGGCGAAAGACCACGCGCGCGCCCGTATGGCTGGCGGCGGTGATCCGGTCGCATAGCGTGCAGCACAGACCCGCGGCCACAAGTTCCAGCGCGGGCAGGAAGGTCTGCAGCACGAAGCGCCGGTTCAGCCCCGCGCCGGCCTGGTCGAAGGCCGCGCGCGTCGCCTGCCATGTGTGATGCGCATCGAAAAGCGTGGCCATGGGATGCCCGTCCAGATCCGCAGGGCCGATCCGCTCGCGCGTTGCAAGGGGGCTGCCCGCGGGCAGGGCCAGAAGGCAGGGCAGGGCGAAACTCTCGGTGCGGATCGACGCGCGCGGGGCGGGTGTCTCGGCAAGGCCGATGTCGTATTCCTGGCTGGCCACCAGGTCTTCGACCACGGCGGAGGAGCGCATCATCAGCGCCGCCTCGACGCCGGGGCGGCCTTCAAGGAAGCCGGCCAGAACGCGCGGCATGAAAAAGCCCGATGCCGCCGGGTGGCAGGCGATGCGCAGGCGGCCATGATCCAGCTTGCCGATTTCGTCCATGACGCGGGCGGATTGGGCCAGCCGGTCCAGCACCGCCTCGGCCTCTTCCAGGAAATAATGCGCCTCGGGGCGGGGGGTCAGGCGCCCATGTTCGCGCAGGAACAAAGGATAGCGCAGCTCGCGTTCCAGGCCCGCGATCATGGTGCTGACGGCAGGCTGCGTGCGACCAAGGTTGCGGCTGGCCTCCGAGATCGAGCCGGTGCGCATCACCTCGCGGAAGGTCTGAAGCTGGCGAAAGCTGAGGTTCATGGGCGATGCCATCCTTGGACATAACGTAAATCTATGGGATCATCTTTATTTTAAATTTGATCTTATACGTGCCTTTGCGTCAATCCTGTTTCAACCGGGCAAACGCCCACTGTTGAGTGACTGCGGGCAGATCCCCGCGGATGGGGGAGATGAATGGAGAGGGTCGCGCAAATCCTGCTGACCGGGCTGATCTGCACGGTGGCGCTGGGCCAGTTCGTGCAGGTGATCACGCGCTACGTCTTCCAGACGCCGGTAATGGGGCTGGAGGAGACCATGCTCTATCCGATGTTCTGGCTCTACATGCTGGGGGCGGTGAATGCCTCGCGCGAGAACACGCATATCCGCGCCAATGTGCTTGAAATCTTCCTTGGCACCGAACGTGCCCGCCTTGTGCTGGCCTGTATCGGCGAAGTCTTGAGCCTGATCATCGGGCTTTGGCTGCTGACATGGGTCTGGGATTTCACCCGCTATTCCGTGCGGGTCTGGCGCGAAAGCCCGACCCTCTACATCCCGGTCTTCTATGCCGATATCGCGCTACTGATCGCGATGGTGCTGATGATGGCCTGGTCGGCGCTGCATCTGGCGCGCCATCTGCGCGCCCTTGCCGGAGGACAGGCCCATGGTTGAGGTCGCATTGCTGGCCGTGGGCCTTCTGGTTCTGCTGCTGACCCTTGGGGTGCCGCTGCCCTGGTGTTTCGGCGGTGCCATCATGGTGATGTATTTCGTGGGCGACGTCATCATGAAGGGCAACATCCTTTGGGGTGTGCAACAGCTGGGCAACCCGGTTCTGCTGGCGATCCCGCTTTTCGTGCTGGCGGGCACGATCATGTCCGAAAGCGGGATCGCGGCCAGTCTGCTGCGCTTCGTCAATGCCTTCGTCGGCCATGTCCGGGGTGGCCTGGGCGTGGTGGCGGCGGTCAGCTGTGCGGTGATCGGGGCGATTTCCGGCTCGGGTCTGACGGGGATTGCCGCCATCGGTCCGCTGCTGATCCCCGAGATGGAAAAGCGCGGCTATCCGCGGGCCTATGCCACGGCGCTGATCGCCAACTCCTCGATCCTGGGGCTGCTGATCCCGCCGTCGGTCACGATGATCGTCTATGGCTGGGTCACCGACACCTCGATCCTGGCCTGTTTCCTGTCCACGCTGCTGCCGGGGCTGATCATCATGACCAATTTCTCGGTCGTGAACCTGTGGCTGGCGCGCAAGTTCCCGCTGGTGCTGGATGACAAGCCGTCGCTGTCGGAACTGTCGTCTGAGGTCACCAAGCGCGGCATCCACGCCTTTCCCGCGATCCTGATGCCGGTGATCATCCTGGGTGGCATCTATGGCGGGGTCATGACCCCGACCGAGGCCGCCGCCGTCGCGGTGATCTATTCGGTGCCGGTGGGCTTCCTGATCTACAAGGGCCTGCGCTGGGACAATTTCCTGGCCGCCGGCAAGGAGGCATCGACCGCCGTGGGCGCGATCATGCTGATGATCCTGTTCTCGATGATCCTGAGCCAGATATTCGTGATGGAAAGCATCCCGCAGAAACTGGTCAGCGCGATCTTCGAGATCACGCAGGACCGGACGCTGCTGCTGATCATGGTGATCATCATGCTGCTGCTGGTGGGCATGGTGGTGAACGATGTGACCGCCATCATCCTGATCGCGCCGCTGCTGCTGCCGCTGATGACCGCGATCGATGTCAGCCCGATCCAGTTCGCAGCGATCATGGGGGTGACCACCGCGATGGGCGGGGTCACGCCGCCCTATGCCTCGATCCTCTACCTGGGTGCGCGGATCGGCAATGTGCCCGTCACATCTGTGATCCGCCCCGCCATGTTCCTGATCCTGACCGGCTACATGCCTGTCGTGATCCTGACCGCCTTCTGGCCGGACCTGTCGCTCTGGCTGCCGCGCCTGTTCGGCTATCTCTGACCACCCGCAATCACCCATTCGAAACCTTGAAACCTGATCCAACCGGAGGAACCAAAATGAAGAAATTCCTGTTCACCGCCGCAGCAGGCGCATTGATGGCCCTGGCCCCCATGGCCGAGGCGCGCGATCTGAAGCTCAGCCATGTGCGCCCGCAGGACGCCACCATCGACGTCGAGGTGCGCGCCTTTGCCGGGGCCGTGGCCGCCGCGACCGGCGACCGCGTCAAGATCGAGATCTTCCCGGCCTCTGCGCTGGGCGACTATACCACCGTGCAGGAACGCATCTCGGTCGGTGCGATCGACATGGCGGTGCAGCCCGCGGGCACGGCGGCAGACCGGCGCATGCAGATCTCGTCCTTCCCCTTCCTGGCCGAGAACTGGGAACAGGCCCGCGCGGTCTATGGTCCCGGTGGCGCGGTGCGCGAGGCGATGGTCGAGCTTTACGCCGCACAGGACATCACCATGCTGGCGGCCTATCCGGTCTATTTCGGCGGGATCGCCCTGAACCGCGAGGCCGTCACCCCCGGCAGCACCGATCCCAACGGCATCAAGGTGCGCGTGCCCGGCATCAAGAGCTTCCAGCTGACCGGCGAGGCACTGGGCTATATCCCCGCGCCGATCCCCTTCTCCGAGGCGTTCACGGCGGTGCAGACCGGTGTGGTGGATGGCGTGATCGGTTCGGGCGCCGAGGGCTATTACGCCTCTTTCCGGGATGTGACCAAGACCTACATCCCTGCCAACACCCATTTCGAAGTCTGGTACATGATCATCTCGAACGAATCCCTGTCGGAGATGTCCGCGGAAGATCAGGCCGCCCTGCGCGCGCAGGCCGAGGCTTTCGAGGCGACGCGCTGGACCGTGGCCGAAACCGATCAGGGTGCGAACGAGCAGAAGCTGGCCGGCCTTGGCGCGACGATCGTGCCGCTGTCCGCGGCCGAGCTTGAGGGGATGGCCGCCAAGATCCGCGAAACCGTCTGGCCGCAGATCCTTGAGGACGTGGGCGCAGACTGGGGTCAGGCGATCCTCGACGCGGTTGCGAAGTAAACGACGGCGGGCGCCCCGTCACGGGGCGCCCCTTTTCAACGGGGCAAGAGGCCGATGCAGGCGGATTACGCGATCATAGGCGGCGGGATCGTCGGGCTGAGTGTGGCCTGGGGCCTGCTGCGCCGGGGCCGCCGTGTCATCGTGCTGGATGGCGACGACGGCAGTTTTCGGGCCAGCCGGGGCAATTTCGGTCTGGTCTGGGTGCAGTCCAAGGGGCTGAACCAACCCGCCTATGCCCGCTGGAGCCAGCAATCCGCCGCGCTCTGGAAGGGTTTTGCCGCCGAACTGGGCGAAGGGGCGGGCACCGACCTGTCGCTGCGCCAGGAAGGCGGATATGATTTTCACCTCGACGAGGCCGAGCTTGAGGCCCGCGTCGCCCAATACAGCGCCCTGCGCGACGCATTGGGTGGCGACTATCCGTTCGAGGTTCTGGGGCATAACGCGCTCAAGCGCGAGGAGCCCGAGGTCGGCCCCCGGGTGGCCGGTGCGATCCTGCATCACCAGGACGGTCACGTGAACCCGCTGCGCCTGCTGCGCGGGCTGGCCGCCGATGTGCGCCGCCAGGGCGGGCAGGTGCTGACCAGCCAGACCGTGATCGATGTGACGCAGACCGATGGCGGTCTGCGCGTTGCCTGCGCCTCGGGGCAGGTGGTCGAGGCGGGGCGCGTGGTGCTGTCGGCCGGTCTGGGGGCGATGGATCTGGGCGCGAAACTGGGCTTTGCCGCGCCCGTCCGGCCGCAACGCGGGCAGGTGCTGATCACCGAAAAGCTGCCCAAGATGATGAACCGCCCCTCTGGGATCATCCGGCAGGTCGATGAAGGCGGCATCCAGATCGGCGACAGCAAGGAAGAGGTGGGGCTGGATGACCGTGTCACCACGCCGACCGTCGCCGCCATCGCCGCGCGTGCCGTGGCCGTGATGCCCCGGCTGGAGAAGGCGCAGATGGTGCGCAGCTGGGGCGCGTTGCGCATCATGTCGCCCGACGGGCTGCCGATCTACCAGCACAGCCCGACCCTGCCGGGCGTCAGCCTTGTCACCTGCCATTCCGGCGTCACCCTTGCCGCGGCCCATGCGCTGCGGCTGCCGCAATGGCTGGAGGGGGATGCCGATGCCCCGGATCTGGAGGTTTTCAGTGAACGCCGCTTTGCCCTTTCGTGACCTGTCCCCCGCCGCGCCGCGCGTGCGCGTGACGCTGGATGGCGCGCCGCTGGACCTGCCGGTCGGGGCCAACCTTGCCGCAGCCCTGCTGGCTGCTGGTGTCGGGTCGTTCCGCGCCACGCCCGTCTCGGGTGCGCCGCGCGGTCCCTTCTGCATGATGGGCGCCTGTTTCGATTGCCTGATCGAGGTCGGGGGCGTGACGCGCCAGGCCTGCATGATGCAGGTCAGCGCCGGTCTGGTTCTGACGCGCCCCAAGGGGAGGGTGACGGAATGACGACGGTCGATCTGATCGTGATCGGGGCCGGGCCTGCCGGCATGGCGGCGGCGACCGAGGCGGCGGGTCTGGGCCTGTCGGTGACGGTCCTTGATGAACAGACCGCAGCGGGCGGGCAGATCTACCGCGCGGTCACGGGCGCGGGCGCGCAGCGCGGCGCCGTTCTTGGGCAGGACTATCTTGACGGGGCGGGGTTGGCGCTGGCGATGCAGGCCTCGGGCGCGCAGCATCTGACGGGCGCGGTGGTCTGGAATATCGAAGCTGACGCGGAGGGCATCACCGTGACCTGGTCGCAGGATGGGCATGCCGCGCAGTTGCGCGCGGCGCGGCTGATCCTTGCCACCGGCGCGCTGGAGCGGCCGGTGCCGATCCCCGGCTGGACCTTGCCGGGCGTGATGACGGCCGGAGCCGGGCAGATCCTGCTCAAGGCCTCGGGTCTGGTGGCGGAACGCGCGGTGCTGGCGGGGTCCGGCCCGCTGCTTTACCTGCTGGCCGCGCAGATGGCGCGCGCGGGCACGCCGCCGCTGGCGCTGGTGGAAACGCAAGGCCTGCGCGACACGATCCGCGCCCTGCCGCATCTGGCGCGGGGGCTGCGGGGGTGGCGCACGCTGATCAAGGGCCTGGGCCTGCTGGCCGAGCTGCGCCGCGCCGGGGTGCGGCGCATCACCGGCGCGCGCGATCTGGCGGTCGAAGGGCAGGACAGGGCCACGGCGCTGCGCTTTGCCGCCGGCGGACGCACACAGCGCATCGCCTGCGACACGGTGCTGCTGCACCAGGGGGTGGTGCCCAATACCCAGGCCAGCCGCGCGCTGCGGCTGGATCATGACTGGCTGGCCGCGCAGCAGTGCTTTGCGCCGCGCCTTGATGCCTGGGGCGAAACCTCGCAGCCCGGTATCTTCGTGGCAGGTGATGGCGCGGGCATTGCCGGGGCGCTGGCCGCCGCCGAGGCGGGGCGGCTGGCCGCTTGCCAGGTGGCCCATCAGCTTGGCAGGACCGACGCGACCGCGCGCGATGCCCGCGCCCGCGCGCCTGCGGCGCGGCTTGGCGCGGAACGCGCGCTGCGCCCCTTCCTTGATGCGGCCTATCCACCCGCCGCGCAGGTGCTGGCCCCGGCGGACGACACGATCATCTGCCGCTGCGAAGAGGTGACGGCGGGCCAGGTGCGCGGCTGGGCCAAGCTGGGCTGTACCGGGCCGAACCAGACCAAGGCCTTTGGCCGGGTGGGTATGGGCCCCTGCCAGGGGCGCTATTGCGGGCTGAGCGTGACCGCCCTTCTGGCCGAGGCGCAGGGCATGGACCCGGCCGAGGTCGGCGCCTACCGCATCCGCGCGCCGCTCAAGCCCGTGACCCTGGGCGAAGTGGCGGCGCTGGATGCGGCCGAGGCGGCGGAATAGGCGCCGTCCCTTCGGGTCATGTTCCGGCAAGATGCAGGCCGCGATCACGCTTGACCTGATGCGGGCATCGCGATAGCCCGCCCATGGTCTTGGGACAACGGGGTAGGGCATGCAGGCGGCAGTCGCGGGTTTCGGGCTTGGCCTGTCATTGATCCTGGCCATCGGGGCGCAGAACGCCTTTGTCCTGCGGCAGGGCATCCGGCGATCCCATGTGCTGGCGGTCTGCCTGACCTGCGCGATCAGCGATGCGCTGCTGATCGCGGCCGGGGTGGCGGGTTTCGGAACATTGACCAAGGCCGCGCCCTGGGTCGAACCCGTGATGCGCTGGGGTGGGGCCGCTTTCCTGATCGCCTATGGCGCGCGCGCCTTCCTGTCGGCCTGGCGTGGCGGAGCGGTGCTTGAGGCCACGGGACAGGGGGGCGAGGCGTTGCGTGGCGTGCTGCTGACCTGCCTGGCGCTGACCTGGCTGAACCCGCATGTCTATCTGGATACGGTCGTTCTGCTGGGGGCGGTTTCGGCGCAATATGCGGACCGGCTGTCCTTTGCGCTGGGCGCGATGAGCGCCAGTTTCGTGTTCTTCTTCACGCTGGGCTTCGGCGCGCGCCGGCTGGCGCCGCTTTTTGCGCGCCCCGTGGCCTGGCGGCTGCTGGATGCCGGGGTGGGGCTGCTGATGTGGATCATCGCCGCAGCCCTGATCCGGGGAACCTAAACCCCTGGTTCGCACAACAATGCCCCGCGCCCTCTTGCGGCTGCCGGGGCTTCGTGACTTGATGCGCGCCATGAGCGTAGAGCAAAGACAGACCCGCCCGGTTGTCGGGGTCCTCTGGATGCTGGTGACAGGCCTTCTGTTCGTGGGCGTCACCGCATTGGTCAAGTATCTTGGACCAGGCATTCCCGCGCCCGAGGCGGCCTTTCTGCGCTATGCCATCGGTCTTGTTTTCCTGATCCCCTTGATCCGGCCCATCCTGGCGACGCGCCTGACCCGGCGGCAATGGGGGCTGTTCACCGCGCGTGGTCTTGCGCATTCCATGGGCGTGGCGCTGTGGTTCTATGCCATGGCGCGCATTCCCATCGCCGATGTCACCGCGATGAACTATCTGGCGCCGATCTACGTCACCATCGGGGCCGCCATCTTCCTGGGCGAAAAGCTGGCCGCGCGGCGGGTGGTCGCCGTTCTCGTCGCGCTGATCGGCGCGCTGATCATCCTGCGGCCCGGCTTTCGCGAGATCGGGCCGGGGCATCTGGCGATGCTGGCGGCGGCGGTCGTGTTCGGCGCCTCCTACCTGCTGGCCAAGCTGCTGACCGACGAGACCAATGCCGCCATCGTGGTGGGGATGCTGTCGATCTGGGTGACGATCGGCCTTGCCCCCATGGCCATCGCCGTCTGGGTGCCGCCCAGCCCGCATGCGCTGCTGGTGCTGACGCTTGTGGCACTTCTGGCGACAGCGGGGCATTACACGATGACGCTGGCCTTCGCGGTGGCCCCCGTGACCGTGACCCAGCCTGTCAGTTTCCTGCAACTGGTCTGGGCGGTGGCGCTGGGGGCGCTGTTCTTCGGCGAGGGGGTCGATATCTGGGTGATCGTGGGCGGCGGGGTGATCCTTGGCTCGGTCACCTTCATCACCTGGCGCGAGGCGATGCTCAAGCGCCGCCTTGTCACGCCCCCGGCGCCCGCCACCAAGGTCTGACACGGGCAACGCCTGCGCTTCATCGTTCCCCAAATACTCGAACGCGGGTCAGCGGGCGGCCGATCCCGTGCCGCGCGGGTCCAACAGCCCGGCCAGAACATCGGCGCGGGTGATATGGCCCAGCATGCGCCCTGCCTCATCCTGCACGCCGATTGCCGTGTCGCCGGCCTGTTGCAGCGCCTGCATCACCTCGCGCAGCGGCGTGGAGGGGCGCACGACAGGACCATTCCCTGCTGGCGCGCCGGGTTGCATCACGTCTTCGGCCCGCAGTACGGCAAGCGGGTTCATGTGGGCCACGAATTCGGCCACGTAATCGGTGGCGGGATTGGTGAAAATCTGCTGCGGGGTGCCGCATTGCACGATGCGGCCGCCTTCCATGATCGCGATCCGGTTGCCCAGCTTGAACGCCTCGTCCAGGTCATGGCTGACGAAGATGATGGTGCGTTTCAGCGTGGTCTGCACCTCGAGCAGTTCGTCCTGCAGGCGCGCGCGGATCAGCGGGTCGAGGGCCGAGAACGGCTCGTCCATCAGCAGGATCGGGGCCTCGGTCGCGAAAGCGCGGGCAAGGCCCACGCGCTGCTGCATGCCGCCCGACAGCTCGCCCACCTTGCGGTCGGCCCATTGCGCAAGGTTCACAAGCTCAAGCTGCGCATCGACACGGGCCTGGCGTTCGGCGCGTCCCATGCCGCCCAGTTCCAGCCCCAGGCCCACGTTCTCGCGCACCGTGCGCCAGGGCAGCAGGCCGAATTGCTGGAAGACCATGGCCACCCGGTGCAGGCGGATGCGGCGCAGCGTGGCCGCGTCGGCATGGGTGACATCCACCAGCACATTGCCGTCGCAGACATGGGCCGCGCCACGGCAGACCGGGTTCAGCCCGTTGACCGCGCGCAGCAGGGTGGACTTGCCCGACCCGGACAGGCCCATGAGCACCAGGATCTCGCCCTCGGCCACCTCGAGCGAGCAGTCATGCACACCCAGCACCTGGCCCGTCTCCTGCTGGATCTCGGACCGGCTTTGGCCCTCGTCCATCAGCGGCAGGGCGCGTTCGGGCTGATCGCCGAAGACGATCGAGACATTGTCGAAGCGCACGGCGATCCCTGCGGTTGCCTTGGGGGCTGTCACGCGGGTCATTTGCGTTCGATCCTCAGCATGCGGTCCAGAAGGATGGCCAGCACCACGATCACCAGCCCGGATTCAAAGCCAAGCGCCGGGTTCACGCGGTTGAGCGCCTGCAGCACCGGCACGCCCAGCCCGTCGGCGCCGACCAGTGCCGCGATCACCACCATCGACAGCGACAGCATGATGGTCTGGTTCAGCCCGGCCATGATCTGCGGCAGGGCATAGGGCAGTTCCACCTTCAGCAGGGTCTGGCGCGGGGTTGCGCCAAAAGCCTGCGCGGCCTCAAGCAGGGCGGTGGGCGTGGCGGTGATGCCCAGATGTGTCAGGCGGATAGGTGCGGGCAACACGAAGATCACGGTGGCGATCAGGCCGGGCACCATGCCGATGCCGAAAAAGACGATGGCCGGGATCAGGTAGACGAAGGTGGGCAGCGTCTGCATCAGGTCCAGCACCGGGCGCAGGGCACGAAACAGCCCCGGCCGGTGCGCGGCGGCGATGCCGATGGGCACGCCCAGCCCCATGCAGACCACGCAGGCCGCCAGCACCAGCGTCAGCGATTGGGTCGTCTGTTCCCAATAGCCCTGATTGACGATGAACAGAAAGCCAAGTCCGACCAGCACGGCGGGTTTCCAGCTGCGCTGCAAGACCACGGTAAGTGCTACAAAGGCCCCGATGACCACCAGCGGATGCGGCGATTGCAGAACCCAAAGGATCGCCGCGATCAAGGCTTCCAGCCCGTCGGACATCCCGTCGAAGACAAAGGCGGCATGGGTTTCCAGCCAGATGAAGGCGCTGTCGGCGTAATCGCCCACGGGGATCTTGGTGTCGGTCAGCCAGTTCATCGGGTAAAGGCCCCTCTTCTGACGCAGGTTGCCGCTGGGGCCTGCGCATGTCCTTCCCCCGCGAGGGGGAAGGCGTTGTCATCAAGGCGGTGTAGCGGTCGGGATCACAGACCCAGTGCCGCGCGGGCGGCGGGCAGGGCCTCGGCGCCATCGCGGGTGGTGACGCCGGCCAGCCAGCTGTTCAGCACATCGGGGTTCGCGGTCAGCCAGGTCTTTGCCGCCTCGGCCGGATCGGTGCCATCGTTCAGGATCGCGCCCATGATCTCGTTCTCCATGGCCAGGGTGAACTCGAGATTGCCGAAGAAGGCGCCCAGGTTGGGGCATGCGGCGGCATAGCCTGCGCGCGTGTTGGTGCGCACCTCGGCGCCGCCCAGGTCGGGGCCGAACCAGTCATCGCCACCTTCCAGATAGGTCATGTCGAAATTGGCGTTCATCGGATGCGGCTCCCATCCCAGGAAGACGATCGGCTCGCCCCGGCGGTCGGCGCGGGTGACCTGCGCCAGCATCCCCTGTTCCGAGCTTTCTGCGACGCTGAAGCCCGACAGGCCGAAGGCATCGGCGGCGATCATGTCCATGATCAGGCGGTTGCCGTCATTGCCGGCCTCGATCCCGTAGATCTTGCCCTCCAGCGCGTCCTTGTGCGTGGCGATATCGGCAAAGCTGGCGATCCCCAGATCGGCGGCGGCGCGGTTCACGGCCAGCGTGTATTTCGCGCCGGTCAGGTTGGTGCGGATCGTGTCCACGGTGCCCGCGTCGCGATAGGGGGCGATGTCGGCCTCCATCGTGGGCATCCAGTTGCCCAGGAACACGTCGATATCGCCCTTGGACAGCGAGATATAGGTGACCGGCACGGACAGGATCTTGGTCTCGGTCTCATACCCCAGCGCTTCCAGCACCACGGATGTCGCGGCCGTGGTCGCGGTGATGTCGGTCCAGCCAACATCCGAGAATGTGACCTTGTCGCATTGCGCGAAGGCGGGGGTGGCGGCCAGCAGGGCCAGGGCCGTCAGGGCGGGTTTGAAGGTCATCGCGGTCTCCCGTGTTGTTCTTGATTGACGAGTCAATAAAAAAGCATTTAGCGTCCCGGGGCAAGTTTATTGGAGAAAACCATGCCCAAGCTCGGGATGGAGCCTATACGCCGCGCCGCCCTGGTGGAAGCGACAATCGCCGAGATCGGCAGCACCGGGTCCCTCGATGTCACCGTGGCGCAGATCGCGCGGCGGGCGGGCATGTCCTCGGCGCTGGCGCATCATTACTTCGGCGGCAAGGAGCAGATTTTCCTCGCCGCCATGCGCCATACGCTGACGGTCTATGCCGCGGGCGTGCGCGGGGCGCTGGCGATGGCGACGGGGCCGCGCGCCCGGCTCGAGGCCGTGGTGCGCGCCAGTTTTGCCGGCAGCAACTTTCGCCGTGACGTGGTGGCGGCCTGGCTGAACTTCTATGTTCTGGCCCAGGTGTCGACCGATGCGCGCCAACTGCTGTCGGTCTATCAGCGGCGCCTGCGGTCGAACCTGACCCATGATCTGCGCCCGCTGGTGGGCGCGCGCGCGCCCCTGGTCGCCGACCGGATCGCGGCGCTGATCGACGGGGTCTACCTGCGCCAGTCGCTGGGGCTGGGGCAGCCCGATGCGGGCAGGGCCGTCGACAGCGTGCTGGGCTGCCTTGATCTTGAAATCCAAAGGGGAACGGCATGAGGGATGCGCATGTTCAGGTCGGCGCGCGGCCCAATATCCTGATCGTCATGGTCGATCAGCTGAACGGAACGCTGTTCCCGGATGGCCCTGCCGACTGGCTGCATGCGCCCAACCTCAAGGCGCTGGCGGCGCGGTCTGCGCGCTTTGCCAATGCCTACACGGCCTCGCCGCTCTGCGCGCCGGGGCGCGCGAGCTTCATGTCCGGCCAGCTGCCCAGTGCCACGGGGGTCTATGACAATGCGGCGGAATTCGCCTCGAGCATTCCGACCTATGCGCATCACCTGCGGCGCGCGGGCTATTACACCTGCCTTTCCGGCAAGATGCATTTCGTGGGCCCCGACCAGCTGCACGGGTTCGAGGAACGCCTGACCACCGATATATACCCTGCCGATTTCGGCTGGACGCCCGATTACCGCAAGCCGGGCGAGCGGATCGACTGGTGGTATCACAACATGGGCAGCGTGACCGGCGCGGGCGTGGCCGAGATCACCAACCAGATGGAATATGACGACGATGTCGCCCATCAGGCCGTGCAGAAGATCTATGACCTGTCGCGCGGTGGCGATGCGCGGCCCTGGTGCCTGACGGTCAGCTTCACCCATCCGCATGATCCCTATGTGGCGCGCCGGAAATACTGGGATCTCTATGCCGATTGCGCCCATCTGATGCCCGAGGTGGGGCCGATCCCCTATGCGCAGCAGGATGCCCATTCCAAACGCATTTTCGACGCCAATGACTGGCGGTCCTATGACCTGACCGACGCGATGGTGGCCCGCGCGCGGCGCGCCTATTTCGCGAATATCTCCTATCTCGACGACAAGATCGGCGAGATCCTCGCCACGCTCGAGGCGACACGCCAGCAGGCCGTCGTGGTCTTTGTCAGCGATCACGGCGACATGCTGGGCGAGCGGGGGCTGTGGTACAAGATGTGCTTTTACGAGGGGTCTGCCCGCGTGCCCCTGATGGTCGCGGCGCCCGGCCTGCCGGCGGGGCGGATCGACCAGCCCGTCAGCACGATCGACGTCTGTCCGACCCTGTGCGACCTGGCCGGTGTCAGCATGGACGAGGTGATGCCATGGACCACGGGTGAAAGCCTTGTGCCGCTGGCCAAGGGGTTCGACCGCACCAGCCCTGTGGCCATGGAATACGCCGCCGAGGCCTCCGAGGCGCCGCTGGTCTGCCTGCGCTATGGCCGCTGGAAATACACGCGCTGCGCGCTGGACCCCGAGATGCTGTTCGACATCGAGGCCGATCCGCACGAGCTGCACAACCTTGCGGCCGATCCCGCCCATCAGGGCACGCTGCAAACACTGCGCGCCAAGTCCGAGGCGCGCTGGGACCTTGCGCGATACGATGCCGAGGTGCGGATCAGCCAGGCGCGCCGCTGGGTGGTCTACGAGGCGCTGCGCCAGGGCGGCTATTACCCCTGGGATTTCCAGCCGCTGCAAAAGGCCTCCGAGCGCTACATGCGCAATCACATGGACCTGAACATCCTCGAAGAAAGCAAACGCTTCCCGCGCGGGGAATGACCCGCGCCGCATATCCCCTTTCACTGTTCCGGAAATACTCAAAATGACCCAAGTCGCCACACAACCCACCGCCAGCCATTTCGTGAACGGCCGCTACGTCGAGGATACGTCAGGCGCGCCCATCGACGTGATCTATCCCGCGACCGGCAAGGTGATCGCCCGGGTGCACGAGGCGACGCCCGCCGTCATCGAAGAGGCGATCAGCAGCGCCCGCAGCGCGCAGAAGGCCTGGGCCGCGCTGCCCGGTGTGCAGCGGGGCCGCATCCTGCGCCGCGCCGCCGACATGATCCGGGACCGCAACCGCGAGCTCAGCATCCTCGAGACCCATGACACCGGCAAGCCGCTGTCGGAAACGCTTTACGTGGATGCGACCAGTGGCGCCGATGCGCTGGAATATTTCGGTGGCCTGGCCGCCAGCCTGACGGGCGAGCATATCCCGCTGGGCGAAAACTGGGCCTATACGGTGCGCGAGCCGCTGGGCCTTTGCGTCGGGATCGGAGCCTGGAACTATCCCACCCAGATCGCCTGCTGGAAGGGGGCACCCGCGCTGGCCTGCGGCAATGCGATGATCTTCAAGCCGTCCGAGACGACACCGCTTTGCGCGCTCAAGATCGCGGAAATCCTGCACGAGGCCGGCCTGCCTGCCGGGCTTTACAACGTCATCCAGGGGCGCGGGGCGGTCGGGGCCGCGCTGGTGACGGATCCGCGCGTCAACAAGGTCTCGCTGACCGGATCGGTGCCCACGGGGCGCAAGGTCTATGCGGCGGCGGCCGACGGCATGAAACATGTCACGATGGAACTGGGCGGAAAATCGCCCCTGATCATCTTCGATGATGCCGATCTCGAGGATGCGGTGGGCGGTGCGATCCTGGGGAATTTCTATTCCTCGGGTCAGGTCTGTTCCAATGGCACGCGGGTCTTCGTGCACAAGGGCATCCGCGAGGCCTTTCTTGCGCGGCTGGCGGAACGCCTGGCCGATGCGGTCATCGGCGACCCGCTGGACGAGGCCACGAATTTCGGCCCGATGGTGTCCGAGGGGCAGTTGGGCATCGTGCAGCGCTACATCGCCAAGGGCGTCGAGGAAGGCGCGCGGCTGGTTTGCGGTGGCAAGCGGCTGGACAAGGACGGGTTCTGGATCACGCCCGCGGTCTTTGCCGATGTGACCGACCAGATGACCATCGCCCGCGAGGAGATTTTCGGCCCCGTCATGTGCGTGCTGGATTTCGAGGATGAGGACGAGGTCATCGCACGGGCCAATGCCACGGAATTCGGCCTGTCGGCGGGGGTTTTCACCCGCGATCTGACCCGCGCCCATCGGGTTGTCGGGCGGATGGAGGCCGGGACCTGCTACATCAACACCTATAACGATGCGCCGGTCGAAGTGCCCTTCGGCGGGACCAAGATGTCTGGCGTGGGGCGCGAGAACGCAAAGGCGGCGATCGGGCATTACAGCCAGCTGAAATCGGTCTTCGTGCGCATGGGCCGGGTCGAGGCGCCATTCTGACAGGCAAGCGGGGCCGCCATGCCGGCGTTCCCACCCGCCCACCCCACGCCTGCATGGCGGATCGGGGTCGGGTGATCATTGAGACGGACAGGACAACAGACAGTGACGATGGAAGCGGATTTCGTGATCGTGGGGGCGGGCAGCGCGGGCTGCGCCATGGCGTATCGGCTGGCCGAGGCAGGGGCCTCGGTGCTGGTGATCGAACATGGCGGCTCGGACGCGGGGCCCTTCATCCAGATGCCGGCGGCCCTGTCCTATCCGATGAACATGCGCCGCTATGACTGGGGCTATCGGTCGGAACCCGAACCGAACCTGAACAACCGCCGCCTGGCGGTGCCGCGCGGCAAGGTGATCGGCGGCTCCAGCAGCATCAACGGCATGGTCTATGTGCGCGGTCACGCGCGCGACTATGACCACTGGCGCGATCAGGGCGCGGATGGCTGGGGCTATGCCGATGTGCTGCCCTATTTCCGCCGGATGGAGCATTCGCATGGCGGGCAGACGGGCTGGCGCGGCACGGACGGGCCGCTGCATGTGACGCGCGGGCCGCGCAAGAACCCGCTGTTCCACGCCTTCGTCGAAGCCGGTCGTCAGGCCGGATACGGGGTGACCGAGGACTATAACGGCGAGCGGCAGGAGGGTTTCGGCCCGATGGAGCAGACGGTGTTTCGCGGGCGGCGCTGGTCGGCGGCCAATGCCTATCTGAAACCTGCGCTGAAGCAGGCCAATTGCACGCTGATCCGCGCCTTCGCGCGCCGCGTCGTGATCGAGAATGGCCGCGCCACCGGGGTCGAGGTCGGGCGTGGCGGGAAGACCGAAGTGATCCGCGCGCGGCGCGAGGTGGTGCTGGCGGCCTCGTCGATCAACTCGCCCAAGCTGTTGATGCTGTCGGGGATCGGACCCGCCGCGCATCTGCGTGAACACGGGATCGAGGTGGTGGCGGACCGGCGCGGTGTCGGGGCCAATCTGCAGGATCATCTGGAACTCTATATCCAGATGGCGGCCAGCCAGCCCGTGAGCCTGTTCAAATACTGGAACCTCTGGGGCAAGGCGCTTGTGGGCGCGCAATGGCTGTTCACCGGCACCGGGCTTGGGGCCAGCAACCAGTTCGAAAGCGCCGGCTTCATCCGGTCGCGCGCCGGTATCGACTATCCGGACATCCAGTTTCATTTCCTGCCCATCGCCGTGCGCTACGATGGCAAGGTCGCGGCCGAGGGGCATGGCTTTCAGGCCCATGTCGGCCCGATGCGCAGCGCCTCGCGCGGGGCGGTCACGCTGCGCTCGGCCGATCCGGTCGCCGATCCGCTGATCCGCTTCAACTACATGTCCGATCCGCAGGATTGGTGGGAGTTCCGCCAATGCATCCGCCTGACCCGCGAGATCTTTGGGCAGGAGGCGTTCAAACCCTTCGTGAAACACGAGATCCAGCCCGGTGCGGCGGTGCAGAGCGATGCCGAACTGGATGATTTCATCCGCGAGCATGCCGAAAGCGCCTATCACCCCTGCGGCACCTGCCGGATGGGGCGCGCCGATGATGCGGATGCCGTCGTGGATCCGCAGGCGCGCGTGATCGGGGTCGAGGGGCTGCGCGTGGCCGATAGCAGCATTTTCCCGCGCATCACCAACGGCAACCTGAACGCGCCGTCGATCATGGTGGGCGAGAAGGTCAGCGATCACCTGCTGGGGCGCGATCCGCTGCCCTGCGACAACCACCTGCCCTGGATCCATCCCGATTGGCGGACAGCCCAGCGCTGAGGCGGCGGGGCGATCATCTGTCGTCTACTTCACAGTTGGTTAACGAATATTAACGAACTGTTAAACTTTGGGTTGCACTGGCGAAAGATCCGTTTGATATCGGGTGCATGTCAAGGATCGTTATTCTTCTTGTATTTGCTCTGGGCTTGCTGGTTGCGTCGCTTGCCATGGCGGGATCGGTGACAGGCACGATCCGGGTGATCGATGGGGACACGATCGATGTCGCAGGCACACGGGTACGCCTGCATGGGATCGACGCACCCGAAGCCAGCCAGACCTGCAGCACCGAGCAAGGCAAATCCTGGGCCTGCGGAGCCTGGGTCAGCCGCGAGGTCCGGGCCCGTTACCAGGGGCGCCAGGCGGTCTGCACCCCGCTGGAGCAGGATCGCTATGGCCGGACCGTGGCGCGCTGCGCGGTGGGTGGCGATGACATGGGGGCAGCGTTGGTCGCCGAGGGGCTGGCCTTCGCCTATCGGCGCTACGCGATGGATTACGACCTGATCGAGAAACAGGCCGCGGCGGCGGATCGTGGTCTCTGGGCGATGAATGTGCAAAATCCCGCGACCTATCGGCAGAACGGTCAAGCCGCGGCGCCAGTTCCGCAGCAACGGGTTGCAAGCGATTGCAATATAAAGGGAAATATCTCGGCCAAGGGCGAGCGGATCTATCATCGCCCAGGTCAGGAACATTATGACCGGACCCGGATCAATACCGCGCAGGGTGAACGGTGGTTCTGTTCGGCAGCCGAGGCCGAGGCGGCAGGCTGGCGCGCGGCGCGCCGCTGAGCCTTGCCGGACGGGGGGCTGTCCGCCCCCCATGGTCGACCTGCGGCCGACCATCCCCCCGAGGATATTTCAGGCAAGAAGAAGCTGCCGGAGAGGTTTCAATCCCGCACATCCATTGTGCGGCGGGATGGGCTGTATTTCGGTCGCAAGGCGGCTATCTTCGCTTCCATGACAGAGCCTTTTTCCATCGAGACCCGCAAGGGCCTGCCCGAGCATCTGCGCGTGCTGGCCGACCGCTATCCGCGCGGCGAATGGCGCGGGCACATGAATTTCAACGATCTGACGTCCTTCTGGCTGGAGCGGCATCTGATGTTCCGGCAGGTGCTGGACAAGGTGATCGGCGACACCCAGGCGCATCTTGACGGCAAGGCCACGCGCTATGGCCCGGAACTGTCCCGCTATACCGGGTTTTTCCTGAACCAGTTGCACGGGCATCACCAGATCGAGGATCAGCATTATTTTCCGCAGTTCATGGCGATGGATGCGCGGCTGGAACAGGCCTTCGAGATCCTCGATGCCGATCACCATGCGCTGGACCATCATCTGAACAGCCTTGCCGATCACACCAACCAGGTGCTGCGCGCGCTGCAGCAGGGTCAGAAGGCGCGCGATGAGGCGGGCCGGTTGCTGGCGGCGCAGGAAGGGTTCAAGACATTCCTGGACCGGCACCTGATGGATGAGGAAGAGATCATCGTGCCGATCGTGCTGGAATATGGCGCCGAGATGTCGTGACGGTTCCCTGCAGTTTGATCTGTCTCAAGGTGCGGGGCCAGGAGGCGGGCTAGGGTCGGGCAACGCAACCAGAAGGAGACAGGCGCGATGTCCAACACACCCCATGAACTACAGGACGAGTTCCCCCAACACGTGGCCCGCATCGCCGCGCTGAAGCTGTCGGACGGGCATTTCGCGCGCCTTGCCGAGGAATATCACAAGATCAACCGCGCCGTGCACCGGGCCGAGACCAATGTGGAGCCGGTCGAGGAACTGGCGGAAGTCGAGATGCGCAAGACACGCGCAACGTTGAAAGATCAGATCTACAGCTATCTCAAGGACTGAAAAGACCGCAGTTGCAGGTCAGGGGCGCGGAAGGGTTTTTCCGCGCCTTTTCTTTTTCAATCCACACGATAGGGCAAGACGCCGCGCTCGTCCGAATTGATGCTGAGCCTGCGTTCCAGCGGCGGGACCGAGCGCTGGTGACAGTCCTTTCGTTCGCAGATCCGGCAGGAGATCCCGATCGGCTCGAACGCGCGCGGATTGGCAAGGTCCATGTCGTCGGCATAGACAAGGTCGGCCGCGTGGCGCACCTCGCAGCCCAGGGCGATGGCGAAGCGCCGGGTTGGCGCGCCAAAGCTGCCGCCCGGTTTCGACACGTCCCGCGCCAGGCTGATGTAGCGCACGCCGTCCGGGGTTTCGGCCAACTGGCGCAGAAAGCGGCCCGGCGTCTCGAAGGCGCGGTGGACATTCCACAGCGGGCAGGCGCCGCCGAAGCGGGCGAATTGCAGCCGCGTGGCGGAATGACGCTTGGTGATGGTGCCGGCCTGATCGACGCGCACGAAAAAGAAGGGGATGCCCTTGGCGCCAGGCCGTTGCAGGGTCGACAGGCGATGCGCCACCTGTTCGATCGAGGCGCCGAAACGATGGGCCAGAAGTTCAAGATCGTGCCGGGTTTCATGGGCTGCCGCCTGAAACGCGCCATAGGGCATGAGCGCGGCGCCAGCGAAGAAATTCGCAAGCCCGATCTTGGCGATGGCGCGCGCCTGTTCCGACTGGAATCGTGCAAGGTCCAGCGTGGCTTCGATCAGGGCGTCCTGTTTGATAAGGGCAAGCTGCAGCAGCAACTGAAAGCCTTGGGTTTCCGGTTGCGCGCGCGATGACAACGTCAGGCGGCGGGTGGCCGGATCGAAGTGGCGGATCGTGGAAATATCCTGGAATGAGACGCTTATACCGCTGTCTTCAAGCGTGGTTTGGGCATGCGCGCGGATGCCGCTGCCAGCCGCCTGGTTCGCGAAGCGCTCGGCGGCGCGATCGACGGCATCGATGTAATTGTCGCAATAATGAAAGAAGTCGCGCACCTCGTCCCAGGGGGAGGGCTGGGTGCGGGCATCCTCGCGGCCCAGGGCCTCGTCCAGAGAGGCCAGGCGTTCGTGGGTCTGGCGATAGGCGCGGTGCAGGTCGAGAAAGGCGCGTGCCAGGGCAGGCGCGTTCGAGGCGGTCAGGCGCAGATCGGCCAGCGGGGGCGCATTCTCGGCGAAAACGGGGTCGGCCATGGCCTCGCGCATGTCCGAGACAAGCCGTTCGCTGTCACCGGTGCTGAGTTCGGTGACGTCAAAGCCGAATTCCTGCGCCAGCGCCAGAACCACACCCGTGGACACGGGGCGATTGTTGTTCTCCATCTGGTTCAGGTAGGGCAGGGAGACGCCCAGCTTGCCGGCAAACTCCTTCTGGGTCAGGCCAAGGCGCTGCCGCGTCTCGCGCAGCTTCGCACCGGCATAGAGTTTCTGCGTGGCCATCTGGGATTCTTTGCAAACTGTCGCGACGCATGCAGCGTAGCTTTGCAAAGCCTTGCAGGCAAGCCGCGTCAGAGGCCCAGCTGACGCTCGCGCCGGATCACGTAAAGGATGGCGGCCACGGACAGAACCGAGGTCACGAACATGATCCAGACCAGCGGAAACTCGCCCCGTCCCGGTTTCAGAAGCGCGCCTGCCAGGGCGGAAAGGCCGGCGCCGCCCCCGATCATGATCGCGCCACCCAGGCCCGAGGCGGTGCCGGCCAGATGCGGGCGCACCGACAGCATGCCGGCGGTGGCATTGGCGATGGTCATGCCGTTGCCGATGCCCACAAGGCTCATGAAGCCGAAGAACACCATCGGGCTGGAATGGCCGCCATAGCTGATGATCAGCGACAGGGTCATGCCAAGGGCCGAGATCAGCGTCCCCCAAAGCACCATGGTGTTGACGCCCTTTCGCGCCGCCAGCAGCCCGGTTGCCCAGTTGCCCAGGAAATACCCGATCGAAGGGGCCGCGAAGTACATGCCCAGCTGGCTGGGTGTCAGGCCAAAGACCTCTGTGCCGACGAAGGGCGCGCCGCCAAGATAGGCGAAGAACGCCCCCGATCCGAAGGCCGAGGCCAGGCAATAGCCCCAGAAGCGTTGCGATGTCAGCAGTTCGGGATATTCGCGGAATTGCTGCAGCAGGGAATTTTCGGTCGGTGCGCTGGTTTCACCCAGATCGCGCCAGGCAATGACCAGAACCAGAATGCCGCAGCCCAGCAACATCAGGAAATTCGCGCGCCAGCCAAAGGTGTCTTCGAGAATGCCCCCGATTGCCGGGGCCACCATGGGCACCACGGCCATGCCCATCGTGACATAACCGATCATCGAGGCTGCGCGGTCCTGGCTGTACATGTCGCGCACCACGGCACGGCTGAGGACCATGGCGACCGCGACGGCGGCCTGCATCGACCGGAACATCAGAAAGATCGTGGCGTTCGGCGCCAGCAGACACCCGATGGTGGCGATGCAGAACAGGAACACGCCCCACAGGATCACGGGGCGGCGTCCGATCTTGTCCGAGACCGGCCCGATCAGGACTTGCAGCACCGCGTTCATCGCGAGGTAGGTGGCGACAGACAGTTGCATGACGCTGTAATCCACCTCGAAATGTGCAGCCATGCCCGGCAGGGATGGCAAAAACACATTCATGGCCATGGCCGATAGACCTGCCAGCAGGATCAGCGTAGAGGCATGCGGTGCAGTGGAGCGGTCCAGGTAGCGGACCGGTTTGAGGTCTTGCATGCCCGAATGGGTAGGCCGCACCTTGGGGGAAGTCCATTCCATACATGGATGAATTTGCTAGTTTGCAATTAGCATCAGGGCGCTTGCCAATTATTTGCAAATTTGCCGAAATCTGCTTTGCGCCTGCCTTGCCTGCACCTATACCGGCATGATGGAGGGGCGTCCGCGGGGCCGGGCGACCATCGGGAAGAGACAGGCCTGAGCCGCGCGCGACGCGAGGGGCCAGCAGCAGGGAAGTGGCGATGAAAGATATCCTTCAGGAACTCCAGGAGCGGCGCAACACGGCCCGCCTGGGCGGTGGTCAGGCTCGGATCGATGCGCAGCACGCCAAGGGAAAGCTGACCGCCCGCGAGCGCATCGAGCTGTTGCTGGATGAGGACAGCTTTGAGGAATACGACATGTTCGTGACCCATCGCTGCACCGATTTCGGGATGGAGGCCAGCAAGCCGCGCGGCGATGGCGTGGTTACCGGCTGGGGGACGATCAACGGGCGCATGGTCTATGTGTTCAGCCAGGACTTCACGGTGCTGGGCGGGTCGGTGTCCGAAACCCATGCGGCCAAGATTTGCAAGATCATGGACATGGCCGTGCAGAACGGCGCGCCGGTGATCGGCATCAATGATTCGGGTGGCGCGCGCATCCAGGAGGGTGTCAGTTCGCTGGCGGCTTACGGCGAGGTGTTCAAGCGCAACATCCTGGCCTCGGGCGTGGTGCCGCAGATCAGCCTGATCATGGGGCCCTGCGCGGGTGGCGCGGTCTACAGCCCCGCGATGACCGACTTCATCTTCATGGTGAAGGACAGCTCCTACATGTTCGTGACCGGGCCCGACGTGGTCAAGACCGTCACCAACGAGGTCGTGAGCGCCGAGGAACTGGGTGGGGCCTCGACCCATACCAAGAAATCAAGCGTCGCCGACGGCGCTTTCGAAAACGATGTCGAAGCGCTCAGCGAAGTGCGCCGCCTGGTGGATTTCCTGCCGCTCAACAACCGCGAAAAGCCGCCCGTGCGCCCCTTCTTCGACGATCCTGCCCGCGTCGAGATGAGCCTTGATACGCTGGTGCCGGACAATCCGAACATGCCCTATGACATGAAGGAGCTGATCCTGAAGGTCGCGGATGAGGGCGATTTCTACGAGATCCAGGAGGATTTCGCCAAGAACATCATCACCGGGTTCATCCGGCTGGAAGGGCAGAGCGTGGGCGTGGTGGCGAACCAGCCGATGGTGCTGGCGGGCTGTCTGGATATCGACAGCAGCCGCAAGGCCGCGCGTTTCGTGCGCTTCTGCGATGCGTTCGAGATCCCGATCCTGACCTTCGTGGATGTGCCCGGCTTCCTGCCCGGCACGACGCAGGAATACAACGGCGTGATCAAGCATGGTGCGAAGCTGCTGTTCGCCTATGGCGAGGCGACGGTGCCGAAAGTGACGGTGATCACCCGCAAGGCCTATGGTGGTGCTTACGTGGTGATGGCGTCCAAGCACCTGCAGGGCGATATCAACTATGCCTGGCCGACATCCGAGATCGCCGTGATGGGGGCGAAAGGCGCGACCGAGATCCTCTATCGCAGCGAACTGAGCGATCCCGAAAAGATCGCGGGCCGCGTCAAGGATTACGAAGATCGTTTCGCCAATCCCTTTGTTGCGGCCGAGCGTGGCTTCATCGACGAGGTGATCCAGCCCCATAGCACGCGCCGCCGGGTGGCGCGGGCCTTTGCGGCGCTGCGCGGCAAGAAGCTGACGAATCCCTGGAAGAAGCACGACAACATCCCGCTGTAAGGCGGGACAAGAGGCCTGCCCGCGCGCGAGGAGGCGTGCGGGCAGGTCCGGAATCATTGAGTATTTTCGGCAAGATGAGGAAGGGGCTGCGCCAGATGCCAGGGGCTGTGGAACATGTGCAGGGCAAGGGCCGCGACGGTTGGCACCTGCTGCGGGAGGGTCCGGTGCTGACCCTGACGCGGCGCGTGCCCGTGCGCTTCGATCTGTCGGCCTGCACGGTTCTGCCGACCACCGGCCGGGTGCTGGGGCGGGCGCGTCTGGCCCACCAGATCCGCCAGGATGTCTGGCGCCGCCTGCAAAGGCTGCGCGGTTTCGTGCCTGCCGTCAGGCTGGAGCAGGGGGCCGATGGCATGCATGTCACCGCAGGTGGCGCGCTGGATGCAGCGGCGCCGTTGCCTTGGGCGCAGGCCGCCCTGGCCGAGGTGCTGGCCGATCCGGCATCCCGCCGACGCTGGATGCGCCATGCGGAGGTGCGCGGATGATGCGGATCGGCGTGGTTGCCGCCATGGTGGCGCTTGGCTTTGCTCCGGGGGCGGCAACTGCCGCCGGAACGGGTGTGCAGTTGCCCTCGGGCCTTGAGGCGGGGCTGATGGAAGGCTTCGTCGAGGTGCAGACCGACGGGGCCCGCTGGGCGCGGTTCCGCTATGTCATGCCTGCCCTTGGGGCGACCGCGGATTTCGATCTTGTACAGAGCGATTTCATCGTGCTGTGCGAGTCCCAGGCGCTGCCGATGCTCTCCGACGCAGGCGAGCAGGTCTCGCAGGTCATCGTCTCGCTGATGGACAAGCCGCTGGAATTCGGTCAATCCGACCCCGGCACAGTGCAGTATATCGAGACATTCGCGATCCGCGACGGCCGCTGCATCTGGGAGGAATTTTGATGCATCCACAATATCTTGCGGGGCGGACCTCATTCGTTCGTGAATCTGAGTCTTTTCCGACACAGCCGGCTCACTTTCGTGGCGCCGGATATGTTTCACCCATGCGTTCCGGTATGATCGCAGGCGGTCATACCCAAGTGACCGATACCTCGTGCAAGAGGCAGGTCGTCCGGATTCCGGGCGTTCTGTCAGGAACAAGTAACAGGAGAAACAGATGTCGAAGAACATCACGAGCATGTTGGCTCTTTGCATGGTTGCCCTCGTGGCGGCCTGCTCGCAGCCCAAGGAAGAAGAATTCGTCGTGGTCGATCCCGAGCCCATCTCGATCGAGCCAAGCTACACCGGCAAATACAAGTAAAACGGGATCGGGACCGGTTGCGGGACGCCTGGCGTCCGGACTGGTCCCGTCCATCCGCGCCACCCGCGCGGTGCGCCCTGCGATCACGGCAACCGGCGGGAGGGTCCGCCCATGCTGAAGCATCGCGGCTTCCCGGGGCGGCTTCCGGGCTCTGATTTCCAGTTCACCATCCGACGCGCGAACCCCAAGGGCGTGACGCCCCTGACGCGGCGCGAGCGGTACCGCGACCGCAAGGCCGTCGACAGGCATGCGGATGCGATGTTCATGGCGGCGCTTTGGGATCATTTCGGTGACGAACCCTTCGAGCGCGGCAACCTGGATGCGGGCCGCCTGAGCTGGCTTTTCGGCCGCGAGGTCATTCCCGCGACCGATCCTTTCGATCCCGCCAGCTATGATGCGCTTCTGGTGATCGACGAGGCGGCGGCGCGCGCCTCTTTCCCCGAGGTATTCGAAGAATGATCGGCGGATTTCTGCACCTGAACGATCCACTTGGGCGAGAAAACGCCCAAGATTTCATGGTGCCGGAATCCATCTTGGCGCAGCGCGGGTCATGCGGCAGTCTGCAGGACGTAGTAGTTGACTGTGCTCTACGTCTCAGGTCTGGCAGCCTGAACCGTTACCCTACCCCTGACGGGTGGAGTGCCCGTCCCCCAGGCACTCCACCCGCGTTTTTCCTTAGTAAAATCGCGGATTTGTCCGATAGGCGGAGGACCGCCAGTCTGGCTGCGCGCGCGCATGGGGCGTTGATCTTTCAGCCGATCCTGCCATCCTTCCCGCAAGGAAGACGGCTTGAAAAGGAAGGCACTCAAAGATGCAGTTCACCAAATGGATCGCGGGCGCAGCTTGCGCCCTTGCACTTGCAGGTTGTGGCGACACACCGCTTGAGCAGGGGCTCATCGGCGCGGGCGCAGGCACGGCCGCGGCTGTCGTGCTGGATGGCAACCCGATCACCGGCGCCGTTGTCGGCGGCGCGGCCAACGTGCTTTACTGCCAGCAGTACCCATCGCGCTGCTGATGCCGTCGCGCGGCTGATCCCGCACGACCCCATCCTGTCTGAAACAGACCACCGGACCCTGACGCGGGCCGGTGGTTTTTTGTTGTCCGAAGAACCGACTCCCGCGGGGCGCTGTGCCTGCGGCCAAGAACAAGAAGGGACCTGAAATGTTCAAGAAGATCCTGATCGCGAACCGGGGCGAGATCGCCTGCCGCGTCATCAAGACCGCCCGCAAGATGGGGATCAAGACGGTCGCCATCTATTCCGATGCCGACCGGCAGGCGCTGCATGTGCAGATGGCCGACGAGGCGGTGCATATCGGGCCGGCACCTGCGAACCAATCCTATATCGTGATCGACAAGGTCATGGAGGCAATCCGCCAGACCGGCGCCGAGGCCGTGCATCCGGGTTATGGCTTTCTGTCCGAGAACAGCAAGTTCGCCGAGGCGCTGGCCGCCGAGGGCGTGGCCTTCATCGGGCCGCCCGTCGGGGCGATCGAAAAGATGGGCGACAAGATCACCTCGAAGAAGATCGCGGCCGAAGCGGGCGTGTCGACGGTGCCCGGCTACATGGGCCTCATTGCGGATGCGGACGAGGCGGTGAAGATCTCGGGCGAGATCGGCTATCCGGTGATGATCAAGGCCTCTGCGGGCGGCGGCGGCAAGGGCATGCGCATCGCATGGAACGACGAGGAGGCGCGCGAAGGCTTCCAGTCGTCCAAGAACGAGGCGGCCAGCTCTTTCGGGGATGACCGGATCTTCATCGAGAAATTCGTGACCCAGCCGCGCCATATCGAGATCCAGGTGCTGGCCGACAGCCATGGCAACACGATCTACCTGGGCGAGCGGGAATGTTCGATCCAGCGCCGCAACCAGAAGGTCATCGAAGAGGCGCCAAGCCCCTTCCTGGACGCGGCGACGCGCAAGGCGATGGGCGAGCAGGCCTGCGCCCTGGCCGCTGCCGTGGGCTATACCTCTGCGGGGACGGTGGAATTCATCGTCGACGGGCAGCGCAACTTCTATTTCCTCGAAATGAACACGCGCCTTCAGGTGGAACATCCGGTGACCGAACTGATCACGGGTGTCGATCTGGTGGAACAGATGATCCGCGTGGCTTACGGCGAGGCGCTGGCGCTCAAGCAGTCGGACGTCAAGCTGAATGGCTGGGCGATGGAAAGCCGCCTTTATGCCGAAGATCCCTATCGCAACTTCCTGCCCTCCATCGGGCGCCTGACGCGCTATCGCCCACCTGCCGAGGTGATCGAGCCGGGTCACGTGGTGCGCAACGATACCGGCGTCTACGAGGGCGGCGAGATCAGCATGTATTACGATCCGATGATCGCCAAGCTCTGCACCTGGGGCCCGACGCGCGCCGATGCGATCGAGGCGATGCGCAACGCGCTGGACGGGTTCGAGGTGGAAGGGATCGGCCATAACCTGCCCTTCCTGAGCGCGGTGATGGATCATCCGAAATTCGTGGCCGGCACCATCACGACCGCCTTCATCGCCGAGGAATTTCCCGAAGGCTTCAACGGTGTGGCCCTTCCCGATGATGTGCTGCGGCGGATCGCGGCCTCTTGCGCCGCGATGCACCGGGTGGCCGAGATCCGGCGCTCGCGCGTGTCGGGGCGGATGGACAACCATGAACGCAAGGTCGGCAGCGACTGGGTGGTGTCATTGCAGGGGCACAGCTACCCGGTCACGATCCGGGCCGATCATGGCGGATCGACCGTCTGTTTCGATGACGGATCGGAATTGCGGGTGACCAGCGATTGGACACCCGGCGATCAGCTTGCCACGCTGGATGTCAGCGGCGAACCCCTGGTGCTGAAGGTTGGCAAGATCTCGGGCGGGTTCCGCATCCGGTCGCGTGGCGCCGATCTGAAGGTGCATGTGCGCACCCCCCGCCAGGCCGAACTGGCCGGGCTGATGATCGAGAAGACGCCGCCGGATACGTCGAAACTGCTGCTCTGCCCGATGCCCGGCCTGATCGTGAAGATCAATGTCGAGGTCGGCGACGAGGTGCAGGACGGTCAGGCGCTGTGCACGGTCGAGGCCATGAAGATGGAGAACATCCTGCGCGCCGAGCGCAAGGGCGTGGTCGCCAAGATCAACGCGGCCCCCGGCGACAGCCTGGCCGTGGATGCCGTGATCATGGAGTTCGAGTGACCCGATGACCCGTGTCCCCGCATATGCCGCGCGCGCATCCCTCCTTGCGGGGGATGATCGGCGCGTGGCGTCGCGGGGGCCGGATCACTCCTTGCCCAGGGTCTCGCGGATTTCCTGCTGGCGGGTCGGGAACTTGTCGATGCTGCGCGAGATCTCGCGCACGTCCCAGGGGGCGGGCTTGCGCAGTTTCACACCGCCGTCCTTGTCGATCAGCACCAGCATGAACCCGCGCGGGCGCAGCTTGCGGCGCAGATCGGACCGTGCGGCGGGATCGGTATCGGTCAGCACGACGATGTCGCGCAGCAAAAGCGCGGGAATATCCGCGTTCAGAAAGTTCATCTGCTCGATGAAGCGCGGGTCGTTCGGCGTGTCGGCAAAGACGACGACCGGTCTTTTTGTCCATAAAAATTCGCTCAAATCTGCGTCACTGCCCTGGACCAAGGGCAATGCGGGCGGTCCTTCCGCGGTGTCTGCGGCACCTGCGGGAAATGCCAATAATCCTGCGATTACAAGGGCGAATATGTTTTTCATGCGGCCTCCTGTCCTGTCAGATATAGGCGGTGCAATGCCAAATGCGAATGGCTTTCGACGGGAGGGGCGAAAGTTTTTCGCTGTTAAAGACCTGGTGACGGGTGCGGGACGATGATCGGGGCGGTTTTTCCCCTCCGGGCGCTTCGTCATAGCCCCCTCGCACAAGGCTCGCAGTTCGATGGACATCATTCTTCATATCGGGGCACATCGCACCGCATCGACCAGTTTTCAGGCCTATCTGCGCGCCAATGCGGCCGCGCTGGAAGAACGGGGCGTCTGCTTCTGGGGGCCGATGCGCACGCGTCGCGGGCTGTTTTCGGGGATCGTGCCGGCGAACGGATCGCCCCGGCTGGAACGGCAGGCGCGCATGGCCAAGGGGCGCATCGCCCTGCAGGTCGAACGCACCCGGCTGAACGGCATGCGCCAGTTGATCGTGACGGACGAGAACATCATCGGCGCACCGCGGCGCAACCTGCGCGACACGGCGCTTTATCGTGGCGCGGGCGAACGGATGGCGCGGCATGCGGCAGCCTTCGGCGGGCAGATCACGCGGGCGGTTCTGTCGATTCGCTGCCTGGACAGCTATTGGTCCTCGGCGCTGTCCTTCGGCATCGGCCGTGGTCACGCGCTGCCCGATCCCGCCTATCTGGAAGCGATCGCGCAGCAGCCGCGCAGCTGGCGCGAGGTGATCACCGATCTGTCCTGCGCCTTGCCGGGGGTCGAGCTGTTGGTACTGCCGCACGAAACCTTTGGCGGGATCCCCGAACGGCGGCTGGAAATCATGACGGCGGCCGACTGGGCCGCGCCGACCCATCAGCACCGGCTGTGGCTGAATCGCGGACCCGACATGGCGGCGCTGCGTCAGGTCCTGGCCCTGCGCGGCGAGGATCCCGCGCGGCTTGGATCAGACGAGGGGCGGTACGAACCCTTCGACGCGGCACAACGGGCGCGGCTGCGGGAGGCCTATCAGGACGATCTGTTCTGGCTGACCTCCGGTGCCGATGGCCTGGCCAGACTTGTAACCGAAAAGACGCGCGATCAGACGGGGACAACCCCGCAGCGCGATCCACTGACAAGAGGACTAGACGATGACCAGCAAGAAGGACGCGTGGCGTGACCTGGCGCAGAAGGAGTTGCGCGCAAGACCGATCGAGGATCTGACCTGGAAGACCCTCGAAGGGATCGAGGTGCAGCCGCTTTATACCGAAGAGGATGTGCAGGCGCTGCCGCATCTGGGCAGCCTGCCGGGATTTGCCCCCTTCACACGTGGCGTCAAGGCCACGATGTATGCCGGCCGGCCCTGGACCATCCGCCAATATGCGGGCTTTTCCACCGCAGAGGAATCGAACGCTTTCTACCGCAAGGCGCTGGCCGCCGGTCAGCAGGGGGTCTCTGTCGCCTTCGACCTGGCCACGCATCGCGGCTATGACAGCGATCACGCACGCGTGGTGGGGGATGTGGGCAAGGCGGGCGTGGCCATCGACAGCGTCGAGGACATGAAGATCCTGTTCGACGGCATCCCGCTCGACAAGGTCTCGGTGTCCATGACGATGAACGGTGCCGTGATCCCGATCCTTGCCAATTTCATCGTGACCGGCGAAGAGCAGGGCCATGACCGCGCGGTGCTGTCGGGGACGATCCAGAACGACATCCTCAAGGAGTTCATGGTCCGCAACACCTATATCTACCCGCCCGAACCCTCGATGCGGATCATCTCGGACATCATCCAGTATACCTCGGACGAGATGCCCAAGTTCAACTCGATCTCGATTTCCGGCTATCACATGCAGGAGGCGGGCGCGAACCTGGTGCAGGAACTGGCCTATACCCTGGCGGACGGGCGCGAATATGTGCGCGCGGCGATTGCCGCGGGCATGGATGTGGACAAGTTCGCGGGGCGGCTGTCGTTCTTCTTTGCCATCGGGATGAATTTCTTCATGGAAGCGGCCAAGCTGCGCGCGGCGCGCCTGCTGTGGCACCGGATCATGGCCGAGTTTGAACCCAAGAACCCGCAATCCTCGATGCTGCGGACCCATTGCCAGACCAGCGGCGTCAGCCTGCAGGAGCAGGACCCCTATAACAACGTGATCCGCACCGCCTATGAGGCGATGTCGGCCGTGCTGGGCGGTACGCAGTCGCTGCACACGAACGCGCTGGACGAGGCGATTGCCCTGCCGACCGAATTCGCGGCGCGGATCGCGCGCAACACCCAGCTGATCCTGCAGGAAGAAACCGGCGTGACCAATGTGATCGACCCGCTGGCCGGCAGCTATTACGTGGAAAGCCTGACCCATGAGCTGGCCGAAAAGGCCTGGGCCCTGATCGAGGAGGTCGAGGCGATGGGCGGCATGACCAAGGCCGTGGCCAGCGGCATGCCCAAGCTCAGGATCGAAGAGACGGCGGCGACACGCCAGGCCCGGATCGACCGCGGCACCGAGGTGATCGTCGGCGTCAACAAGTACCGCAAGGACAAGGAAGACCCGATCGACATCCTGGATATCGACAATGCCGCGGTGCGCACCAGCCAGATTGCCCGGCTGGAAAAGATCCGCGCGACCCGTGACGAGGCCGCCTGCCAGGCGGCGCTGGCCGAACTGGAACGCCGGGCGGCAGAAGGCGGCAATCTTCTGGAAGCCGCGGTCGAGGCGGCCCGCGCCAGGGCATCTGTGGGAGAGATCAGCATGAGCATGGAAAAGATCTTCGGACGGCACCGGGCCGAGGTGAAGACGCTCGCCGGTGTCTATGGCGCCGCCTACGAGGGGGATGAGGGCTTTGCCGCGATCCAGGCCTCGGTCGCGGCCTTCGCCGAGGAAGAGGGGCGCCGCCCGCGCATGCTGGTCGTCAAGATGGGCCAGGATGGGCATGACCGCGGCGCCAAGGTGATCGCCACCGCCTTTGCCGATATCGGATTTGACGTGGATGTGGGCCCGCTGTTCCAGACGCCCGAGGAGGCCGCACAGGATGCCGTGGACAATGACGTGCATGTGGTGGGCATCAGCAGCCAGGCGGCAGGCCACAAGACCCTTGCCCCGCAGCTGATCCAGGCGCTGAAGGACAAGGATGCGGGCGACATCATCGTGATCTGTGGCGGGGTGATCCCGCAGCAGGATTACGATTTCCTCAAGGCGGCAGGGGTCAAGGCGATCTTCGGCCCCGGCACGAATATCCCCGAGGCGGCACAGGACATCCTGCGCCTGATCCGCGCGGCGCGGGGCTGAGGTGGTGCAAGGGGGGCTGTCTGCCCCCCCTTCGTCCCTGCGGGACACCCCCCGAGGATATTTCAGGCAAGAAGAAGCGATGATGTTGGAACTGGATCACCTGGCGGTTGCCGCCGAAACGCTCGAGGAGGGCCGCGCCCATGTGGAGGCCGCACTTGGCGTGGCCTTGCAGGCGGGCGGGCAGCATGCGCGGTTCGGCACGCATAACCTGCTGCTGGGGTTGGAGGATGGGCTCTATCTTGAGGTGATCGCGGTCGATCCCGCCGCCCCCGCGCCTGCCGTTCCACGCTGGTTCGACCTTGACGGTTTTGTCGGCGCGCCCCGGCTGGGCACCTGGATCTGTCGCTGCGACGATCTGGAGGCGGCCCTGGCGCATGCGCCGGACGGGGCGGGGGCGCCTGTGGACCTGGCGCGGGGTGACCTGCGCTGGCGGATGGCCGTGGCGCGGGACGGGCGCATGCCTTTCGGCGGGGCCTTCCCCTCGCTGATCCAGTGGCAGGGGGCGCATCCGGCGGCGCGGCTGACGCCTTCGGGGTGCCGCTTGCGCCGGTTGGTGATCGCGCATCCCGCCGCCGATGACTTGCGCCGCGCGCTGTCGGGCATGATCGACGATACGCGCCTGGCCATCGAAGCAGGCAGCATCACCGCGCTGCGGGCCGAGATCGACACGCCGCATGGAATGCGGCTTCTGGGCTGATCCAGCGGACCCTGTCGGGCCCGCCCGCCCCTGTGGCACGGGCTGGCGCGCATGCCGCAGTGCGGAAAATCCTGCGGGCCGCCGCGCAAACACCGCTGACAGCGCGCGGGGGACAGGATAGGGTAAGCCCATGTCGATCTGGACCCGCATCATGGACGCGCTGGGCGCGCTGACCTCGGGCGAGGGGCTGAGCGCGGTTCTGGACCGGCTGAGCGCCCCGCCCGAACGCTCTGTGGCCTTCACCATTGCGGTGATCGCGCTGGGCGCCAAGATGGCCAAGGCCGACGGTCAGGTGACGCGCGATGAGGTCGCGGCCTTTCGCGAGGTGTTTCACATCCCGCCCGAGGATGAGAAGGATGCCGCGCGCGTTTTCAACCTGGCGCGGCAGGATGTGGCCGGGTTTCGCGACTATGCGCGCAAGATCCGCACCATGTTCGGCGAGGGCAGCGAGACGCTGTGCGACGTGATGGAGGGCCTGTTCCACATCGCTGTGGCAGACGGGCGTTATCACCCGGCGGAAAACGATTTCCTGGCCCAGGTGGCCGAGGCCTTTGGCTTGCCCGAGCAGCGCTTTCGCAGTCTGCGCAGCCGGTTCGTGCCGGATGCGGGGGGGGATCCCTATGACATCCTGGGGGTCAGCCCCGATATGACGATCGCGCAGATCCGCGCGGCCTGGAAGCGCCTGGTGCGCGAGACGCATCCCGATGCGATGGTGGCGCGCGGCTTGCCGGAAGAAGCGGTGCAACTGGCCGAACGGCGCATGGTCGACATCAACCGCGCCTGGTCCGAGATCGAGGCCATGCGGGGGTGATGCGGATCGCCACGTATAACGTGGAATGGTTCAATTCCCTGTTCGATGATGCAGGCCAGCCTTTGGCCGATGATGCGCCCTCGGGCCGCTTCGGGATCAGCCGGTTCCGCCAGCTCGAGGCCTTGGGGATCGTCTTTACCGCGCTGGATGCCGATATGGTCATGGTGATCGAGGCGCCCGATCACAATGGCAAGCGGTCTACCGTGGCGGCGCTGCAGGCCTTTGCGCATGCGTTCGACTTGCGCTGCAGATCGGCGATCATGGGGTTCCCCAATGACACGCAGCAGGAAATCGCGCTGATGTATGATCCCTATGTCGTGGATCCGCGTCATGATCCGAAGGGCGAGGCGACAGGCAAGAAGGGATCGGACGCGGATCCGCGGTTCGACGGGGTGTTCCGGATCGACCTTGATCTGGACGGGACAGAGGATCTGGTCAGCTTTTCGAAACCGCCGCTGGAGCTTGAGGTGGCGACGATGGAGGGCGTGATCTTTCGCATGATCGGGGCGCATCTGAAATCCAAGGCGCCCCATGGTGCGCGCGGGCGCGATGCGGTGATGCGGCTGGCCATCGCCAACCGGCGCAAGCAGCAGGCGCAGGCCGTCTGGCTGCGCCGCCGCGTGGCCCGCCACCTGGAAGAGGGCGATCCGCTGATCGTGCTGGGCGATCTGAATGACGGTCCGGGGCTGGATGAATACGAGGGGCTGTTCGGGCGGTCCTCGGTCGAGGTGGTGATGGGCGAGGCGGGGCAGGGCACCCCGGCGGAGGGCTGCCTGTTCGATCCGCATGCGCGCCAGGCGGTGCAGCGTCGCCCCGGCGTGGCAAGCCCCACGACGGCGCGTTTCTATATCCAGCACCAGGATCGCTATCTCGAAGCGCTGCTGGATTACATCATGATCTCGCCCGACCTGATGGATCGGCAGCCAAGCTGGCGCATCTGGCATCCGTTCCATGATCCGGCCTGCTGGAAAGTTCCTGAGTTGCGCGATGCGCTGATTGATGCCTCGGATCATTACCCGGTGACGCTGGATATTGATCTGGCACCTTAAAACGGATCGCGATTCATCCTATATTGAAGGGATGAGACATGGTTTCGCCCTTGCCGCCCTTCTGTCGCTTGGCCTGTCACTTGCCCCCGCGCAGGCGCAGGACAGCGATGCGCCCACGCCCCCTGTGCCCGAGGGGCAGGAGGCGGATCAGGGACAAAGCCTGATGGAGCGCGGGGCGCGCATGTTTCTGGAAGGGATGCGCCGCGAGATGGAGCCCGCCCTGGAGGACCTGCGCGACCTGATGGTCGAGATGGGGCCCGCCATGCAGCAATTCATGCGTGACATGGGGCCGGCCATGGCGGACCTGCTGGGCCGGATCGACGATCTGTCGGCTTACGAGGCGCCGGAATTGCTGCCCAATGGCGATATCCTGATCCGCCGCAAGCCGGAAAGCGGACCCTTGCCACCACCCGCCGATGGCGAGATCGACATCTGACGCGCGGGACCGCGATCAGCCCTTGATGCGCACATCCGTCTGCGCGCCCAGCGAGGCCGCCAGCGACATGAACCGCGCCTCGGCCACTTCGCCGTAGAGGTCACCGGCAGAGCCGCTCAGATGCAGTTCCAGCAGTTTTTTCTTGGGAAACCAGCGCATTTCGCCCATGGGGGCGTCGCGCTGCAGCCAGAGCATCGCGCCAAAGCGCATGGCCTTGCCCACGACTTCGGCCTGATGGATCGCGGCCTCGTCCAGCAGGCGGAACATCGGCTCGAACCGCGTTCCCTCGCGCTTGTTGGAATAGCGATGCAGCAGCGCCAGCCCCAGGAAGACGCGTTCGGAATGTTTCAGCCCGCCAAGGTTGGCGCGGGTTGCATTGTCGAAGCAGACTTCGGCGCGGTAATCGGGATGGGCGCGCCAACTGACATCATGGAGCAGGCAGGCGGCCTGTATCAGGCGCTTGCGTTCCAGCGAGGCGGATTTGAAAAGCGGCAGGATGAAGTTGTAGAGCTGCTTTCCGAAACCGGGGATGCGGGCATCCTTGGCCTCGGCGAAATAGCACGATTCGATCAGCGGATCGCGATCGCGCAGCGATTGCGGCATCTGTTCGTACAGCATCCCCTCGCGGATCCCGTAGCTTGATACGGCGATGTCGCGCGGGTGGAAGGTCTTGACCACGGCCTTGAGGACCTCGCAGGCCAGGGGAACCAGATCCATCCGCGCTGCGGAGACGCCGCAGCGGGTGCGCAATTCGACCGGATCGTTCTGGCGGATGTATTCGATCGTGGCGGCGATGGATTTCGCGCTCATGCGGTATTCATGCAGCACATGCAGCGGGTATCCGCGCCGTTCCATGTCGATGCGCGCGATGGCGCGCCATGACCCGCCGACAAGAAACAGGCGGTTCTTCTGGGGGCCGAGGGTTTCGGCCAGCCCTTCGAGGATCGCCTTGATATGCGCCTTGCGGCCCTTCTTGCCGCCGGGCACCGCGCGCAGTTTCAGCGGCCCCAGGGGCGAGGTGACACGCCGGCCCACACGCCCGCCCGAGATCTCGGCCAGTTCCATCGAGGCGCCGCCGATGTCGCAGACCAGCCCGTAGGAGCCGGGCCAGCCCAGCAGCACACCCTGCGCGGAGAGGCGTGCCTCTTGCTCGCCGTCGATCACCCACAGCTTCAGCCCGGTCTCGGCCTCGATCAGGGCCTGGAATTCGGCGCCGTCCTCGGCCTCGCGCATGGCGGCGGTGGCCACGGCGGTCAGGGGCGCGATTCCCATCCCGTCGGCCAGTTTCTGAAAACGGCGCAGCGCGTTGAGCGCGCGAATGCGGCCCTGCGGGTTCAGCCTGCCGGTTTCGGCCAGCCCTTCGCCAAGGGCGCACATGATCTTTTCGTTGTAGAAATAGGCAGGCGAGCGCGCGGCGCCGTCGAATACCACAAGGCGCACCGAGTTCGATCCGACATCGACAACGCCCACCCGTGACAGAGCACGCGAGGAGGCGTCATTGAACAGGGGTCGCCCGAACGGGCCCCAATCATGTGGGGCGGGGTCTGTAGTGCCGTCCATGCCGTCTTTCCTTGGTCCGTCCCCTAAATGCGCCGGAACGGGCGGCAAGGTCAATAATCCGTGTGGGTGAGTTTCGGTACGTCACCCGCGCCGGCAGAGCCGCGGCCCGAGAGCGAGGGGTTTTCCATGAAGAAGCGGTGACAGTTGAAGGCGAACTCTCCCTCGGGCACCTCGGCGCGTTTGAAATGCCCATCCGGCAGCATCACCCAGCTTTGCGCCACATCGGCCATGTTGGCCGCCATGATCTGGCTGACGATCTGCGCCTTGACGGTCGGGTTCTCGATCTCGACCAGGGTTTCCACCCGGCGGTTCAGGTTGCGGCCCATCCAGTCGGCCGAGCTGATATAGACCCGCGCCTTTTTCGAGGGCAGCCCATGCCCGTTGCCGAAACAGACGATGCGCGAATGTTCCAGGAAACGCCCGATGATGGATTTGACGCGGATGTTTTCCGACAGGCCCTTGATGCCGGGGCGCAGCCCGCAGATGCCGCGGATCACCAGGCTGATCTTCACGCCCCCCTGCGAGGCCGCGTAAAGCGCGTCGATCACCTCGGGGTCGATCAGCGCGTTCATCTTGGCCCAGATCTCGGCCGGGCGGCCTTCTTTGGCGTGTTCGATCTCGGCCGCGATCATCTCGAGCAGGCGCGGCTTGAGGCTGATGGGCGAGATCGCAAGATTGTCCAGCCGTTCGGGCTGGGCATAGCCCGACAGGTAGTTGAAGACCTTGGTGGCATCCCGTCCCAGTTTCGGATCGCAGGTGAACAGCGACAGATCGGTGTAGATGCGCGCGGTGATCGGGTGGTAGTTGCCGGTGCCGTAATGGGTATAGGTGACCAGGCTGTCACCCTCGCGGCGCACGACGGTGCTTATTTTCGCGTGCGTTTTCAGATCGATGAAGCCGTAGACGACATGCGCGCCCGCGCGTTCCAGGCGGCGGGACTGGCGGATGTTGGCGGCTTCGTCGAACCGGGCCTTGAGTTCGACCAGTGCGGTGACGGATTTGCCATCCTCTGCCGCTTCGCACAGCGCCTCGACGATGGGCGAGTTGCGCGAGGTGCGGTAGAGCGTCTGCTTGATCGCGACCACATCCGGATCGCGCGCGGCCTGCTGCAGAAAACGCACCACCATGTCGAAGGTCTCGTAGGGGTGATGCAGCAGCATGTCCTTCTGGCGCATGGCCGCGAACATGTCGCCGTCATGGTCCTGCACCCGTTCGGGCACGCGCGGGGTAAAGTTGGGCCACAGAAGATCGGGCCGCGCGTCCAGCACCAGTTCCTTGACATCGGCGATGCCGATCATGCCATCGACCTCGACCACCTCGTCGGCATCGACATGCAGCTCTTCCATGATGATTGTCCGCAGCATCTCGGGGGCGCCGGCGGTGATCTTCATGCGCACCACCTCGCCGCGGCGGCGGCGTTTCAGGGCGGTTTCGAACTCGCGCACAAGGTCTTCGGCTTCTTCCTCGACTTCCAGATCGCTGTCGCGCAGGACACGGAAGGCGCAATGGCCTTTCAGGTCATAGCCGGGAAAAAGGCTGTCCACATGCAGCAGCAGCACGTCTTCCAGCGGCAGGAAGCGATGCGCGCCATCGGGTGCGGGCAGGGGCACGAAGCGCGCGATCTGCGCCGGGATCGGCAGCAGCGCGCGCAGGGCGCGCTTGTCGCGGCGGCGTTGAAGGTTCAGGGCAAGGCTGAAGCCGGTGTTCGGAATGAAGGGAAAGGGATGCGCCGGATCGATCGCCAGCGGTGACAGCACCGGAAAGACCTTGTCCAGAAAGATCGCCTCGAGCGCGGTGCGATCCTCGTCCGACAGGGTGTCGCGGTTCAGGATGGTGATCCGCTCCGCCTCCATCTGGCGGCGCAATTCGTCGAAGACGGATTGCTGGCGCTGCATCAGGTGGCGCGCATCCTCGTTGATCAGCACCAGCTGTTCGGCCGGTGTCAGCCCGTCCGCGGCCGGTGTGGTATTGCCGGCATGGGCCAATTCGCGCAGGCCCGCGACGCGGACGGTGTAGAATTCGTCAAGGTTGGTGGCCGAGATCGACAGAAAGCGCAGCCGCTCCAGCAACGGCACGCGGGGGTTTTCCGCCTCTTCCAGCACGCGCCAGTTGAAGCCCAGCCAGCTGAGTTCGCGATTGTAGAAGCGGCCCGGCCCGGTCAGGTCCAGATCCTGGATCGTGACCGGGGGGTCGAATGGCGCCGTGAGGAAATCTGCATGTGTCATGAGCGGCTTATGCTGCCTGATTGTGACGGTTTGATTACCGATGCTGCCCTTGGTCGGGCGAATTGTCCAGCAGGCCCGGTTGCATGACCTGTTCCAGCACCTCGGCCGCCAATTTGCGGTTGAGCGGGCGGCCCTGGTCCAGCGCGGCCGCATCCATCGCCGCGACCAGCGCCTGTGCGCTGTCGAAGGCGCGGTTCATATGCGTGACAAGGTAGGGGATCGTGTCCGGGGTCGGCACCAGCTGGCGATCGGCGAAGAGCTTTGCCAGAAGGGCTGACAGAAGCCGATCGTCAGGCGCCTCCAGCCGGGTCGCGGTGGTGCCCTGCATGCGGCTGGCCAGATCGGGCAGGGCCAGCCCCCAGCGCGCCGCGGGCCGATCCGCTGTCATCAGCAGGGCATGGCCTTCGGCCAGGACAAGGTTGTGCAGGTGGAACATCGCGTTCTCTGCGGCACTGTCGCCCGCGATCAGGGCGACATCCTCGATCGCGACATGCCCGCGCGCCAGGGCCGGGATGTCGGCATCTGGCAGGGCGGTGGCCTGGATGATGCTTGCGCCAGAGGCCTCGGCCCAGACATGCGCAAGATGCGTCTTGCCCGATCCCTTGGGGCCCTCCAGCACCAGTTTGCGCCCCGGCCAGTTCTGCCAGCCCTCGATCAGGGCGACGGCCATGGCATTGGCGGGCGCCACGAAGAAATCCTCGCGCCCCTGCGCGGCGCGCACGGGCAGGTCGAAGCTGAGCTGGCGATGCATCACTCGTCCCTGTTCAGGTCGATGCCGCGATAGAGCAGGCTGCGCTTGTAGCCGCCGATCCCGAAACGGGCGACGACGCCGATGACCGCGGCAACCGGCACCGCCACCAGCATGCCGACAAAGCCGAAAAGCGAACCGAAGACCGACAGGGCGAAGATCAGCCAGACCGGGTGCAGGCCGACCGAACTGCCGACCAGGCGCGGGGTCAGGACATTGCCTTCAACCACTTGCCCCAGAACGAAAATACCCGCCACCAGTCCGATCGACACCCAGTCGCCCCAGAACTGGAACAGCGCAAGGCCGATGGCCAGCGCCCCGCCGACCAGAGCGCCGACATAGGGAATGAAGGTCACAAGCCCCGCCAGCGCGCCGACGATCAAGCCGAATTGCAGCCCCACCAGCATCAGCGCCACGGCATAATAGGTGCCCAGGATCAGGCTGACCGTGCCCATGCCGCGAATGAAGCTGGCCAGCGTCTGGTCGATCTCGGCTGCAAGCATGCGGATCGTGGGGGCATGATCGCGCGGCAGCAGGTCGTCCACCCGCGCGACCATGTTGTCCCAGTCATAGAGCAGGTAGAAGGCCACCACCGGCACGATCACGAACAGAAGGACAATGCCCACCAGCGAGTTGACCGAGGTCAGCACCGTGTTCAGCAATTCGCCACCCCGTTCCCGGATCGTCTCGCCGACCGAGATCAGCGACTGGCGCAGCACCGACTCCTGATCCACGATCGAAGGGAACTTGACGGTCAGAAAGGCTTGCAGGTCCTGGAACAGCTTTGGCGCTGTCTCGAACAGCGAGACGGCCTGCTGCACCAGAAGCGGCACCACCAGCAATGCCATCAACACAAAGACCAGCACCGCGCTCAGCGTGATGACGGTGGTCGCCACCGCCCGCGATGCCCCAAGGCGTTCCAGCCTGTCGGCGATGGGATCAAGGAAATAGGCAATGGCGCCGCCCAGAACGAAGGGCAGGATCACGTCTCCGAGAAACCACAGAATGACAAGGAAGGCCGCCGTGGCGATGCCCCAGTAACGGATCTGATGTTTGACAGGCAGGGCCATGCGCACTCCTTGCGATTGCGATCTATGTCGCGCGTCGCGGGTTGCAATTCAAGACCCGTCCTTGCCGGATCCGGGCTTTGAACAGGGCAAAGGGCGCGATCCGATCGGATCGCGGCCCTGCTTGACCGAAGGGGATGGTATGGAATTCCATACTATACCAAAGGTCAGCAATGCCGCATCTGGTATGCATGTATGGTGTGTGCTGGTTCTGACCCGATACACCTTGAAAAAGGTTGTCGGTTCCTGGTTGCGAACACGCGGTGCTACTGATTGTTTGGTGGCACCGCGATCCGCATTCGGCCACGGCGTCGTGATCGCCGCTCCGCCTGAACCTGTCCCATCGCGCTTGCCTGATCCGCCCCTCTGCCCTAAACCGACGCAAACGCCAAACCCGAGGGGCCCATCATGCGTCTGACGCGCTACTTCCTGCCTGTTCTGAAAGAAAATCCCGCCGAAGCGCAGATTGTCAGCCACCGGCTGATGCTGCGGGCAGGGATGATCAAGCAAAGTTCGGCCGGGATCTATTCCTGGCTGCCGCTGGGCTTCAAGGTGCTGCGCCGGATCGAGCAGATCGTGCACGAAGAGCAGGTTCGCGCAGGCCATATCCCGATGCTGATGCCGACGCTGCAGCCGGCGGACCTGTGGCGCGAAAGCGGGCGCTACGACGATTACGGCCAGGAGATGCTGCGCATCACCGACCGGCAGGACCGTGACATGCTCTATGGTCCCACCAACGAGGAGATGATCACCGACATCTTCCGTGCCCATGTGGGCAGCTACAAGGACCTGCCGCTGACGCTCTATCATATCCAGTGGAAATTCCGCGACGAGATGCGCCCCCGTTTCGGCGTGATGCGCGGCCGCGAATTCCTGATGAAGGACGGCTACAACTTCGACGTGGACAAGGACGCGGCGCTGCATGCCTATAACCGCCACCTGGTCAGCTATCTGCGCACCTACGAGCGTATGGGCCTTCAGGCGATCCCGATGCGCGCCGACAGCGGCCCCATCGGCGGGGATGACACGCATGAATTCCTGGTGCTGGCCGAAACCGGCGAATCCGAGGTCTTCTATGACAGCCAGATCACCGATCTGAAGTTCGGCGATCGCGAGATCGACTACGACAGTGTCGATCAGTGCCGTGCCGTTCTGGAGGAATTCACCAGCCGTTACGCCCGCACCGACGAGACCCATGACGAGGCGATCTTCAACCAGATCCCCGAAGAGCGCCGCCGCACGGCGCGCGGGATCGAGGTGGGGCAGATCTTCTATTTCGGCACCAAGTATTCCGAAGCCATGGGCGCCACGGTGCAGACCGCGGATGGCGCCAAGGTGCCGGTGCATATGGGCAGCCACGGGATCGGTGTCAGCCGCCTGGTCGGCGCGATCATCGAGGCGAGCCATGACGACAAGGGCATCATCTGGCCCGAGGGCGTGACGCCCTATCATTGCGGGATCGTGAACCTCAAGCAGGGCGATGCCGCGGCCGATGCCGCTTGCGAAGGGCTTTACAAGGCGCTGACGGATGCCGGTCTGGAGCCGCTTTATGACGACCGCGACGAACGCGCGGGCGCGAAATTCGCCACGATGGACCTGATCGGCCTGCCATGGCGCATCACCGTCGGCCCGCGCGGCCTGGCGGCGGGTGTGGTCGAGTTGACCTCGCGCCGGACGGGCGACAGCGAGGAACTGACGCCCGAGGCGGCAATCGCGCGGATCAAGGCGATCTATGCCTGACCGGATTGTCCGGGGCTGCTGTTGCGCCGTGGATATTTGAGGCAAGAAGAAACGGCGCGCGGTGGCAGTGATCTGCGCCGCGCGTCTTGACCTTGGCCACAGCGCCGCACAGGTTGCATGGCAGGTAGGGAGCAGCCGATGGCAGGAACGACGCCGCCTTTCGCGGGATTCGAGTGGATGATCGCCTGGCGCTATCTGCGCGCGCGGCGCGCCGAAGGTGGCGTGTCGGTGATGACATGGATCAGCCTGATCGGCATTACGCTGGCCGTTTTCGCGCTGATCGCAACGCTGGCCGTGCGCTCGGGCTTTCGGGCGGAATTCGTCGATACGATCCTGGGCGCCAATGCCCATGTCACGGTTTACGAGGCCGGGCGGATCGATCCGGTATCGGGGCGCATCGACCGCAGCCTGACGGATTACGAGGCGATGGCCGCCGCCCTGCGCGCTGTGCCCGGTGTCACCCGCACCGCCCCGCTGATCAAGGGGCAGGTCATGGCCAATGCCGGCGGGCGCAATGCGGGGATCGAGGTGTTCGGCATCGCGGCCGAGGATCTGCGGGGCATTCCGCGTGTCGGCGGCGAGGGCGCCCAGGCGCAGGGCGACCTGGGCCGCTTCGACGAGGGGATCGCCATCGGCTCGGGCGTGGCGCGCGAATTGGGGATCGGGCTGGGCGACCGGATCAGGCTGATCTCGCCGGATGGGGTCAAGACCGCCTTCGGCACCAGCCCCAGGGTCAAGGCCTATGAGGTGGTCTATGTCTTCACCGCCGGGCGCTGGGACATCGACCGCACCCGTGTCTATCTGCCCTTTGCCGAGGCGCAGAGCTATTTCAACCGCGAGGGCACGGCAGACGAGATCGAGGTGATGGTCGCAGCCCCCGAGCGGATCGAGGCGCTGGAGATCGCCTTGCTGGAGGCGGCGGGGCCGCGCGCCCAGGTCTGGACCTGGCGCGATGCCAGCGGGGGCTTTCTGCGCGCGCTGGATATCGAGGACAACGTGATGTTCGTGATCCTGTCGATCCTGGTGCTGATCGCGGCGATGAACATCGTCTCGGGGCTGATCATGCTGGTCAAGAACAAGGGCCGCGATATCGGCATCCTGCGCACCATGGGCCTGACCGAAGGTGCGGTGCTGCGGGTCTTCTTCATCTGCGGGGCCTTCACCGGCATCATCGGCACGGCGGCCGGGGTCATCCTGGGATGTCTTTTCGCGATCTATATCGACCCGATCTTTTCCTTCGTGAACTATGTGGCGGGCGGCGGGGTCTGGGACCCTTCGGTGCGCGGCATCTATGCCTTGCCGGCCAAGCTGCAACTGGGCGATGTGCTGTCCGCCGTGGCGCTGTCGCTGGGGCTGTCCTTCGTGGTCACGATCTTTCCCGCACGGCGCGCCGCGCGGATGAACCCGGTCGAGGCGCTGCGCTATGAGTGAGGTGGTGCTGGCGCTTGATGGCGTGGAAAAGACCTATAACCGGGGCAAGCCCAATGCCGTGCAGGTTCTTCAAGGGGTCGATCTGACCCTCGCGCGCGGCGAGGTCGTGGCGCTGGTCGCGCCCTCGGGCGCGGGCAAGTCCACGCTTCTGCATATCGCGGGGCTGCTGGATACGCCCGATGCGGGGTCGGTGCGGATCGGCGGGGCCGAGATGGTGGGCCTGTCGGACCGTCGCCGGACCGCGGTCAGGCGGGCCGATGTGGGTTTCATCTACCAGTTTCATCATCTGCTGCCCGAATTCTCGGCCGTAGAGAATATCGTGCTGCCCCAGCTTGCCAATGGCGTGCCGCGACACGAGGCACGCAGCCGCGCCCATGACCTGCTGACGCGCGTGGGCATCGCCGCGCGCGCCGACCATCGCCCCGCCGCCCTGTCGGGGGGCGAGCAGCAGCGCGTGGCCTTCTGCCGGGCGCTGGCCAATGGCCCGCGATTGCTGCTGGCGGATGAGCCCACTGGCAACCTTGATCCGGACACATCGGACCAGGTCTTCGGCACCCTCATGGACCTGGTGCGCAGCACCGGGCTTTCGGCGTTGATCGCGACGCATAACCTTGACCTGGCCGGGCGCATGGACCGTGTGCTGCGGCTGGACAAGGGGCATCTGACCGAAGGGCTTTAGGCGGATCGGCGCGCTGGTGGTCATCCCCGGGGTCACGCAGACGTGTCGCGCAGGTGATCGCGGTCTGCGCTAGGGTCCGGCCAAGCCCATCGAGGAACATGCCATGCCAGTTGTCTTTCGCCTTTCCCTGCTTGCCCTTGCCGCAAGCCTTTCCCTGTCGGGGACAGCCCTGCGTGCCGATCCCTTGCCCTTCACCCCGGATTGGCGCGAGCAGAGCTTTCCGCGGCTAAGCGCGAACAGCTATGGCGCGCTGGGCAATCGGCTTGATATCCTGTCGGATCAGGCGGTGTCGGTGCTTTATACCGCGCTGCCCGAAAGCCGCTGGTCCGCGCGGGCGGCCAGCTGGCGCTGGGCGGTCGAGCAATCCGTGCCCCCCACCGACCTGCGCCGCAAGGGCGGGGACGATCGCAACATCTCGATCTATTTCGTCTTCATGGATGAGGCATCGGCCCGCCGTGCCGGGCCCAATCCGCGGCTGCGCAGCCTGCTGGGCAATCGCAACGCCAAGATGCTGGTCTATGTCTGGGGTGGCGATCACCGGCGCGGCGAGGTGTTGGACAGCCCCTATCTGGACGCGCGCGGCAAGTCCTTGATCCTGCGGGGCGCAGGCACCGGCACGCATGCCGAAGCAGTCGATCTGGCGGCGGATTACGCCCGCAGCTTCGGCGGCGCGCCTCAGGCGCTTGTGGGTATCGCCGTCTCGGCCGACAGCGACGACACCGAAACCGCGATCCGCGCCTGGATCAGCGACATGGTGATCCGCTAGGCTTTCCGTGTCGGGAAAAGCCCGGAGGCCAGCATCGTCACGGCATGGGCGGTGGCCGGTTGCATCATCGGGCGGCTTTCTCGGGGACAAAGAAGGTGGCCGAAGCGCTTGCGACGGGTCTGCCATCGGGCAGGGCGATCAGATCGGCCTGGGCAAAGATCAGCGAACGGCCTGCGCGGGTGATGCGGGCGGTGCAGCTGATGCGCGCGCCGCGTCCGGCGCTCAGAAACTGGGTGTCGAGATTGGTGGTCGCCACATCGCGGGGTGCCCCGAAATGCGCGGCTGTCGACAGGACCATCGCGGTATCGGCCAGTGTCGCCAGCGATTGGCCGCAGACGATGCCGCCCATCCGGGCGATGTCATCGGTGATGGGCATGGACAGCACCGCGCGGCCTTCGGGGGTGATCTCCTCGACCGTCAGGTCAAGCGCCTGTACCCATGGGGCGAAGGCATTTGCCAAAAAGGCTTGCGCCTCGTCTTTTCCGAACATGCCCTGACCTTTCATCCTGCCTGTCTGAAGAATGCCGTGGCCCGCAGGATTTGCAACCTATGATCCAGATCAATGTGGCCCTCGCGGGTTTGACGCACACTCAACCCAAGGCAGAGGGAGGCCAGAATGCACGATCCTTTGACACGATCGATCCGCCCTGTCGGGCAAGTGATGTTGACCCTGGCGTCGGCCGTGATGCTGGCGGCCTGCGCGCCTGAACCCGCGCCATCGCCGGGGGCTGCCGCCTACCAGGATTATTGCGCCATCTGCCACGGCAACCGCGCCTTGGGGGATGGGCCGATCGCGCCCGAACTCGAGGTGCCGCCACCCGATCTGACGTTGATTTCCGCACGCAACGGCGGGGTGTTTCCGCTGCGCGCGGTGGCCGATACGGTCTACGGCTTTTCCGGCAAGCACGAGGCGGACCTGATGCCCGAATTCAGCCCCCTGCTGGATGGCCCGGATGTGGCCGTTCCCCGCGCGGATGGGGAGGATGAGGTGATGCCCGTGAGGCTGGCCGAGGTGGTCACCTATCTGGAGAGCCTGCAACGCCCCTGAGCGTTGCGCATGCGGAAGGAGAGTTGCGATGCGTTCCACACGGCTGACGTTCACCGCTGGCCTGCTTGGCCTTGTGATCGGCGCGTTGCCCATACCCGGCCGCGCGCAGGATGTGGCAGAGGGGGCGACCCTCTATCAGTGGTATTGCGCCACCTGCCACGGGCTGGACGGCACCGGCAAGGGTCCGATGGCACCGGCCCTGCTGGTCCAGCCGACCGACCTGACCGGCCTGAGCGCCACTGCGGACGGTGCCTTTCCGCTGCTGCGGGTGGTGCGCCGGATCGACGGATCCGATCCGCTGGTCAGCCATGGCAGCGGGATGCCGGTCTACGGCCCCCTGTTCCAGGGCGACGAGGTTGCATTGAAGACCGCTTCGGGACAACCTGTGCTGATGGGGCGGGCGGTTGCCGATCTCGTCCTCTATTTGCAGGAGATCCAGAAATGAACAAGGTGATAGGCGGTCTTGCTGCCGGGGGGCTTGGCCTGATCGTGGCCTGTGCCACGGTCGACATGCCCGAACCGGTCGAGGGCCAGCTTCTGTTCGAGCAGAATTGCGCGGTCTGTCATGGTGCGACGGGTCGCGGCGATGGCCTGATCGCGCGTCAGCTGGATCCTGCGCCGCCCGACCTGACGCGCATCACCTTCCGCGCGCGTGATGTCTTTCCGCGCACACGGGTTCTGTCCGTGATCGACGGCTACACGCGCCAGGCCCCGGACGAGGATATGCCCGAATTCGGCCTGCTGCTGGAGGGCGAAACCGTGCCGGTGGTGCTGGAGGATGGCAAGATGTCACCGGTCCCGCGCCCCCTTGCGGCGCTGCTGGTCTATCTCGAAAGCATTCAGCGCTGATCGCGCAACGCCAGGTCCATCTCTGGTACGAGGCCTGATATCTCGAGGATCAGCTTGCGCTTGACCGCGGCGGCAAAATCCTCGCGCCGGGTGGCGGGCAGGGTGAAGGCATTGGGCCCGCCAATGATCTGGTCGCGGTAATTCGCCTCCAGCGTGGCGGCGCGGCCCATGTCATCGTTCAGCATCAGGGGCAGCCCGTTGATGGTGATATTCGCAGCCAGAACCTGCGCGCGCGCCTCTGCGATCGGGGGGCCAGACCAGTTGTTGACGCTGTCGCCCGAAAAATCGATGACGCGGCGCCAGCCGTCGATGTCATTCTGCTCGATCAACTCCTTGCCGCGCAACAGCGCCGCACCGATGGCATTGCGCCCCTGCGCCCGGCGCACCGGGCTATCAAGCTGCGCGGCAAAGATCGCTGCGGCCTCGGGCCCGTCGATGCGCATCCAATCCACGATCACGGCCTGGTTGGCCGCCCATTCCACATAGGTCACGGCGATGCTGCCATAGGCGGTGTTCCGGATGGCGGCGATCACATCGGGGTCCGTCATGGCCTGGGCATAGCCGCGCCGCTGCAGCAGCAGCTCTTCGGGGTCGATGCTGCCCGAGGCATCCGCCATCAGCACCAGTTCCAGATCGGTATCCTGCGCCCGCAATGGCAGGGCGGCAAGGCACAGGAGCAGGGCAAGCATCATATGGCGCATGACCCTAAAGTATAGGGCATGCGCATTGTTTGGGTAGAGGCTTGGCTGGGGGCTGGCCGCTAGACGTCCAGTTCCTCGACGAAACGCGCGTTTTCCGAGATGTACTGAAACCGCAATTCGGGTTTCTTGCCCATCAGCCGTTCGACCAGATCGCCCGTTTCGCCGGGTTCATCCTCGTCGATGGTCACGCGGATCAGCTTGCGGCTGGCCGGGTCCATCGTCGTTTCCTTCAGGTCCTTGGCGTCCATCTCGCCCAGGCCCTTGAAGCGGCTGACGTCGATCTTGCCCTTGCCGCCCAGGCCCTTCTCGAGCCAGATGGCCTTTTCCGCCTCGTCGATGCAGTAGACGCGTTTCGCGCCTTGCGTCAGGCGGAACAGGGGCGGGCAGGCCAGGTACAGGTGGCCCTTGTCGATCATCGGCCGCATCTGGGTGAAGAAGAAGGTCATCAGCAGGGCCGCGATATGCGCGCCGTCCACATCGGCGTCGGTCATGATGATGATCTTGTCATAGCGCAGATCGTCGATGTTGAACTTGGTGCCCAGCCCCACGCCCAGGGCCTGGGTCAGGTCGCTGATCTCCTGGTTCGAGCCCAGCTTGCCCGATGCCGCGCCCAGCACGTTCAGGATCTTGCCGCGCAACGGCAGCAGGGCCTGGTTCTTGCGGTCGCGCGCCATCTTGGCGGACCCACCCGCGCTGTCGCCCTCGACGATGAACAGCTCGGTTCCCTCGCGTGTCGAAGAGGTGCAATCCACCAGCTTGCCGGGCAGGCGCAGCTTCTTGGTGGCGGTCTTGCGCTGGGTTTCCTTTTCCTGGCGGCGGCGCAGCCGTTCCTCGGCGCGCAGCACCAGGAAATCCAGGATGGCCCCGGCCGATTTCGTGTCAGCGGCCAGCCAGTTGTCGAAATGGTCGCGCACCGAGTTCTCGACCAGGCGCGCGGCCTCCATCGTGGCCAGCCGGTCCTTGGTCTGGCCCACGAATTCCGGCTCGCGGATGAAACAGCTGACCAGCGCACAGCCCCCGGTGATCAGGTCTTCGCGTGTGATCTCCTTGGCCTTGCGGTTGTTGACCAGCTCGCCATAGGCGCGGATGCCTTTCAGGATGGCGGCCCAGAACCCGGCCTCGTGGGTGCCGCCCTCGGGGGTTGGAACCGTGTTGCAATAGGACTGGATGAACCCGTCGCGCGAGGGTGTCCAGTTGATCGCCCATTCGACCTTGCCCGGCACGTTGAACTTCTCGGAAAACTCGACCGTGCCGCCAAAGGGCCGGTCCGCATAGGTCGAGGCATTGCCAAGCGTCTCGTTCAGATAATCCGACAGGCCGCCCGGAAAGTGGAATACCGCCTCCTGCGGGGTTTCGCCGTCGTTGATCGCGGATTTCCAGCGGATTTCCACGCCCGAGAAGAGATAGGCCTTGGATCGGATCGACTTGAACAGGCGCGCCGGTTTGAACCGGTGCGAGCCGAAGATCTGTTCGTCCGCGTGAAAGGTCACCGTGGTGCCGCGCCGGTTGGGGGCGGCGCCGATCTTCTGGATGGGGCCTTGCGGGATGCCGCGCGAAAAGCGCTGTTCGTAAAGCTCCTTGTTGCGCGCGACCTGCACCACCATCGAATCCGACAGCGCGTTGACCACGGATGCACCGACGCCATGCAGGCCGCCCGAGGTCTGATAGGCCTTGCCCGAAAACTTGCCGCCCGCATGCAGGGTGCACAGGATCACCTCAAGCGCGCTCTTGTCGGGAAACTTGGGATGCGGGTCGATGGGAATCCCGCGCCCGTTGTCGCGGATGGTGACGGCGTAATCCTCATGCAGTTCGACCTCGATGCGATTGGCATGGCCTGCCACCGCCTCGTCCATCGAGTTGTCCAGCACTTCCGCCACAAGGTGATGCAACGCGCGCTCGTCCGTGCCGCCGATATACATGCCGGGGCGCTTGCGGACCGGTTCCAGCCCTTCAAGGACTTCGATGGAGGAGGCGTTGTAGTCGTCGGGGGCGGTGCCGGTCAGAAGATCGTTGGCCATGCTGCTGCTTCTTTTTATGGGTTGGATGGCAGTATGTCAGAAGGTGACGGCAGGGGAAAGCGGTCTTGGCCCCGAAGCCGGCGAATGGCGCGCGGATCGGCCTTTGTCGTCATGAGTATGTGCAGAATGATGACAGGGCAGGTTGCGCCTGCTTCTTCTTGCTTCAAATATCCATGGGGCAACGCCCGCCTCATCCCAGCCAGTCGCGGATGAGCGCTGCCACCGCGTCAGGCTTCTGATGGCAGATCCAGTGATCGGCCCCGTCGAGGCGGTGGATGGTCAGATCGGGGGCCAGCTCCGCCAACCCGTCCAGGCAGTCGGTCAGCAGGGCGGTGTCGCCGGTGCCCCAGATCAGCAGATGCGGCTGATGCACTGTAAGTGCTGCGCGCGGCAAGGCGGGCAGGTCCGTGATCGGTTGTCCGGGGGCCGCCACCTGCAGGGGCGAGGCGCGGTACCAGTTGACCATCCCGCGCATCCGGCCGGGGCGGGCCCATGCGGTCTTGTACTCCGCCAGTTTCGCGGGCGTCATCCAGGACAGGTCCATCCTGGCGGAAAAGAGGTCCATCAGCTTGGCGAAATCGCCCTCGGCCAGACGATCCTCGGACCCATCGCGCCGCAGCCAGAGGATATATTGCGAGGCTTGCGATTGCGCGCCGCCCTTTGCCATCTCGCGCTGGAACGGGATCGGGTGGACCCCGTTCAGGATGATCAGGCGGCCCACCCGTTCGGGATGCCGTGTGGCCAGCACATAGGCGACCGAGGCGCCCCAGTCATGGCCGATGACCGTGACAGGCCCGCCGCCCAGGTGGTCGATCAGGGTCGCCATGTCACCCACCAGCTTGCCGGTGGCATAGTCGCGCACATCCGCCGGGGCCCAGCTTTGCCCATAGCCGCGCTGATCCGGCGCGATGCAGCGGAACCGGTCGGACAGGCGTTCGGCCAGCTCGGCCCAGGCCCCGGAATATTCGGGAAAGCCGTGCAGCATCAGCAGGATCGGCGCATCGGGCGGCCCCCATTCCAGGTAGTGGAAAGGATGGCCATTCAGGCTGACATGGTGGCTTTGCATGGGGTGTTCCCGCTTGGGTCGGGGCCGCGACGGGCGCGGCCCCTGTCGTTGATCATTCGGGTTGCAGTGTCTCGAAGCGCAGGCCCGCCGCCGTGCGCGGGGCAAAGCCCTTCCAGTAGCTGTGCTCCGGCTTTGCGGTGCCGTCCTCGTTCAGGGCCACCACACCATCGCCCGAGACCGGGACCAGGTCGAAATAGGCGGCCTTGTCCGTCTCGCCCTTCAGGTGCAGATCCATGAAGCCGGTCGCGAAATGCTGGGCGATGTTGTTCATGCGCAGCGTGTCCCAGACCGGATCGGCGTAGTGATCGAAGGGAATGAAATCCAGCCCCTCGACCGCTTGCCAGCTTTCCACCGGCGCGGGCATGGGTGCTGCCGCGTTGTGGTTGGCGTTCTCGAAGGTCAGCAGATGCCGGGTGGTGCCCGTTGCCTGTTCGAAGATCTGCCGCATGGCGGGGTAGTTCGACACGTCATCGACCGACCCGGCCATGATCATCGTGGGCTTGCGCAGCCCGGCCAGCCCCGCCTCGTCCCAGAAGCCGAAATGCCGCCCCCAGGGGCCGATGGCGATGATCGCCTTGACGCGGTCGTCGATGATCGCCTCGTGGCTGTCCGACCCGGCAAGGTTTGCGGACAGCAGGCCCTTGGGCGTGCCCCAGGGCAGTTCGACCGCGGCCTGCGTGACGCCCGCGCCGCCAAAGATCAGCGCGCCGTAGCCACCCATGGAATAGCCGATGACCCCGGTGCTGGAGGCGTCGATGATGCCCGCCAGGTCCGGTGCGGTGGCGGATAGGTCGGCCATCTGATCAAGCACGAAACGCTGGTCGCGCGGCCGGTTCAGCAGGGTCGAGCCAAAGGCCGCCTGATCCGAATAGGTGCTGTCGGTATGGTCGATCGAGGCCACGACATAGCCCTTCGAGGCCAGGTTCTCGCCCAGGTGCGACAGCAGGAACCGGTTGCCCGGATAGCCATGGCTGATGATCACCAAGGGAAAGGTCTGTCCGGCAGCCGGCGCCGCATCGCGCGCGGCGCGCCCCGACAGGGTGGTGGCGGTGCGCCCGTCGCGGATCACCGTGTCATAGGTGGTGCCGGGGGCCGTGCCTGCCGCGGCGGGATACCAGACCTCGACCGTCAGGGGACGGTCATAGGTGGGTGTGGCCGCATCCGTCACGTTCAGGATGTCGATCTGTCCGGGATGGGTGAAATTCAGCGTCCGCACACCGATCACATGGTCGCCGAAAGCGGCCAGTTCGGGGGCGTCGGGGCGGGTCTGGTCGATGGGGTTATGGGCTGTCATTTGGGCCGATACTGGACTGACGGCGAGGGGGCTGGCAAGCAGACCCAGCGCGAGGGCTGCGGTTTTGAGCGGGATCATGGGGGTCTCTCCTCCTGTTCACGACACTATAGGAGCCTGCACCGGATCATCGCGCAACAGTGGGGTGTCGTGCCGTCGCGTCAGATCTCGGTTGTTGCATTTGACGCGGATCAAGGCCCGCCGGTCCGTTCTGGCGTATGATTGTGACAGTTTGAAAAAAGGATTGTCCCATGCCGCCAGCTGCCAAGCCCACCCCGTCGCCGACCGAGATCGCAATTCTGGATGCGCCTGCCGCCGCGCCGCAACCCGCTGCGGCGGACACCGAGGGCCAGCAACCGGATGCGCCGCAGGGCAAGGCGCGCGCGCGCGCAGGCCGGGCAGCGGCACCACGACCCTCGCCCGATCAGGTGCGTCACGCCTTCGAGTCGGGCGAATACCCCTATGAAAAGCCCCTGTCGCGCCGCAGCTACGAGGCGCAGAAGGCCCGGTTGCAGGCCGAATTGCTGAAGGTGCAGCTTTGGGCGCAGGAAACGGGGCAGAAATTCGTGCTGCTGTTCGAAGGCCGCGACGCGGCTGGCAAGGGCGGCACGATCAAGCGGTTCACCGAGCATCTGAACCCGCGCGCGGCCCGCGTCGTGGCCCTGAACAAGCCCAGCGACGTGGAGCGCGGGCAATGGTATTTTCAGCGTTACATCCAGCATTTGCCCACTGCGGGCGAGATCGTCCTTTATGACCGCAGCTGGTACAACCGCGCGGGCGTCGAACGGGTCATGGGTTTTTGCCAGCCCACCGAATACCTGGAATTCATGCGCCAGACCCCTGAGCTTGAGCGGATGCTGGTGCGCTCGGGGATCCGGCTTTACAAATACTGGTTCTCGGTCACGCAGGAAGAACAGCGCGCCCGCTTCCTGAGCCGCGAGACCGATCCGCTGAAGCGCTGGAAGCTGTCGCCCATCGACAAGGCCAGCCTCAACAAGTGGGATGACTACACCGAGGCGAAGGAGGCGATGTTCTTCTACACTGACACCGCCGATGCGCCCTGGACCGTGGTCAAATCCAACGACAAGAAGCGCGCGCGTCTGAACTGCATGCTGCATTTCCTGAACTCGCTGGATTATCCGGACAAGGATCCGAACCTGGTGCATGGGCCCGATCCGCTGATCGTGGGCGGGGCCGGGCATGTCATTCACCGGGCCGATCACATCCTGGGCACGGCGCTGCACCCTGATCAGCGCCGCGTCTGAGCGGCGCGCAGGTTTTGGCCGATGGCGCGTTGCCATGTTGCGGGGCGGGGCGGGCTGGCTTAAGACTTGGTCATGATCGGATCACGGGTAATTCCTGCCGCGCTTGCGTTGTCGCTGGCTGCGCCACTGGCGCAGGCCCATCCCCATGTTTTCGTGCAGACCGGCCTGACACTGGTCGCCGATGAGGCCGGGCGGCTGGTCGGGATCGAGGTCAGCTGGACCTATGACGATTTCTATTCGCTGCTGCTGCTTGAGGACATGGGCCTTGACCCCGATGGCGACGGTGCGCTGACAGCTGATGAGCTGGCCCGGCTGGACGGGTTCGACCTGAATTGGATCGAGGGCTATCTGGGTGATCTTTACCTGACGGCGGGCGATGCCCCGGTCGATCTGGGCCGGCCCGAGGGGCGCGGCACCGATGTGATCGCGGGGCAGATCGTGACGCGGCATTTCAGGTCCTTCGCGCCGCAGTCGGGGTCCGTGATCGTCAAGGCCTATGATCCGACATTCTACACCGCCTATGATCTTGAGGGCGGGGTCACGGTTCCCGACAGCTGCAAGCTGGCGATCCAGCCCGCCGATCTGGACCGCGCCTATACGATGGTCGAAGAGGCGCTGTACAAGAATCCCGCCATGCCGGACGACGAATTCCCCGAAGTGGGCGAGGCTTTCGCCGATGTGGTCGAGGTGACATGCAGCGCCTGACCCGTGCGCCCTGGGCGCTGCTGCTGCTGGCCGGGCTGGCTGCGTTGGCGGTCTGGCTCTGGGGTATGGGGGGTATGGCCGTGCTGGAACGCTGGGCCGCCGACGGGCAGCGCGATGCGCAGAACGCCATGGCGGGATTGCTGCGCCGGTTGAAGGCGGGCGATGCGGCGGCGCTGTCGGGGCTTTTGGGGTTCTGCTTTGCCTACGGGTTCTTTCACGCGGCGGGGCCGGGGCATGGCAAGGTGCTGATCGGTGGCTACGGGCTGGGGCGGCGGGTGCCGGTGGGCCGGTTGGCCGGTCTTGCGGTGGCGTCCAGCCTGGCGCAGGCGGGCACCGCCGTGGCGCTGGTCTATGGCGGGGTGTTCCTGCTGGACTGGTCGCGCGAACGGATGGTCGACACGGCCGAGGCCTGGCTTGCGCCGCTGAGCTATGTGTTGATCGGGCTGGTGGGCCTGTGGCTGCTGTTGCGCGGTGCGCGCAAACTCTGGGGGCAGCGTGTTGGCGCGGCGACGACGGCGAAGGTGCCCGATCATCACCACGACAATCACCATCACGCACATCATGACCACGAACATCATGAACATCATGACCACGATCACGCCCATTGCGACAGCTGCGGGCATGCGCATGGCCCCAGTATCGAACAGGCGGCGCAGGTCCGGTCGCTGCGCGATGCAATGGTCCTGATCGGGGCGGTCGCGGTGCGCCCCTGCACCGGCGCGCTGTTCCTGCTGATCCTGACCTGGCGCATGGGGATTGATGCGGCCGGGATCGCCGGGGCCTTTGTCATGGGGCTGGGCACGGCCAGCGTGACCGTGCTGGTGGCGGTTCTGTCGGTGACGGCGCGCGAAAGCGCGCTGGCGCAGGTGGCGGGCGGCCCGTCCATGGCGCGCGCCCTGTCGCTGATCGAGATCGCGGCAGGTGCGCTGGTGGTGCTTGTGGCCGCGCAGCTTTTCGCCAGCGCGATCTGATACCGCCTTATTTGACGATCTTTTCGTCGCGCACGAACATGTTGGCCCAGGCGCGGTCGATCAGGGCGGGGCTCATCTGGTTGGGGATGCCTTCGAACCGGCAGATCGAGATCATCTGATCGATCAGGAAGACCGGCTGATAGTTCGCATAGATATTGCCGATCGTGGGATATTTCACCTTCAGCAGGTGCACCAGCGTCTCCTCGTCCAGGGGCATGCCCTTCTTGCGCGCCACAAGCGCGAAGATCTTCAGGAAATTCTCCTGGTTGGGACCGTCGATCTTGATCTTGTAGAAGATCCGGCGCAACGCGGCCTGGTCGAAAATCTCGTTCGGATGGAAGTTGGTCGAGAAGACCACGAGCGTGTCGAAGGGGACTTCGAACTTTTCGCCCGATTGAAGCGCAAGGATGTCCTTGCTTTCTTCCAGCGGCACGATCCAGCGGTTCACAAGGCTTTGCGGCGGTTCGGCCTGGCGGCCAAGGTCGTCGACGATGAAGATGCCGCCCGTCGCCTTGAGTTGCAGCGGCGCCTGGTAGGTGCGCGCGGTGGGGTTATAGACAAGGTCCAGCATCGACAGGCTGAGTTCGCCGCCCGTGATCACGGTCGGACGCTCGCAGCGCACATAGCGCGTGTCGAAGGTGCGCCGGCGGCGCAGCGAGTTCGGATCGTCCACCTCGACCTCGGCGGCGGAATGCACGATCGGGTCATAGACGGTGATGACCTGACCCGCATATTCGATGGCGCGCGGCACATAGATCTTGTCGCCCATGGCGTCCCGGATCCCGTTCGAGATCGAGGATTTGCCGTTGCCCGGCGGGCCATACATCAGGATCGACCGGCCCGAGCTGACGGCGGGGCCGAGGTTGGACAGCAGGTCCTCGGGCAGGATCAGATGGCCCATGGCGGTGGTCAGCTGCGCGCGGGTGATCTGGATGTCGCGGATCGACTGGCGCTTGACCTGTTCGCGGTAGACCGACAGGGGCACCGGCATGGCGCCGAAATATTCGGATTGCGACAGGGCGTCCAGCGCGCGGGCCTTGCCCGCATCGGTCAGCTGATAACCCATCTCGTTGCCGGCATTGGCATTCAGCGTGCCGGTCGCCTCGAGCAGGCGCTGATCGCGCGCCATGTCGATCAATTCCTGCGTGACCTGGCGCGGCAGGCACACGGCCTCGGCCACCTCGGTGACCATGGTCACGTTCTTGCGGAACATGGTCTTGAGCAGGATGTCGCGCATCATCACGATGGGAAGGCGCATGTCCTCGATGCTGCTGGGCGGCGGTGGGGCTGTCACGCGGGTCTGCGCGGGGGCGGTCTGCATGTTCATGGGCGTGCCTGTCCGTTATGCGGGTCCGGGGTGTTCCTGCCTGTCCTGTGTCGGACGGATGGCCCAAGACCTGCCCGCATAAAGTGGCAAAATGATGGAATGGACGGGGAATCCGCGCGAATTCAGCCGCGCGCAGCGGCGGCAGGACGCGGGGTCAGCTGCCGTAAAGCGCGGCCAGCCCCAGGTAGATCGCAAGGCTGCTGCCCAGCGACAGGCCCATCGGGAAATCCTTGCGTCTTTCCCAGCTTTCCCAGTCAGGTGCCAGGCGGCGCAGGGGGCTGCGCCCCGCCAGCCTGTGGGTCAGAAAGCCGGCCAGCAGCGTGACGGCCAGCAGCATCATCATGAAGCTGGCATCGGCCAGCATCACGAAGGGGGCAGCGGCGGCGGCGAACTTGGCATCGCCCGCGCCAAAGGCCCCGGCGGCGTTCAGGACGATCCCGGCCAGCAGGATCACGACAAGGTTCACAAGCTGCAGGCCCAGCACCGGCAGCGGCAGCACGAAGACACCGACCAGCAGGAACACCGCCACCAGCGCCAGCACCGCCTTGTTGGGAATGCGCATGGCCCTCAGATCGCTGAGGATCACCCAGAAACAGATCGGCAGGCTGGCCAGGAAGAACCAGAACGCGGCCTGCGCGGGCAGGGCGAACAAGGGCTCTGACAGGGTCGGGCTTTGCGTCAGCATCGCGCGCGACCGGTCAGCCGCGCACGTTGTTTTCGAGTGCCGCAAGGCTGCGCACGGCTTCGTCGAAATGCTGGGGATGGGTTTCCACGGCATCGCGCAGCAGGTTCTTGCCGATCTCGACATCGCCCTGTTTGACGGCGCTCAGGCCCAGCGTGTGCAGCAGTTGCGCGCGCTCCAGCTGGGTCATGGGCATGACGGGCAGGGCATAGTTGCGCTGGGCCGAGCGGGCCAGGACCAGGTTGTTCTTGGCGGTGAACAGCTTGTTGTCCTGCCGGATCGCATCGGTGAACAGCCGCTCGGCCTCGGCATAGGAGCCGCGGGTCAGTTTGGAAAAGCCCCAGTTGTTCATCACGCCGGCGGGGCGCGTGGTCAGGCCAAGGGCGATTTCATAGAAACTGTCGGCGCGCTTCCAGTCCTTGTTGGCGTCGGCCACCATCGCTTCCAGCCGGTAGCGCTTGAATGTCTCATGGGTGGGGGGCACGGCGTTCAGCGTCTTGCGCGCCTCGTCCCATTCGCCGGCGCGGATCAGCGCATCGGCCAGTTCGACGCGATCCTCGTCGGTGGCTTCGGGATGGGCGATCACGCCGCGCCAGGCCGCCGTCGCCTCGGAGGGGCGCTGCGCGCGCACCAGCGACAGGGCCAGTCCGCGCTTGAGGTCGATGCGATCGGGCTGTTCGCCAGATGTGCGCGTGAAATAGGCCACGGCTTCATTGGGGTCCGCCACGGTCAGCATGATATCGCTGAGGTTGCTTTCATCCACGACATTCACGGCCTGAAGGGCGCGTTCGACGTCGTTTCCGCCTGCATTCTGGCATCCGGCCAGACCAAACACCCCTGCCGCGCAGAGGGTGACGAAAATGGGGTGGCGCATGTTCTGCGTCCTTTTTTGCTGCTCTACCTAGTTACGGTATACGGCGCAGAAGGAATTCACTGCTTCCACGCCGTACCATCTTGTACTCTTGATCAGCCTCATCATAACCCTGATTTTCGATTTTTGCGAGAGCCAAGCGCAGATTGTCACGGATTGAGTCACTTTCGCCATTGTCCAGCGCATAGGCCCGCCGAAAGATCTGTTCTGCCTCCGCCGCATCGCCCTTTTCCATCAGCACGACGCCCAGGTTGTTCCATGTCTCGGGAATGGCCTCGTCGGTGGCGATGGCGCGGCGCAGCAGGGTTTCCGCCTGGCCCAAACGGCCCAGGCCAAGGTTGGCGCTGCCCAGGGCCGAGAGCACATCCACGGTCAACCCGTCTTCATAGGCGGCCCGCGTGAAGGCCTTGAGGGCCAGTTCGAACTCCCCGGCGGCCATCAGGCGGTGGCCCACGATCAGCCCATCCTCGGACTTGGCGCCGGGGCGGATGCCGGGCGCATAGGGGTTGTCCGCAGATGTGCCAAAGCCGCCTGTCGAACAGGCGGCCAAGGACATGGTGATCCCAAGTGCAAGGGCAGGGCGGAGCCCGCTAAGGCGTAAGGCCATGATGAGTTTACATGTTCCCCAGATTCTGGATCCCCACCACCGAAGGTCCGACCAGGATGATCAGCAACGGCGGCACGGTCAGCATCATAGTGACAAGTGTCATCTTGGTAGGCAACTTGTTTGCCTTCTCTTCGGCGCGCATCACGCGTTTGTCACGCATCTCGTCCGCATAGACCCGCAGCGCGTCGGCGATCGAGGTGCCGAAGGTCGCCGATTGCACCAGCACGGTCACGAAGCTGGAAATATCCGCCACGCCGCAGCGTTCGCCCATATCGGCCAGAACGGTCGGTTTGTCCTTGCCGGCCTTGATCTCGTAGCTGACGATCTCGAATTCATCCGACAGCGAGGGGTAGGAGGCGCGCAACTCGCGGGCGACGCGGATGATCGACTGATCCAGCGACTGGCCTGCTTCGATGCAGACCAGCATCATGTCCAGCGCGTCGGGAAAGCCCGAGGTGATCTCTTCCTGGCGCTGTTGCTGGCGCTTGGTCACCCAGTACTTGGGCAGCATGTAGCCCACGATGCCAGGACCCAGGATATACATCATGGCGTCCTGCGTCGTGGTGTCGGGCAGGCCCGCCAGGTTGAGAAGATAGTAGACCACGCCGCCGATCAGAAACAGGATACCCAGGGAAAATTGCGCAAAATGGAAGAAGCGCACGGAATCCTTGCTGCGATAGCCTGCCTGCATCAACTTCTTGCGGACCGCTGAATATTCCTCTTCGTTCTGCGGTTCCAGGAAGTTCGAATATTTCTCAAGCTTGTCATTGCCCTTGGAACTGCGCAGCGTCTTTCCGGTCGCGGCGGTGTTGCGCCCCGATCCGGTGCTCTCGCGCAGCTTTTCCAGCGGGTCCTTGCGCTGGTTCAGCATCATCGGGATCGTGGCGAGGATCAGCGCCAGGCCCAGCCCGCCGATCAGAAGGAAGGGGCCCATCGCGCCGAAATGCTGGGTCAGAAGGTCGTTGATGAAGTCCATGTGCGTTTCTCCTCAGACCTTGATGTTGACCAGCATGCGCATGACGATCAGGTTGGCGGCCAGGAACAGGCCCACCGCGATACAGGCCGGGATGAACCAGGGGTGGTCCAGCACGTCGTCATAGTAGTTCGGATCCAGCACGTTGATCGCGATCAGGGCGAAGATCGGGAAGCCCGAGAGGAATTTGCCTGACCACTGCGCTTCGGCGGTGATCGCCTTGACGCGCCGGAACAGGCGGAAACGGGCGCGGATCACGCGCGACAGGCCTGCCAGGATCTCGGCCAGGTTGCCGCCTGATTGCTGCTGGATGGTCACCGCCACGGCCAGGAAGCGCAGATCCTGCATGTCCAGGCGTTCGGCCATGTCCTTGAGCGCCTCGCCGATGTCGCGGCCATAGGCGGATTCATCCGCGATGATGCCGAATTCGGTGGCCAGCGGATCGGCCACTTCCTTTGCGACGATCGAAATCGCCGAGGAGAAGGGATGGCCCACGCGCAGCGACCGCACCATCAGTTCGACGGCGTCGGGCAATTGTTCCTCGATCATCGCGATGCGCTTCTTGGCCTTGTTGTTGACCCAGAAATAAACGCCGCCCACGCCAATGGCGACCGACAGCACCGCGCGGATCGGCGGCTCTGTCTCGGTGCCGATGGTCAGGCCCAGGAAAGAGATGACGCTGACGCCCACCATGATCATGATCAGTTGCACAGGGGTAAAGGCGATGGCCGCCTTCTGTGCCCGGTCGGCCAGCATCGAATAGAGCGGGATCGAGCGCGAGTTCATGTGCTGGCGCATTTCCTTGCGCAGCGTTTCCATGACCTCTTCGCGGCGCGTGCCCTTTTCCAGCATCTCCAGACGCCGGTTCACGCGGTTGTTCAGGCTGATCGACTTGCCGAAGACGGTCAGGTACAGGCCTTCGACCAGGACCAGAACGCCGAAGAAGATCAGGCCGTAGATAAGCGGCTCTATGCTGATGGCCATGGTCTTACTCCGCTGCGATGGGCTCAAAGATGGAGGCGGGCAGATCGTAGCCCCACAACCGGAACCGTTCCGAGAAGTGGCTGCGCACACCGGTGGCCGTGAAATGGCCGATGATCTTGTTCTCCGGGGTCAGACCGACGCGCTGGAACTTGAAGACTTCCTGCATCGAGATGACCTCGCCCTCCATGCCCGTGATCTCGGTGATCGAGGTCATGCGGCGGCTGCCGTCCTGCAGACGGCTGGCCTGCACGATCAGGTTGACGGCGCTGGCGATCTGGCTGCGCACGGCCTTGATCGGCATCTCGATACCCGCCATGGCGATCATGTTTTCCAGTCGGCTGACACCGTCGCGCGCGCTGTTGGCGTGGATCGTGGTCATCGACCCGTCATGGCCCGTGTTCATGGCCTGCAGCATGTCGATCACTTCCTCGCCGCGGGTTTCACCCACGATGATCCGGTCGGGGCGCATCCGCAGCGCGTTGCGCAGACAGTCGCGCTGGGTCACCGCGCCCTTGCCTTCGACGTTGGGCGGGCGGCTTTCCATCCGGCCGACATGGACCTGCTGCAGCTGAAGTTCGGCCGTATCCTCGATCGTCAGGATCCGTTCGGAGTTGTCGATGAACGAGGACAGCGCGTTCAGCGTGGTGGTTTTACCCGAACCCGTACCGCCCGAAACGATGATGTTCAGCCGCGTGGCGACAGCGGCCTGCAGGTAGGCGGCCATTTCCTCGGAAAAGGCGCCGAAGCGGACCAGATCGTCGATCCCCAGTTTTTCCTTCTTGAACTTACGAATGGACACCAGGCTGCCGTCGACCGCGACCGGCGGCACCATGGCGTTGAAACGCGAGCCATCCGCAAGGCGGGCGTCGACATAGGGGTTGGATTCGTCCACGCGCCGGCCCACGGCGGACACGATCTTGTCGATGATCCGCAACAGGTGCCGTTCGTCCTTGAAGGTGATGTCGGTCAGTTCCAGCTTGCCACCGCGTTCGACAAAGATGCGCTGCGGCCCGTTCACCAGGATATCGTTGACGCTGTCGTCCTTCAGCAGGGTTTCCAGCGGACCAAGGCCCTTGACCTCGTCATAGAGTTCCTGGGTCAGCTGCGTGCGATCCTCGCGGTTCAGCACGATCCCCTTTTCCTCGAGGAACTCGGACGCGATCGAGGTGATTTCCGAACGCAGATCGCTTTCGGTCGCACTTTCCAGCGCGCTGAGGTTCAGGTTGTCCAGCAGGGCGCGGTGCAGTTCCAGCTTGATCTCGCCCAGGCGCTCGCGGCGCTTGCGGTCGCGGTCCATCGCCACGGTCTGTGCAGGCGCGATGGCCTGCGCGCGACGCATCGACGCCGGCAGCGGGCTTGCGCCCGCATCCACGGGGCGGGTGGCCGGTTGCAGCGCGGGTTTCGCCGTCGCAAGCGCTGGCTTGGCGGTGGTTTCCTTGGCGTCACCAGACTTCTTATAGCGTGAAAACATTGTCTTTTCCCCCGGTTACAGTTCAGGCCGCTTCCACGTCGCTTTGACCCAGCTCGTGCAATGACAGCGCCAGCTTGGCGATTTCCTTGCGCAGCGGATTCTTCGCGGCGCTCAGCGCCAGGGGCAGGCCGTGATCGGCACCCTGGGTTACCTGCTTGCCGCCATCGGGCAGCAGTAGATCGATCGAGATGCCCAGGCTTTCGGCCATGCGCTTGACCCGGCTCTTGCCGCTCAGGTCGGTAAAGCCCGGTGCGCGGTTCAGCGCGAAGCGCAGCTTCTGGAAGGGCAGGTCTTCGGCCTGAAGCGCGCGCTTGAGGCGCAGCGCGTTCTGTGCCGACCGCATGTCCAGTTCCAGCAGGGCGAAATAGACATGCGCGCTGTTCAGCACCGCTTCGGTCCATTGCACCAGGGTGCGCGGCATGTCGATCACCACGTAATCGAACTGCTGGCGCGCCATGCCGATCAGGCGATTGATGTCCTCGGATCCGACAAGGTCCATCGGCAGCATGTCCGCGGGCGAGGTCAGCACCTGAAGCTTTTCTTCGAAGCTGATCATCGCGGCCGTGAAACTGTCGCTGTCCATTGATTCGGTATCCGACAGAAGCTCGAACACCGCTTCGCGGCGGGGCAGGTCCAGGAAGGTCGAGACCGAACCATATTGCAGATCAAGGTCAAGAATGCACACGCGCGGTTCCGGCTTGCCCTTCTTGGCGACGTTGCACAGCTCCCACGCAAGGTTCACCGCGAAGGTGGTGGCGCCGGTTCCACCCGCAAGACCCTGCACGGCCAGAACCACGCCTTCGCGATCATGCGATGACTTGCGGGCGGTGGCGGCGGTTTCGGGGGCTGCCAGCACGGGGGCCGGTTCGGGCATGCGGATGCGGTCGATGGCCGAGGCCAGTTCGTTCTCGGGCAAGGGATAGGGCACGAATTCATCGGCACCCTGGCGCAACAGCTGGTGCAGCGCCGCGGGGCTGACATCCTCTGCGATCAGGATCACGCGGATGTTGCGGCTGCGGGCGTGGCGGATGATCTCGCCCAGAAGCACCAGGTTTTCCTCGTCCTCCTGATCCATCGCGATGGCCACGAATTCAAGGGCATCCGCATCGGGCTGTGACAGGAAGGCCAGGGCCTCGCCAAAGCCCAGATCGCCCCAGCTTTCACCAAGGACCGCTTCCATGTCCTCGATCAGCAGGTCGAAATTCTGGACGTCGCGGCTGATCGTGCATGCCAGGATCGGTGCCGGTTCCGCGGGGGAATGTGCTGTGCTACTCATTGCGCCTCTTGTCCTCTGACGTCGGGGGCCGTCGTCTGGCAAGGCAGGAGCAATGTGAACCTCTGACGGGCTCATTCCTGTTCCGGCGTCCGACCACCCGTGCCCGGCACATGCCGGACAAAGCTAACCCTTTGGAGGTAAGGTCGCGGAAAATCTGGGCAACATTAGGGCTAAAAGATCGTAATTGTACGGTATCATTGGACGATCAAAACGCGGTTTTGCCGATCGCGTCAGGCGCTGAAAAAGCGCGCGACGCTCTGTCGGTCAACAAGGGCGGCCTTGATGGATGCCGCCCATGTGCTTGATAAGAAATAGTAAACCGCTTTTTCCCGCGCTGGCCGGGGCCGCAGCAATGCCGGGGAGGGGCCCCCGGCGAAGGGTTATTCGGACTGGCTGCTTGCGTCCGCGACGCCGCTCAGCGTGCTGGCGGGCATCGCGCTGTTCACGTATTCGCGATAAATGATCTGCGCATATTTTCCGTCCAGCTCGCCGTGCCGTTTTTCGACCACGCCTGACACTTCGGTGACGGTGCGGCGATTGCGCCGTTCGCGCCCTTCGGTGACGATCAACGGCTGGGTCTCGCCGAACGAGGCCACGGCTTCCAGGCGCGAACGGCTGATTCCCTGGCTGACCAGATAGCCGACCACGGCCTGCGCGCGGCGCAAGCCCAGCGACTTGTTGTAGCTGTCGGATCCGACAAGATCGGTGTGGCCATAGACGCGGAACCGCACTTCGGGGAACTGACGGATCCAGCGGGCCTGCTCGCGCAGGGTTTCGCGCGCCCCTTCGTCCAGCACGGCCGAGTTGAAGGCAAAGTTCACCATCGGCGACACTTCCTGCGAGAAGCGGCGCGACATGTCGATGACGAAGTTCTGGCGATTGGTCATCGCCAGGGTGTTGTTCATGGTGGCGTTGCCAAAGCTTCCATCATCGAGGCTGGCCCCGGCTTCACCCTGGAAGCTGCGATAGATGGGATCGGAGCCGGAACAGGCACTGACGCCCAGAAGCCCTATAACTGCGAGAGTCTTGTACATGTTCCCCTGCATCCGATCAGTCCATTACATATCCATAAGACCCGTTGAAATCCTGTTTGGCAACCTCGCCGGCCGCGCCGCGCAGGGCGGGCTGACCGTCGCGGGCAACGCGGCCAAACAGGAACAGGTCACGCTCGCTTGGCGGGCGGATCCGGTCGGTCGGCAGGGCCAGCGCATCGCCGCGTGTCGGCGTGACAAGATGGGCCGTGACGATGATGACAAGCTCGGATTGCGCGCGGCGGAAATCCGCGCTGCGGAACAGAGAGCCCAGAACCGGGATATCGCCCAGCCACGGCACCTGTCCGGCGGTATCGCGGAAATCGTCCTGCAGCAGGCCCGCGACCGCAAAGCTTTCGCCGTCGCGCAACTCGACCGTGGTCGATGTCTCGCGCCGCTGGAAGGCATCGATGCGGAAGGCGTTCAGCTCGATCCCGTTGTTCGGATCCAGAGACGAGACCGCGGCCATCATCTCGAGGTTGATCAGGTCGCCATCGACCACGCGCGGCACGAAATTCAACTCGATCCCGAAGGGCTTGAACTCGATCGTGATCGTGCCGCCGTCCTGTGCCACGGGCACGGGATATTCGCCGCCGGCCAGGAACTTGGCTTCCTGCCCGGACAGGGCGACCAGGTTCGGCTCGGCCAGGGTGCGCACAACCCCTTTGGTTTCAAGGGCTTCCAGCAGGATGCCCACTTCGACCGCGCCGGCACCAAAGCCCAGCAGCATCGCGCCGTTGTTCGAGTTGATGGCAGGGATGCTGCCCCTGATCGCGCTGGTCTGGGCGCCCAGGTTGTTGAGCGTATTGCTGCCGCCCGAAATGCCCAGATCGTTGCTGAAGGCGTTGCCGTTCAGCGCCAGCGAGGCGCTGAGCGATTTCGACACGCTGCGCTGCATCTCGGCGAAGCGCACCTTGAGCATGACCTGCTGCACGCCGCCAACGGTCATCAGGTTGGACACCCGTTCCGGCGCATAGCGTTCAGCAAGGTCAAGCGCGCGTTGCAGTTTCTGCGTGCTCGACACCGTGCCCGACAGGACGATCCCGTCATTGGCGGTGCGAACCTCGATCTTTTCGCCGGGCAGGATCTGGCCCAGGCGTTCCTTGAATTCGCTGACATCGGCAGCGACGCGCACATCCACGTTGGTGATCAGTTGCCCGCTGGCGTCCAGCAGGGTCAGCGTGGTGATCCCCGGTGATTTGCCCAGCACGTAGATCGTGCGCTCGGACAGCGACGAGATGTCCGCGATGGCCGGATTGGCAATCGAAAGTTCCGCGAAGGGAACTTCGCTTTCGACCACGACCGCGCGGTTCATCGGGACGGCAAGGTTTGCAGAGCGGCCTTCCTGAAGAACGCGAACGGTTTCAGCCTGGGCCTGCGGAACAAGCACGAACGGGCCGTGCCCAATAGCCAGCCCGAGAAGGGCGGCCTTGATAAATCTGTCAATTTTCATGTGACCTGCCTTTCCGATCACGCCTCAAATCGCGGGTCTCTGTTCGCCCACTTTCGTCGAAGCATGGTGCATTTCGATATTTATTGCAAGAATCAACAAGTTCAGATGACGTGTTTATGTGGATATTATGCCATAGTGACCTTTAAGTCGGGCTTTGGACGGCGTCTGAAAACCGCGTGACAACACAAAAAGGGACAGGTTCCATCCGGAGCCTGTCCCTTTTTATATCGCGCCAGGGCTTGGCAGATAGCCCCTTGATGCCGCGTCAGTTGGTGCAGGGGATCGACAGCTCGACCACTTCTGCGCCGCGACGCACGCGCGTCGTGCAGACTTCTTCCTTCTCGATCTCGACCGGTGCGGCGATCGGGGCGCTGACCAGACCCAGAAGGGCCCTTTGGTCGACCTCGATGGCCTCTGCGATCGTATCGTCATTGGCGCCCACCAGCGACAGCGACAGCCGGCCCGTGGATTGCGCCTGCGCCAGGGCCGCGACCTGATCGGGGCGGGCGGCAACGGTCACAGTGCGTGCGATCAGGGCCTCGGACATGCCGCCATCGGCGCTCTGGTCCACGGCGATCAGGCGCACGTTGGCCTCGATCAGCTTGGTGATCTCGCCGCGGGATTCGCCGGCGATGTCCTGGTTGATCGAGCCGGTCCAGTAGACGTCGACCCGGTCACCCGGACGCAGGAAACCCGACACACCCGATGCGACATCGACCTTGATCGCAAAGGCGCGCATCCCGCGTTCAATCCGCGAATTGATGCCCGCATCCTCGCCGGGAAGGCTGATCTTGCTGACCAGCAGCGCCTCGTCCTTCTCGATGATGCGCAGGACGTAGCGGGGCGCGGTGTTGTTTTCGGGGAAAATATCATTCATCGAGGCGAAGCTTCCCTCGGGAATGGCATTGCTGGGCCATTTCACCGCGCGCAGGTCCTCTGCGGTCAGGACGTCGCCATAGTTGAGGGTCTTGTTGGCCACGAAGACCTCGACCGTGGGGATGATCTGGCTTTGTGCGCTCTGCGCCTGGGCCAGTTGCATCTGATATGCGTCAAATTGCTTCTTCGCCATCATTACGGCGAAACCGGCCAAACCGACACCGGCAATGAGAACAAGTCCAAAGACAGCTCGCATGATGGTACCTTTCCTGTGTCTGCTCCCGTCGCATCAAGGATGTCGGGAAATGATCTGCTGCTCGGATGCAGCGTAATGACGCAATATGGCCAAATCAGGGTGGCCTTGCGGAAATGGCGTGTCATGCGGTGCCGGTCTTTCCGCAGCGGTCAGGCGAACAGGGCCATGGTCTCAGGGCACGGCTGCCACTGCGCTGTCCCCGCAGCGGCGGTCCCGTTCAGTCCATGTACGTGGCCATGAAACTGCTTGTGTCGTCGGCAAGGCCCGTCGCGCCATCGCGCATGGTGCCATAGCCCGCGGACAGCAATGTCACGGCAAGGGCTGTCAAAACCACCCAGTCGGCTGTGATCGCGCCATCTTTCGAGGTGCGGAACCGTTTGATCCGGGCGATGAACGTGGAGATCTTCATTGTACTTCTCCTACCGGCAAAACAAGGGCACGGGTGGGGCGCGCCGGAGCGCCCATCAAACAAGAAGGCCGCACCCGGCTGGGCGGGAGCGGCCTGATCGTTCAACTAAGCCAAGGCTCAGTTGTTCGGGTTCTGCGTGCCCATGAAGGTGTTGGTCTGGGCGGTCAGGTTGGTCGCGCCAGTCTCGATCGAGGAGTAGGCGGCAACGGCCAGGCCAACAACGGCAGCGGTCAGCACGACCCAGTCAACGGTCACGGCGCCAGATTCGTCTTTGCTGAAGTTCTTGAAGAATTTAATCATTTTGTGTCCCTCCAAAGGATCAGTTACTCAGTTGCACAACCGCGCCGGCGACTGTCTGGGCTGTCTCTCTCTTGGCCCGTCTCCGTTTCGGTATGAGCAGATATAGCCAGTGGATTAGGGCAACAGTTTGGCGTGAATCGCGCGATTTATTTTTTTTGAAAAGCACGCGAAACTCGCGATTAAGTGTCTGTTAAGTCATGACAAAAAACTATCTAAAGATTGTATGCCTGCAACTTAGGAGTATGAATTGCGGCAATCGGGATGGCCGGAACGCGCCGATTCCCCTTTTGATTCGCATGAATCACTGGTCCCGGATCGCGTTTTCTGCGATGCTTGCCCCCATAAGATCGAGCAAGCGACGACGACAAAGGCAGGCATTTCCGCGATGTGGCGGTTCTTCGATGTGAAACGTGGACATGATCCGCGCCGCTTCGGCTGCGGCGGCCATGGGTTGGGCCTGTGCCTGGCGCTGTGCATGCAGGCCCTGTCCGCCGTGGCCTGGATCGGATCCTCCACCTTGATGCTCGCGGCACCGGTTGCGGCGCAGGACAAGCCGGCCTTTCCCGATTTCACCTTCAAGCGTGTGCGCCCCCCGCAAGCCGGCAGCACCGCGCCGCGGATCACCGTACAGATCGAACCGCAACCCGTGGCCGTCGCGCGCCCCGTGGCGCCTAGTGCGCCCGATGGCGATGCCGTTCCGGCGATACCGGGCCGCTATGGCTGGTTCTGGGAGGCGGTATCGCCCGCGCTTGACGACAGCGGTCCTGGACGGCTGGAGCCTGCGCTGATCCAGATCGCCAATGCCCGCGAGGGGCAGCAGATCGCCGCGCCGCGCCTGACCGATCTTCTGGGGATCGCGCGCGCGCATCAGCCCGCCCTGCTGCTCAACACCGTGGGCACGCGCGTCTCGCCCGCCCTGGCACTGGCGGTGATCGCGGTGGAATCCTCGGGGCGCGCGGATGCTGTCAGCTCTGCGGGCGCGGTGGGCCTGATGCAGCTGATCCCGGCCACGGCAGACCGGTTCGGCGTGGCCGACAGCCTGAACGCGGCGCAGAACATCAAGGGTGGCGTGGCCTATCTGGATTGGCTGCTGCAGGAGTTCGACGGCGATCCGATCATGGCGCTGGCCGGCTACAACGCGGGCGAGAACGCGGTCAAACGCCATGGTGGCGTGCCGCCCTATGCCGAGACCCGCGACTATGTGCCCAAGGTGCTGGCGGCCTTCGCGGTGGCGCGCAACCTGTGCAAGACGCCGCCGCAGCTGATCTCGGACGGGTGCGTGTTCAACTTCGGCGAGGGCTGACACCTGCGCACCTTGTGGCTGCTGGATCCGTGGCGCATGGATATTTGAAGC
>JANREX010000101.1:24552-58333 GCA_030758115.1 Paracoccaceae bacterium | reverse complement strand
TCGAACCAGCCCCAGGGCCGGTGATCGCGCGGAAAGGTCTCGGCCTGCGCCGCACCCTTGGCGCGCAGCACATCGACCACGCGTTTCACATCCTGCGCCCGGCTCATGTCGGCCACCAGCACCGCATCGGGCATGGCCACCGCCACGATGTTCTTCAGCCCGATCCCCACGATCTGCAACCCATCCGATTCCGAGCGCAGCAGCGTATCGGTGCAATCGATCGCCGTGGCATTGCCGCCAAGGGCCACGCCATCCGCATCCGGCCCCATCTCGCGCCAGACCGATTCCCAGCCGCCCAGATCCGACCAGACCCCGTCATAGGGCACGACCGACAGGTTGTCGGCCCTCTCCATCACCGCGTGATCGACACTGATATCGCGCAATTGCCCCCATGCGCCGGGATCCAGCCGCAGCAGGCCCAGATCGGGCCGCGCCTGGTCGACTGCCGCACGCGCCGGGTCCACCAGATCGGGCGCATGGGCGGAAAAGGCCGCGATCATGTCGCGCGCGCGGAACAGGAAGATCCCCGCATTCCACAGGCAATCCCCCTGCCCCAGCAGCAGCCTGGCCCGGTCCAGATCGGGCTTTTCGACAAATCGCGCCAGCGGCACGGCCGCACCGCTGCCATCGGGGCGCTGCGCCAGTTGCAGATAGCCATATCCGGTCTCGGGCCGGTCCGGCGTGATGCCGAAGGTCACCAATCGACCCTGTTCCGCCGCTTTCGCCCCTTCGGCCACGGCCGCATGGAAGGCGGCGGTATCGGGCAGCACATGATCGGCGGGCGCCACCAGCACCAGCGCATCGGGATCGACCTTGTCCAGATAAAGCGCCGCCGCCAGAACCGACGGCGCGGTATTGCGCCCCACGGGTTCGATCATCACCGCCATCGGGTCGATCTTCAGCGCCGACAGCTGTTCGGTCACGATAAAGCGGAAATCGGCATTGGTCAGCACCACGGGCCGCTGAAAAGCCAGCCCCGCCCCCTGCCCCGTCAGCCGCGCGGCCGTATCCTGAAACAGGGTATGTTGCCCCACCAGCGGCACGAATTGCTTGGGATAGCTCTTGCGCGACAGCGGCCACAGCCGCGTGCCCGACCCACCACAGAGCAGAACAGGATAGATATGTTTCATTTCGGGCCTAAATCTCCGTCAATACGTCCGATGACTTTCTGAACAACAGTACCGTACGGGGCGAAATCAACAAATCCAAAGCGATACCGCTGCCTAGCTCAAGGTTTTGGCAGGAATACGCCCTTATTCCGGCATATCGAAGATACCCGGCACCAGATCTTCCCAGAAGGCAAAGATCGCCTGCGCATTGATTGCCGAGGCCCAGCCAAGCCGCGCGAATTCCTCGCGGCCTGTTTCGTCCTCCAGTTGCGACAAGAACAACCGGCGGTCGCTGTCGCGCTGCGTGGGGTTGCGCGCCTCGGCCACGCGGCGGACGATGGCCAGCTTGCGCGCCCTGTCGCGCCGGGCCTCGCCGATTTCGGCCTCGCGCGCGTCCTGTGCGCGGGCGGCCTGTGCTTCGGCGGCGCGACGGCGGGCCGCGGCCTCAAGCGCCTCGGGCGACGGGGCGGCCACCTCTTTCGGGCGATAATCGTCCCTGATTGCCGCACTCAGATAGCGCGCCGGGTTGTCCACGCCTTCGGTCTCGCGCACAAGGCGCAGTTTCTCGCTGACGTAATCCTCGCCATGTTCGGCGATCCACTGGCGCGCCAGACGGTCCGACACCCCCTGCCCCGTCAGCGCCTTGTAGATCTCGCTGCTGCGCACGCCTTCGCTGTCATCGATGTCGAACATCGCCAGTTGCGGGTTTTCCTTGATCAGGAACCTGATTTCCGTGACCGCGCGGCCTTCCTTGCGGAATTGCGGCGTCAGCACGATGTTCGAGGTCTTGTTCACCTCGGCCACGGCGGGTTTGATGATCTTGGCGTTCAGATGCTTGAATGTCTCGTAATAGACACTGTCATCCACCCCCATCAGACGCCGGAACAGGTCAAGCGGCCACCACCCGGTGCTGCCCGTCCGCACGAAACGATAGCAGTTTTCATAAAGCGCCAGCGCATGCCCGCTGGTGAACCGCTTCTGGATATTGAGGTTGATCAGCGCAAAGACCTTGGGATCGTGCAGCTTTTCCGCCAGGGCGGGCGAATAGGCATATTCGCACACGCCCCCCTTCAGCTTGGCATAGGACAGCAGCGCCGAGACACCCCATTCCTGCCGCCCCTTGTCATCCAGCATGTCCCATTCGGCCACAGTCTCTGCAAGGCCGCGCAGAGCCTGTTTCAGCGTGTCCATGTCGTTCGAGTTGTAGCCGATCATCAGGCACAGCGTGCGCGCGTCGATCCGGTGCTTGGGTTGCGTGACCAGGGAATCGTAGGCGTTCAGCAGCAGCACGTTGGACAGCTTGCGCTGCAACAGCGACAGCTTGCCCGACACATGGATCGCGGCCACGTTCTTCTTGACCGATTCCCGTTTCAGCGCCCCGCTCAACGGGATGGTTGCGCCCTGCCCTTGCACCGCTGGTACCATGCTCTGCCCGCTCTCTTTCGCACTCTTCCCGGTGCCTTTGCAGTCTTGCAGAAAAAGCACCCGTTCTCAAGTCTTCGATGGGTGCCCAAATACGGGATGACGCTTGCGCGCACCCGCTCCCGTAAACGGGTTCCTTTGGGGTCCATCCCCCTGCCCTCTCCCCGACCAGGGCGGATTTCAGGGGTTTTCACCCCCGCCATAGGGTCGCATCATCCGAATCAGAGGGGCGAATTGGGCTGAATTAGTCTCTCCTGCGAATCGGCGCCCATGCCCCCGCATATGGGTGCCATTCATCCTGCAGACGGGTACCCTTGATCCCGCAGGCGGATACCCGTCATCCTGTATGCGGGCACTTTAGGTGGCACAAGCCATTGATAAAAAACATTTTTTCAATCGCAAAGATTCTATAGATTCCTAAAGATCTTACAACTTTACCGCCCTGTGCCTTCTTTTTCGGTTAAGGTTTCGCTGCAAGACTGCCCCCTTGCGCATGAAAGCGGCTTATCCGGGTCCTTGATCGCACTCCCTGATTCACATTTTGCCGGGGATGTGCGATTGTTTGCCTCACAGCACAGAAATCGTGTGACATCGAGGCAGACAGCGACAATGACAAAAAAGCAGGATCTCTATACACCCCCCTACCAGAATCTCGATCCCGCGCGTTCCGCCGCGAAACTGGGCGATCCCGTGGATACCGCGCGATTCGCCAAGGCCGCGGCCTTTTGCGAACGCGGTCGCAGCGATCTGGCCAAGCGGGGCTATTCGCCGGACGGCACCAAACGGCTGCGCAAGTTCTCCACCTGGGAAATCTGCCGCTACCTTCTGCCCATTGCACCGGCCCATTTCCGCCGCGTGCTCAAGAACAACCCCGACCTGCCCCAGGGCGAAGGGGTCAGCGGGTCCAAGTGGTTCACGCTCGAGGAGGTGGTTACGCTGCGAAACCATTTCGCGGCCGAGGGCATGGCCTCCAAGAAATACCTCCCCTTCCGGCCAAAGGGCCTGCCCGCCAAGGTCGCGGCCGTCGCCAATTTCAAGGGTGGCGTCGGCAAGACCTCGACCGCGGCGCATCTGGCGATGTCGGCGGCGCTGGATGGCTACAAGGTGCTTGTGATCGACCTGGACAGCCAGGGTTCCATGACCTCGATCATGGGCGGCAAGGTGGCCGATGAATGGTCCACCGTCTTTCCGCTGCTGGCCAAGGATTACGCCCTCGCCGTGCAGGAAGAAAACCGCCTGCGCGCCGCCCGCGACGAGGCCCCCCTGCCCCTCGATGAGACCCTGACCGAGGCCTTGACCGTCACCGCATCGGACGTGATCCAGAAAACCCATTGGCCCAATATCGACCTGATCGGCGCGCAGCTGAACCTCTACTGGGCCGAATTCCAGGTGCCGGTCTGGCGCATGGCGCTGCGAAACTGGCCGCTCTGGGATGCGCTGACCCATTTCCTGGAGAACGAGGGCATCCTTGATCAATATGACATCGTCCTGCTGGATACCCCCCCTGCCCTTGGCTATCTGACGATCAACGCGCTGGCCGCCGCCGACATCCTGCTGGTGCCGCTGGGGGCCTCGTTCCTCGAGTTCGACAGCACGGGCCGTTTCTTCGACATGCTCTATTCCACCTTCGCCAGCATCGAGGAGGGCGAGAATGCCGCCCGCCGCCGCGCGGGCCTGCCCGAGATGAAATTCGAATGGGACGTGGTGCGCGCCCTGATCACGCGGTTCGACGCCAATCAGCAGACGGACCTTGCCAATGTGATCCAGGCCTATTTCGGGGATTTCATGAATGCTTACCGGCAGGAATTCACCGCGCTGGTGGGCCAGGCGGGCGAGCAGGTGAACGGCATCTACGAGGCCGATTACCGCGACTTCAACCGCGACACCTATGCAAGGGGGCGCGATGCCTTCGACAGGACCTATGCCGAGTTCAAGGAAATCCTGATCGGCGCATGGTGGCGCGATCAGGCCATGGCCGAGGCGCAGGCCGCAGAAGCCGAAAAGGAGCAGGCAGATGGCTAAACGCAAACGTCTGGAAGCCCCCAGCGCCGATGCGCTGAAAGAGATCGAGGAAGGTTTCGCGCGCGAAACCTCTGCCACCGGGCCGCTGGGTCCGATGCCGCCGATCGCCAAGATCGCGGGCGAGGCGGCGGCGGGTGCTTCCGCCCTGAGTGCCGAGGAACAGTTGCGCGCGGCCCGCGACAGCGCCGATGCCGACCGTTACCGCCGCGCGCTGGAGGCGGGGCTGATCGTGCAGGAATTGCCGCTGGCGGCGATCCTGGCGGAACAGCTGGCCCGCGACCGGATGGTCGTCAGCGCGGAAGAGATGGAGGAGTTGAAAGCCTCGATCCGCGCCCATGGCCTTCGCCTGCCCATCGAGGTCTTCGAGATGGAGGAACACCCCGAAGAGCCGGGCGCGCGCTTTGCGCTGATTTCCGGCTGGCGTCGCCTGATGGCGTTTCGGGCGCTGCTGGGGGAAACCGGCGACGGGCGTTTCGCGACGATCAAGGCCATCGTGCGCCCGCGCGGATCAGCCGCCGAGGCCTATGTCTCGATGGTCGAAGAGAACGAGATCCGCAGCAGCCTGAGCCAGTACGAGCGCGGCCGCATCGCGGTGATGGCGACCGGGCAGGGGGCCTTTGCCTCGGTCGAGGAGGCGGTGAACGCGCTGTTCCATGCCGGCAGCAAGGCCAAGCGGTCCAAGATCCGCGCCTTTGCCGAGCTGCACGAGGAGCTGGGCGACCTGTTGACCCACGCCCACCAGATGGGCGAACGGCAGGGCCTGCGTGTGGTCAATGCCATTCGGGCGGGCATGTCGGGTGCCTTGCGCCGGGCGCTGGCGGCGGGTTTCGCTGCGGGTGCCGGACAGGATGCGGCCAGCGAATGGGCGATCATGGAACCCGTGGTCGAACGCGCCGAGGCGCTGGAAAAGCCCGAGAATGCACCGGGTCGTCCCCGGACAAGCCCGCCGCGCCGGACCGAGGAAGGCGATGGCTATGTCAAGCTGGCCAACGGGATCACCATGATGCGGGACCGCGACAGCCGGGGCTATTACATCCGGCTGGAGGGCAGGGTGGTCAACAGCGAGATGATCGATCTTGTCATGGCCGAAATCAAACGCCTGCTGGAGCCGATCTGACCACGAGGGCAGGGGAGCAGGTTTCGCGCGCGAAACCTGTGGGACCGCACTCCACATTGCCGACAATATCCGGGGGAGGTTTCGCGCGCGAAACCTCCCTCTTTCATTTTGGGTGTCCCGTTTGCGCGGCATTGCCGCCGCGTCGATAGGTTTCGCGCGCGAAACCTATCTTGGGTTGTATCCGAGTGCCCGCACTCTCCGACCTCATCCTGCTTGCAAGGGGTTTGATTTAAAGCATTGAAAAATAATGAAAAATTCCAAACCGAACATATACGAACATAAACCACTTTCCTTTTTGGGCTCTTCGCGGCATATATCACGTGATAAAGGCGTTTCGGAGTGATGCGCGTGGCAAGCCAAGTGCCAGACAAGACGCTAGACCTGTTCATCATCGGTGGCGGGATCAACGGCTGCGGGATCGCGCGCGATGCCGCGGGGCGGGGGCTTTCGGTGCGGCTGGTCGAGATGAACGATCTGGCCTCGGCCACGTCATCGGCCTCGACCAAGCTGTTTCACGGTGGCCTGCGCTATCTTGAGTATTTCGAATTCCGCCTGGTGCGCGAGGCGCTTCTGGAACGCGAGGTGCTGCTGGCCGCGATGCCGCATATCAGCTGGCCCATGCGGTTCGTGCTGCCCTATCACCGGGACATGCGCTTCGAGGCGGAAACCCCCGCTTCGCGCCTGCTGGCCCGGCTCATGCCCTGGATGAAAGGGCGCCGCCCCGGCTGGATGATCCGGCTGGGCCTGTTTCTCTATGACACCCTGGGGGGGCGCAAGATCCTGCCCGGCACCGCAACCCTGCGCCTTGCCGGTACGGCCGAGGGTGCGCCGTTGCAGGACCGGTTCCAGACGGCGTTCGAATATTCCGATTGCTGGGTCGAGGATTCGCGGCTGGTCGTCCTGAATGCCCGCGATGCCCTGGCGCGTGGTGCGGACATCATGGTGCGCACGCGGCTGGTGGGGGCCGAACAGGCCGACGGGCTGTGGCGGATCACGACCGAGGATGCCGAGACGGGCGAGACGCGGATCCATCACGCGCGGATGCTGGTCAATGCGGCAGGTCCCTGGGTGGGCGATGTCATCACGGCCAAGCTGCGGTCGAACCTGCGTGACGGTGTGCGGCTGGTGCGCGGATCGCATATCGTGACCCGGCGGCTTTACGATCACGACAAATGCTATTTCTTCCAGGGCGAGGATGGGCGGATCATCTTCGCCATTCCCTATGAGGGGGATTTCACCCTGATCGGGACAACCGATGCCGATCATGACGATCCTTCGGACGCGCCGGTCTGCACCCCGGCCGAACAGGCCTATCTGCTGGATTTCGCCAATCACTATTTCAAGCAACAGCTGACCGATGCCGATGTGGTCTGGACCTATTCGGGGGTCCGGCCCCTGCATGACGACGGCGCGAAAAGCGCCACGGCGGCGACGCGCGACTATACGCTGAAGGTGGACCGGACCATGGGCGCGCCGGTGCTGCATGTCTTTGGCGGCAAGATCACCACCTATCGGCGTCTGGCGGAATCCGCGATGGACAATATCGGCACCGTCTTTGACGGTCTGTCAGGGGCCTGGACGGCGGGGGTGGCGCTGCCGGGGGGGGATTTCCCGGTCGACGGCTTCGATGCGCTGGTCGCGCGGTTGCAGCGGGCCGCGCCCTTTCTGGCCCCGCGCCAGGTGCGCCGGCTGGTGCGCGCCTATGGGACCGACGCTTTCGATGTGCTGGGCGATGCCACCGCGCTGGACGACATGGGGCAGGATTTCGGTGCAGGGCTGACCGCGCGCGAGGTGTCCTGGCTGATGCATCACGAATTTGCGCGCCATGCCGATGATGTCGTCTGGCGGCGCAGCAAGCTGGGCCTGCGGATGGAGGCGGGCCAGATCGCGGCGCTGGATGACTGGATGCGCGCGCAGCGCGCGGCGATGCCGGCCGCGGCGGAATAGCGATGGTCTTGCCGCCGCGCTGGCGGTGGATAGGGTAGGGCAGGGGGCTTGGGCCCTGTCAGGGAAGAAGGGGGGACAGATGCGCTATATCCTGGCCATAGATCAGGGCACCACATCCAGCCGCGCGATCCTGTTCGACGGGGATCTCAAGGTGGCGGCTGTCGCGCAGCAGGAATTCCCCCAGCATTACCCGGATTCGGGCTGGGTCGAGCATGATCCGGCCGATCTGTGGACCAGCACGGCGGCGACCTGTCGTTCCGTGCTGGAAAAGGCGGGCATCAAGGCGGGGGACATTGCCGGGATCGGCATCACCAATCAGCGCGAAACCACGCTGATCTGGGACCGCAAGACCGGCAAGCCCATTCACAATGCGATCGTCTGGCAGGATCGGCGCACGGCGCCCCTGTGCCAGCGGCTGAAGGCCGAGGGGCACGAGGCGGCGGTGACCGAACGCACGGGGCTGCTGCTTGATCCCTATTTCAGTGGCACCAAGGTGGCGTGGATCCTGGATAACGTGCCGGGCGCGCGGGCGCGGGCCGCGGCGGGCGAGCTGGCCTTCGGCACGGTGGACAGCTGGCTGATCTGGAACCTGACCGGCGGCGCGGTGCATGCGACGGATGCCACCAACGCGGCGCGGACGCTGCTTTACGACATCCGCAAGGGGCGCTGGTCGCGCAGCATGTGCGAGATGCTGGATATTCCCATGGCCCTGCTGCCCGAGGTGCGCGATTGCGCCGCCGATTTCGGCATGGCGCGCGCCGATCTGTTCGGGGGCGAGATCCCGATCCTCGGCGTGGCGGGCGATCAGCAGGCCGCCACGATCGGGCAGGCCTGTTTCCAGCCGGGCATGATGAAATCGACCTATGGCACGGGATGTTTCGCGCTGCTGAATACCGGTGACACGCCGGTGGTGTCGCGCAACCGGTTGCTGACCACGATCGCCTATCAGCTGGACGGCAAGCCGACCTATGCGCTGGAAGGGTCGATCTTCATCGCGGGGGCGGTGGTGCAATGGTTGCGTGACGGGTTGAAGATCATCCGCTCTGCAAGCGAGACGCAGCCGCTGGCCGAACAGGCGGACCCGGCGCAGAACGTCATCCTTGTGCCGGCCTTCACCGGTCTTGGCGCGCCCTATTGGAACCCCGATTGCCGGGGGGCGGTCTTTGGGCTGACGCGCAATTCCGGGCCTGCCGAACTGGCGAAGGCGGCGCTGCAAAGCGTGGGCTTCCAGACCCGCGACCTGCTGGAGGCGATGCAGGCCGACTGGCAGCCGCAAGGGGCAGGGCGCGTGCTGCGCGTGGATGGCGGCATGAGCGCGTCGGGCTGGGCGATGCAGTTCCTGTCCGACATCATCGGCGCCCCCGTGGACCGGCCTGCCGTGCTGGAGACGACGGCGATGGGTGCGGCCTGGCTGGCGGGGATGCGCGCCGGTCTTTATCCGGGGCAGGAGGAGTTCGCCCGGACCTGGGCGCTGGAGCGGCAATTCGTGCCCGCCATGCCCGAGGAGGCGCGCGCGGCGGCCTATGGCGCGTGGAAGCGCGCGGTCGAGGCGACGCTGTCCTTCTGATCGCGCATTGGCCCGCCTGGTGTCGCCTGGTGTCGCCTGGGGTCGCATGACCGATCTCGAATCAAGATCACCCTGACGCTGAATCACCCGGTTCTTGTGATCCGGGTGTTTTCGTCTGCTTTCGGGAAACAAAGCGGTCGATGTCATGGTATTGTTCGGGGCTAAAGTCGTCCCAAGGTTGTAATAGGTCAAGAAAGGGGCAGAACTGAGGCACGAAAACCCGTGGCTGCCGCGACCGAATGCCGCCCAAGATTTGCCACATTTGTGCCATTTTTGTGCCACCCTCTGTGCCGCCCCCTGGGCCGAACCGGGTGGGCGCCTGTTTCCGTTTGTCACCCAATGATCCGATCATTGTTGCCAATAGTGAAACGACCGAGTCCCAAACCATCGCTTTGTTGCAATACAGACCACCAATGAGGGCTGATTTTGCCGCTTTTCCCTGAAAACTGTTCATCCGGGGCGCGGCGGTCCCTGGTCTGTCAGCCATGCATCATGCGGTCACATTTGCTTGCTTTGACTGTCTGTCGAAGGGGCTGATATGCGTCACGAAAGATACTAAAGCGTCCCTTAACGATAATTTTGGCGCGCGTTGAGATTGACCTGTTGGCAAAAGTTAGGCTTAAATGAGGCATACCGAAGTTGGGTACAGAGTGGCCTTGGTCAATTGCAAGAAAGAGAGTTAGCGGCCTTCCGGGCCAAAGATGTAAGTGCAACTGCTGAACGAGCCTCCTTCGCCATGTGCTGCCAGATAGGGCGAGGGTTCCAGGGGAAACATACAACTGTATCAGAGACTTCGTGACGCGGACCCTTGGTCCGTGAACGTCCCTCTCATGCCAATGATCCCAGGCTCGGCACTTCATTTCCCGGCGACCACAGATGACTCGGTTCACCTGCTCAGGACGCAGTTTTGCGTCTGCTCATTTGGGGGAATGGGACTATGGCTTATGATTTGGGCGTATACCCGGACTCTGTCCGGGAGCGCGCCGTAAGAAATGTTCTTACATCGGCTGCGCCGATGCCGTCATCGGAACGGGTGGTTCTGTATGACGGTCCGGGAAAGCGCCTGTTCGATCTGGCATTTGTGGCCTTGATCGCGCTTCCTGTCGTATTGGTGCTGGCGGTTCTGTCCATCCTTGTCGCGATGGACGGTCATTCGCCCTTTTATGTGCAGAAGCGGCTTGGCATGCATGGCAAGGTTTTCCGCATGTACAAGCTGCGGACGATGGTCCCGAATGCCGACAAGGTGCTGAATGCCTATCTGGACAGCAACCCCGAGGCTCGTGCTGAATGGGATCGCAACCAGAAGCTGAGAAAGGATCCGCGCGTGACCTGGATCGGCCGGCTGATCCGCAAGACCTCGCTGGATGAGTTGCCGCAGTTTCTGAACGTGCTGAAAGGCGAAATGTCTGTTGTCGGGCCGCGCCCGATGATGACCGACCAGCGCGACCTGTATCCGGGTACCGAGTATTTCGAGATGCGTCCGGGGATCACCGGCGCATGGCAGACCTCGGTGCGCAATGAAAGCAGCTTTGCGCAGCGGGCCGAATATGACCGCGACTATTTTTATCACCTGTCCCTTTTGACGGACCTGAAAATCGTGCTGCGCACTTTCGGTGTCGTGGTGCGGGCGACCGGTCACTGAGATCGTCATGATCCTGCCGCGCCCCGGTTTCGTGCCGGGGCGCGGTCATATTTCTGCCAGACGCGGGGGATATGGGTCGCGCGGGATTGGCAAATGCGGCACTCTGCAAAGACGCCGGGGCATCACGGTCGCCGCCCTGCCGCATGATCTGAGGAACGGGACACCGAGATGCCCAACGGGTTTGCTTTTCTGGTGCTTGCGCTCTGGCCTCTGGCCGGGTTGATGCTGTTTCGCACCTTGCCGCCGGGCCGGGCGATCATTGCCAGCATCCTCATTTCCTACCTGTTGTTGCCGCCGCTGCCGACGGCCTTCGATTTTCCGCTGATCCCGCCCCTGACCAAGGAAACGATCCCCGCGCTCAGCGCGTTCCTGTTCTGCATGATCTTCTACGGCAAACGGGTGCAGTTCCTGCCGCGCCATCCGCTGGCCAAGTTCCTGCTGCTGGTCTTCGTGTGCAGTCCGATGCTGACGGCGATGACGAATGGCGAGCCCGTCGTCTACGGGATGTATGTGATCCAGCCGCTGGGCCTGAAGGAAGGCCTTGCGATGATGGTGCAGAACGCGCTGCTGGCGCTGCCGATGGTCATGGCGATGAATTTCCTGACCACCGAGAAGGATCAGCGCGATGTGCTGCTGGCGCTGGTGCTGGGCGGGCTGGCCTATTCGCTGCCCATGCTGCTGGAGGTGCGCCTGTCGCCACAGCTGAACACCTGGATCTATGGCTTTTTCCAGCATTCCTTTGGCCAGATGATGCGCGGCGACGGGTTCCGGCCGATCGTCTTCCTCTATCACGGGCTGTGGGTTGCCTTCTTCGCGCTGACCGCGATCCTGGCGGCGATCAGCCTGTTCCGGGGCGATGTGCGCGGCAAGCGGCGCAGCATGAAATTCCTTCTGGCGGGGATCTACCTGTTTGCGGTGCTGGTGCTGTGCAAATCGCTGGCCTCGTTGCTCTATGCGGTGGCGCTGGTGCCGGTGTTGCTGTTCCTGAGCACGCGTTTCCAGCTGCGGGTGGCCTTCGTGCTGATGCTGCTTGCGGTGACCTATCCGGTGCTGAAGGGCAACAACATGGTGCCCGAGCAGGCGATCCTGAACCAGGCCTACCAGATCGACCCGGAACGCGCGGGATCGCTGCTGTTCCGGCTTGAGAACGAGTATTACCTGCTGGCCCGGGCCGAGCGCAAACCGATGCTGGGCTGGGGCAGTTTCGGGCGCAACCTGATCTATTCGGGCGACGGGCGGCTTCTGACCGTGCCGGATGGGCGCTGGGTGATCGTGTTCGGGACATATGGCTGGATCGGGTACCTGGCGGAATTCGGGTTGCTGTCCTTGCCGCTGTTCCTTCTGCTGCTCAGGATCAGGGGGGTGCCGAATGAAAGCCTGCCGCCCTGGCTGGGGGGGATGTCGCTGATCCTGGCGATCAACATGATCGACATGCTGCCCAATGCGACGCTGACGCCGCTGACATGGCTGATGGCCGGGTCCTTGCTGGGTTATGCGCAGACCGTCAGGGTCAAGCGGGCGCAGACCCGATTGCAAAGCGTGATGTGATGGACGGATCGGGGATGCAGCAAGAGGGCGCGCCACGTCGCCTGCGGGTTCTGGTGATCGCCGAGGCGGCGAACCCCGAATGGGTGTCGGTGCCGCTGGTGGGCTGGTCGCTGGCGCGGGCGCTGGGGCAGGTGGCCGATGTGCATCTGGTCACGCAAGTGCGCAACCGCGAGGCGATCCTGCGCGCCGGTCTGGTCGAGGGGCGCGATTTCACCGCCATCGACAGCGAGGCGATCGCCAAGCCGCTCTGGGCCGTGGGCAAGGTCTTGCGGATGGGCGAGGGCAAGGGCTGGACCGCGCTGCAACTGATCAACGCGCTGTCATACCCGTGGTTCGAGCATCTGATCTGGAAGCGGTTCGGCCCCGCGATCAAGGCGGGCGAGTATGACATCGTGCACCGGGTCACCCCTTTGAGCCCGACGATCTCCAGCCCGCTGGCCGCGAAATGCAAGCGCGCGGGCGTGCCTTTCGTGCTGGGGCCGCTGAATGGCGGGGTGCCATGGCCGCGCGCCTTCGATGCGGAACGGCGGCGCGAACGCGAATGGCTGTCCTATCTGCGCGGGGCCTACAAGATGCTGCCGGGGCGGGGGCGGATGCTGCGGGCGACAGCGGCGATCATCACCGGATCGCGCCACACCCAATCCGAGGTGCCGGCGGCCTATCAGGACAAATGCGTCTATATCCCTGAAAATGCCGTCGATCCCGCGCGGTTCTCGCGCAAGGCCAGCGTGCCGCGTGACGGGGTGCTGCGGGCCTGTTTCATCGGGCGGATGGTGCCCTACAAGGGGCCTGACATGCTGCTTGAGGCAGCCGCCCCGCTGCTGCGGGACGGGCGGATGCGGCTGGACATGATCGGGGATGGCCCGATGATGGAGAGCCTGCGCGCCCAGGCCGTGGCCGAGGGGATCGAGGACGCGGTGACCTTTCATGGCTGGCTGGATCACGGGCGGGTGCAGGATGTGGCGGCGGGATCGGCGCTGTTCGCCTTTCCCTCGATCCGCGAATTCGGGGGCGGCGTCGTGCTTGAGGCGATGGCCCTGGGGCTGGTGCCGCTGATCGTGGATTACGCGGGGCCTGCGGAACTGGTGACGCCCGAGACCGGGTTCACCGTGCCCTTGGGCGCGCGGGCGCAGATCATCGCGGGGTTCCGCGCCGCGCTGGAGCGGATCGCAGCCGACCCCGCGCTGCTGGAGCCGATGGGCGCTGCCGCACAGGCGCGCGTGCAGGCGCGGTTCACCTGGGCGCGCAAGGCCGCGCAGGTGGGCCAGGTCTATGACTGGGTGCTGGGCAGGCGCAAGACGCGGCCCGATCCGGTGGCAGGGCAGGATCAGTTCGAACATTCGGGTTAGGGAGGTAAGGCAATGCACAAGACCGCAATCAAGGCGATGACACGGGGGGCGTTCCTGGCCGTGGTGCTGGCCCTGGCCACGCTTTTGCCCGGCCAGGGTCAGGCCCAGCAGATGCAGGACCGCAAGGTCTTTGTCTTCGGCAATTCGCTGGTGCATCACCTGAGCAGCAGCGACGAGACGACCGTGCCCCATTGGCTGAACCGGATCGCGCGCGCCGATGGCAACCGGCTGTCGCTGGATGGCAGCTGGGGTTTCATGCGCAATTTCGTGAACGACCTGCCGCCAAACCCCAACTGGTCCTTCCGCGAGGTGCGTTCGGCCCTGAACGGGCGCAGCTTCCGTTCCGCCGGTCTGGACGCGGTGGTGATCACGCCTGCGAATTTCGTGCAATATCGGGCCCCCGATCTACCCTATGAGGGGGACAACCCCGATGGGGCCAGCCCGCTGGACCTTGCCGCGCGGTTGATCGACTGGACCCTGGGGCAAAGCCCCGCCTCGCGTATCCTGGTCTATGAGGGCTGGGCCGACATGGACAGCCAGATCCGGCGCTTTCCGCCCAATGAACGCGCCTTGCGCGGCTATCACGAGGGCAATCTTGGCGCCTATCACGACTGGTTCGTGACCTATGTGCGCGGGCTGCAGGCAAAGTTTCCGGGGCAGGATATCGCGATGATCCCGGTCAGTTCGGTTCTGGCGCGGCTATACACCCAGACCGATCTTGCCCCGCTGGAGGCGCTGGAGCTTTACGAGGATGGCGCGCCGCATGGCACGGCGAACACCTATTTCCTGGCCGCGCTGGTCACCTACGCGGTGCTTTATGACAAGGCGCCGCCCGCCGCGATGGACCTGCCCGACAGCATCCATCCCACGATCCGCGCCAATTATCCGCAGATCGCGGATTTCATCTGGAACGCCAGCCAGGGTGCGGCGCAGCTGCGTGACCGCGCCGAGGTTGCCCCCGCGCCCGTGGCACCTGCACCCGTGGCACCTGCTGCAGCGCCCGAACCCGCACCCCAACCCGCACCCACCCGCACCGCCGCAGCCGATCCGGCCCCGGCCGCGCCGCTGACGGCATCCGCCGATCCCGTGGCCGACCCGGTGCTGGCGATGGGCCTGAACGGCGTTGCCGACTGGTCGACGCAATATGCCTTCATCGACGTGATGAAGACCGCGCGCCCCTGGATCGGGCATCTGCGCGGGCAATGGGGCGGCTTCGAGATCGACCGCCTGCAGGCCGAGGGGTATCTGGACGCGCAGGGCTGGCCGCTGCGCATCCCGCGCGAGGTCGACCGGCTTGAGGCCTTCATCCTGACCGATCTGCCGTCTGACGCCACCGCGATGGCGGGGCGCTATGTGCTGAGCTACGAGGGCGATGGCAAGCTTGAGGTGGCGGGCCGCGTGTCGCGTGTGCGCTACGGGCCGAACCGGATCGCCTTTGACTACACCCCCGGCGAGGGGCTGGTGTCGATCACCCTGAAACGCACCGATCCGGGCGAGAAGGGCAACCATATCCGCAACATCCGCGTGGTGCGCGAGGATCACCTGGAACTGGCCCGGCTGGGCGAGGTCTTCAACCCCGCCTGGCTGGCGAAGGTGCAGGACCTGCGCGCGCTGCGGTTCATGGACTGGGGCTTTACCAACGGCTCGCCGCAGCAGGGGGTGGGGGATCGTCCGCTGGTGGGCGATTTCTCGTATGTGTGGCGCGGTGTCCCGCTTGAGGTGATGGCCGATCTGGCCAATCTCGTGGGGGCCGATCCATGGTTCACCGTGCCCCATATGGCCGATGACGCGCTGGTGCGGGTCATGGCCGAGGTGGTGCGCGACCATCTGGACCCCTCGCTGAAGGCCTATGTGGAATATTCCAACGAGCTGTGGAACTTCATGTTCCCGCAGACCCATTGGGCGGTGCAGCAGGCCAATGCACGCTGGGGGCAGGATGCGGCCCCCGATGCCTGGATGCAGTTCGCGGGCATGCGCGCGGCGCAGGTCATGGGGATCTGGTCCGATGTCTTCGGCGATCAGGCCGAGGCGCGGCTGGTGCGGGTCGTGGCCACGCATACCGGCTGGCCGGGTCTGGAAGAGGGGTTGCTTGAGGCGCCGCTGTGGCGGGCCGAGGCATCGGGCAATCCCGCGCCGGTCGACAGTTTCGACGCCTATGCCGTGACCGGCTATTTCGGGCATGAGATGGGGACGGATGATTTCGCGCCGCAAATCCTTGACTGGCTGGACGAGGGCGAGGATGTCGCGCGGCGCGAGGTCACACGCGCGCTGCTGGCGGGGTCCGTCAAGGATCTGCTGACCGAGCTTCTGCCCTATCAGGCGGATCTGGCCGCGCGGCATGGCATGCGTCTGGTGATGTACGAGGGCGGCACCCATGTGGCGGGTCTTGGCGAATGGACGGAAAACGCCCGGCTGACCGATTTCTTCACAAGCTACAATTACAGCCCCGAGATGGGCGCGATCTATACCGAGTTGCTGGCGGGCTGGGATGCCCTGGGCGGTACGCTGTTCAATGCCTTTGTCGATGTGGGCCATCCCACCCGCTGGGGCAGCTGGGGGCATCTGCGCCATCTGGGCGACAGCAATCCGCGCTGGGATGCCTTGATGGCCTATAACGCGGCCGGTGGCGTGAGCTGGGAGGTCCGCGCGCCCGGCACCTTCCTGAACGGCGTGATGCGCCATGCGCCCGAGGGCGGCGGGCGGGTCGAGGCCAGGCATCCGCGCGACATCCTGCTGGGCGGGCCGGGCGATGACGCGCTGGTGGCCATGGGCTGCTGCGTGCGGATGCATGGCGGGGCGGGGGTGAATACCGCGCTGCTGGCAGGCACGCCCGAGGCCTATGATTTCCTGTGGATGGGCGATGTCATGCTGGTCACCGCGCGGGATGGCGGCGCGGGCGAGATGCGCCTGGCCGATATCCAGCGGATCACCTTTGCGGATGCACCGGGCATGGTGATGGAACTGACCCCGCCCAAGTCCGAGATCGAGGGCTGAGGGCTGAGGGCTGCCGGGCGCGCCGTCAGGCGGCGTCCTGCGGCCAGATCTCGCGGATCAGCATATCCGCGCCCCGGCGTGAATCGAAACCTTCCACCACGCGCGCGCGTCCGGCGCGCGACAGGCGCATGGCGCGGTCGGGATCGCGGGCCAGCTGCATCAGCGCATCGGCCAGGGCCTGCGGGTCCTGCGGGGGCACAAGAATGCCGTCGCGGTCGTCGGTGATCAGTTCCGGCACGCCGCCCGCCGCCGTGCCGATGGTGGGCACCTCGCAGCTCATTGCCTCCATATAGGCGACGCCCAAGGGTTCGCTCCAGCTGGCCAGGACAAAGGCATGGGCGGACAGCAGATGCGCGCGCACCTCTTCGGCGCTGATCGCGCCCAGCAGGCGCACATGATCGCCAAGGCCCAGCTGGTCGATCCGCGCGGCCAGTTCGGCGCGGTAGCCGCTGCCGCCGGCGTCATCCTCGCCGGCGATGTCCAGCGTCACGGGCTGGCCCCGGTCCAGCATCAGGCGCACGGCCTGCATCAGGTCCTGGTGGCCCTTGACCATGTTCAGCCGGCCGCAGGAAAACAGGCGCAGCGCCTCGCCCGGCTGCGGGGGGTGGTAGGGCGTATGGCGGCGGAAGGCATCGGTATCGACGCCCATCGGTTGCAGGGGCAGACGCGCGGGCAGGGCATCGCCCAGCTGGTCGGGAAGAAGATCCTTCAGCGCCTGGGTGATCACGCTGACAAAGGCGGCATGACGCCATTTGAACCGCTGCGCGGTGCCGTAATCGGTCAGGTGGCCATGCAGCGTCAGGCTGTAGCCGAGGCCATGCGCGTGATGGGCCAGCGCCGCGATCAGGGCGGCGCGCCCGCAGGAATGGGCATGCACATGGGTGATGCCCTGCGCCTTGCAGCTGCGCGCCAGAATATCGGCGGCCGGAGAGCTGATCAGCACGTCGCGCAGAAAGCGGCGGCTTTCGGCGGAAGGCAGGCGGCGCGCCTCGGCCATGATCGCGGCCCATGGCAGGCGCGGCAGCATCGTCAGCAGCCGCAGCGGGTTGCGGCTGGCAAGGTAGGTGGTGCGCTGCATCGCCTGGTCCGACCATGGGTGCGCGATCAGGCCGGGTGGCGGCAAGGTGGTGCTGAAAAGGGCAGGTGTCACGCCACGCGATTCCAGCGCCGTGATCTCACGCCAGAAGAAGATATGCGTCTGGCCGGGAAATTGCGGCACAAGGTAGGCGAAGGACTTTTCCGGCATTGTTCTTCCGGTTGAGCTATCAAAAGCGTGCGGGTGCATGAATTGGCGGACAGCCTATGACCTTTGGTTGCGACAAGAAACTTTTTTCCGCCCGATCCACGCAGGAAATTCTGTTTCGCGGATGCGAACGGGCCGATCCTGACCGTTCGGTGCCTTCATGCCGCGCGCCGCGGGGCGCGCCATGCCGGGGGCTGGCCGGGATCGCCATGCCCGTCGCCCTTGATTTCGCGGATCAGCATGGTCGCGCCATCGGCCGCGCGGAAGGCGGTTTCGACCCTGGCGCGCCCGGCCGCGCCAAGGGCAAGACACAGGTCGGGATCATGGGCCAGCCGCGTCAGCGCCGCGGCCAGCGCGGCAGGGTCCTGCGGCGGCACAAGGATCCCGTCCAGCCCGTCGGTGATCAGTTCCGGCACCCCGTCCACGTTGCAGCCGATGGTGGGCAGGGCGCAGCTCATGGCTTCCATGAAGGCCACGCCGATCGCCTCGTGACGGCTGGGCAGCACGAAGGCATGCGCCTCCAGAAGCTGGCGGCGGACGGCATCGGCATCTATCGCGCCCAGCAGGCGCACATGGGCAGACAGGCCCAGTTCAAGGATGCGCGCCTCAAGCCGGGTGCGGTAGCCGCTGCCGCCATCGTCATCCTCGCCGGCGATGGTCAGGTGTGCGGGCAGGCCCGTGTCCAGCAGCAGGCGCAGCGCGGCCAGCGTATCCTCGTGCCCTTTCAGCCGGTTCAGGCGCGCGCAGGAGAAGAGGCGCAGCACCTCGTCCGGGCGGCGCGGCTGATAGGGCGCGTCGCGGCACAGCACATCGGTTTCCACGCCCATCGACTGCACCAGCACGCGCGCGGGCAGGGCATCGCCCAGAGCCGTGGCGGCCTGGTCGCGCAGGCGGCGTGTCACCGTGCTGGCAAAGCGGGCATTGCGCCATTTGAACTGCTGGCCGATGCCGTAATCGGCCAGCGCGCCATGCAGCGTCAGGCTGTAGTTCAATCCATGGCCGTGATGGGCCAGCGCCGCGATCAGGGCGGCGCGCCCGCAGGAATGCACATGCACATGGGTGATGCCCTGCGCCTTGCAGGACAGGGCCAGGCGGCGCGCGGCGGGGGCGCAGATCAGCACATCGCGCAGAAAGCGGCGCGCGTCCTCGGGGGTTTCAAGGCGCATCTGCGCGCGGATCGCGGCCAGCGGCAGGCGCGGCAGGCTGGACAGCAGTTCCAGCGGATTGCGCGAGGCAAGATAGACGGTGCGCGCCTGTGCCGCCGCCGACCAGCCATGCGCGATCAGCCGCGCAGGCGGTGGTGTCGTGCTGTAAAGGACCGGGCGCATGCCTTGTTCCTCGATCGCGCGCAATTCGCGCCAGAAGAACATATGCGTCTGTCCCGGAAACTGCGGCACCAGATAGGCAAAGGATCGGTCCGGCATGATCTTCCTGTTTTCGGCCACAAACATCAACCGAAGGGCGTGTTTCACCCGTTTTTCGATTTGTATTGCTCAACCTGAGCTTGGATTGGTTCGAAACTATGGCAAAATCGCAGCCATGAGTGGATATTGTCAGCCTGCGACAAACGGTTGCCGCCATAATGTTGCCAACATATCGCGTGCCATGTCACTGTGCAGAGGTGCGGTAATGGTGGCGGAGGATTTGGTCCCCGCAGCAGGCTCTGTTCACGGTCCGGATTGCGGCCCGATTATGGGCCGAAGCATGATTTGACCCTTTTTTTTCAGGACTTACCAGGTGCTTAGTATTGTCATTCCGGCCAGCAACGAAGAAGCATTCATCGGCAATTGCCTGACCTCTGTTCTGGCCTCTGATTCTGTGGCTTGCCCGATCGAGATCATTGTCGTTGCAAATGGCTGTACCGACCGCACTGTCGATATCGCACGCGGCTTCGCGGGCATGGCGCAGGCGCGCGGCTGGCGCATGCAGGTGCTGGATCTGCCCCAGGGCGGCAAGATGCGGGCGCTCAATGCGGGTGATGCCGCCGCCCATTGGCCCTGGCGGGCCTATCTGGATGCCGATGTCACGCTGTCGCCCGCGCTGCTGGGGCAGCTGTGCCTGACGCTGGACGGGCCCAAGGCGCGCTATGCCAGCGGCCGGTTGCGCATGACGGCGCGGGGCTGGGTCAGCCGGGCCTATGCGGCCACCTATCGGCGGGTGCCCTTCATGGCGCAGGGGGTGCCGGGCTGCGGGCTGTTCGCGGTCAATGCGGCGGGGCGCGCGCGCTGGGGCATGTTCCCCGATATCATCTCGGACGACACATATGTGCGGCTGCTGTTCCGCCCCGAAGAACGCAGGGCCGTGGCCGCGCCCTATGACTGGCCGATTGTCGAGGGCTTCGCGGCCTTGGTGCGGGTGCGCCAGCGTCAGGATCGCGGCGTGCGCCAGGTTGCGGCGCTTTATCCCGACCTGATGGCCAATGAGGACAAGGCAAGGCTGGGTCTTGGCGGCATGCTGCTGCTGGCGGCGCGCAATCCGCTGGGATTTGCCGTCTATGCCGGCGTGGCGCTGGCGGTGCGCTGGCGCGACAGGGGCCGTGCGGGGGCGGCGGCGGGTGCCGGTGTGCCGGACTGGAGCAGGGGACGATGACGGACGGGGCTGTTGCAACCGGGGGCCTGCGCGCCTTTCTGAGCGGTAACAGCCTGACCGCGAGGGTGCTGCGATCCTCGGCGCTGTCGGTGATGGGGTTCGGCTTTTCGCAGGTGTTGCGGCTTGCCACCAACCTGATCCTGACGCGCATCCTTTTCCCCGAGGCGTTTGGCCTGATGGCCCTGGTGATGGTTTTCCTGATGGGGCTTGCGATGTTCTCGGACGTCGGGATCAGCCCCGCGATCGCCCAGAGCAAGCGGGGCGATGACCCCGATTTCCTGAACACCGCCTTCACGATCCAGATCATCCGGGGCGTCGCGCTGTTCGCGGTCGGCTGTCTGCTGGCGCTGCCGGCCGCGCATTTCTACGGCGAGGATATCCTGGCGCCGATGCTCATGGTCGCCTCGGTGCAGTTCATCATCACCGGGTTCATGCCCACCCGGCTTGAGACCGCCAAGCGGCACCTGCTGATGGGGCGGATCACGGCGCTGGACATGGTGTGCCAGACGCTGTCGGTCTTTGTGACCGTGGGCCTTGCGCTATGGACCGGGTCGGTCTGGGCGCTGGTGTTCAGCGGGCTCTTCGGTGCGGCGATCCAGGTTGTGCTGTATTCGCGCTTTCTGCCGGGGCCGCGCAACCGGCTGCGCTGGGAAGGGGCGGCGGCGTCCGAGCTGATCCATTTCGGAAAGTGGATTTTCCTCAGCACGATCTGCGGCTTTTTCCTGGGGCAGGGTGACCGGCTGATCCTGGGCAAGGTGCTGCCGCTGGATGCCTTCGGCGTCTACAGTATCGGCTTTTTCCTGGCCAGTTTCCCGCTGATGCTGGGCCATATGGTGACGGGGCGCGTGCTGATCCCGATCTACCGCGACCGCCCGCCGCGGGAATCGCAGGCCAATTTCCTCAAGCTGCGGCGGATGCGGATCATGGCCTCGACCGGCCTGATGGGCTTGATGATGACCGTCGGCCTGCTGGGGGTCTGGCTGGTCGATCTGATGTATGATGCGCGGTATCTGGCGGCGGGGGGGATCGTGGTGCTGATCACCTGCATCCAGATGCCTGTTCTGATCTCGCTGACCTATGACCAGGCGGCGCTGGCGGCGGGGGATTCGAAACGGTATTTCGTGCTGGCCGCGTCGCGCGCCACGCTGGTTCTGTCGGGGCTTCTGATCGGGGGGCTGTCCTACGGGCTGGTCGGCGCGCTTGTGGGGCAGGGGCTGGCGCTGCTGGCGGCCTATCCGGTGGTGGTCTGGCTGGCGCGGCGCATGGGGGTCTGGGACCCGCTGCATGATGCGGTCTTTGCCGTGCTGGCCGCCGGTTACACCGCGCTGGCGATCTGGCTGCATTGGGATGCGGTGGTGATGCTGTTGGGTCAGGGAGGGTCCTGATTTGACCGCCTTTCGTCAAATTATGACCGCAATCGATATTTATGTCATCTTTCGTGCAGGTAGCGAGTGTTCAGGAACAGACAAAGGGGGCCGCCTGACATGAGTGCCGAGACCGATATTGCCATCGTGGGCATGGCCGCGCATCTTCCGGGTGCGGGCGATGTCGAAACCTATTGGCGCAACCTGCGCGACGGCGTTCGGTCCATCCGCAAGCTGTCCGAGGATGAGCTCAGGGCGGCGGGCGAGGCGCAGCACATGCTGGCGCGGCCCGATTACGTGCCCTATGCCGCGCCCCTTGACGGGTTCGACCGGTTCGATGCGGAATTCTTCGGCTTCAGCCCCAAGGATGCGGCGATCATGGATCCGCAGCACCGCCAATTCCTTGAGGTCGTCTGGGAGGCGCTGGAGAACGCGGGCCACATGCCCGAGGATTTCCCCGGCCCCGTGGGCGTCTTCGGCGGCTGCGGCATGGGCAGCTATTTCTATTTCAACATCTGCTCGAACCCCGATCTGGTGCAGGATGTGGGCATGTTCCTGCTGCGCCATACCGGCAATGACAAGGATTTCCTGACCACGCGCGCCAGCCATGTGTTCAACCTGACCGGGCCCAGCGTGAACGTGCAGACGGCCTGCTCCACCTCGCTGGTGGCGGTGCATGCGGCGGTGCAATCGCTGCTGATCGGCGAATGCGACATGGCGATCGCGGGTGGCGTGACCATCGAGCTGCCGCAGAACCGGGGATACATCTACAAGGATGGCGAGATCCTGTCGCCCGATGGCGAATGCCATGCCTTCGATCATCGCGCCAAGGGCACGGTTTTCGGCTCGGGTGCCGGTGCGGTGGTGCTGCGCCGCCTGTCGGATGCGATTGCGGATGGCGATCACATCTGGGGCGTGATCAAGGGCACGGCGATCAACAACGATGGCTCGTCCAAGGCGGGCTACCTGGCGCCTTCGGTTGACGGTCAATCGGCGGCGATTGTCGAGGCGCAGGCGGTGGCGGGCGTGGCCCCCGATACGGTGGGTTACATCGAATGCCACGGCACCGGCACCTATCTGGGCGATCCGATCGAGGTCGCCGCCCTGACCGAGGCGTTCCGCCAGGGCGGATCGGTCGGTGAAGGGTTCTGCCGGATCGGATCGGTCAAGACCAACATCGGCCATCTGGATACCGCCGCCGGTGTCGCCAGCCTGATCAAGACCACGCTGGCGCTGCATCACGGGCAGATCCCGCCATCCCTGGGATACGAGGCGCCCAACCCCGTCATCGGGTTCGAGGGTAGCCCCTTTCTGGTCAATGACCGGCTGACCGACTGGCCGCGCGGGTCTGCACCGCGCCGCGCCGGGGTCAATTCGCTGGGCGTGGGCGGCACCAACGCCCATGTGGTGCTGGAAGAGGCGCCGCTTGTCGCGGCATCCGGGGAAAGCGATTTCCCGTTCCAGCCGCTGGTGATCTCGGCCCGCAGCAAGGCCGCTCTGGACGAGGCCGCAGGGCGGCTGGCCGATCATCTTGAGGCGCGGCCGGATCAGCCGCTGGCCGATGTGGCCTTTACCCTGCGCCACGGGCGGCGCGCCTTTGAACAGCGCCGCGTGATCGTGGCCGCCGACCATGCCGAGGCGGCGGCGCTGCTGCGCGCGGGTGATCCGCGCCGGGTCTTTACGCACAAGGTGCTGGGCGATGCGCCCGATGTGGTCTTCATGTTCCCCGGCGGCGGCGCGCAATATGCGGGCATGGCGCGCGATCTTTACGAGACCGAGCCGGTATTCCGCGACTGGATGGATCGCGGCCTTGCGGTGCTGCAAGCCAAGCTGGATTACGACATTCGCGCGCTCTGGCTGCCCGCGCGCGGGGACGAGGCGCAAGCGGACGCGCGGCTGAAACAGCCATCGGTGCAATTGCCGCTGATCATGATCGTGGAATATGCGCTGGCCCAGCTCTGGATGAGTTGGGGGGTCAAGCCCGCCGCCCTTGTGGGCCATTCCATGGGCGAGAATACCGCCGCCTGTGTCGCCGGCATCATCGGGTTCGAGGATTGCATCGGGCTGGTGCATCTGCGCGGCACGCTGTTCGATACGGTGCCTGCGGGCGGCATGCTGTCCGTGGGTCTGCCTGCGGATGAATTGCGCCCGCTGCTGGGCGACGATCTGGATCTGGGGGCCGTCAATGGCCCTTCGCTGACCGTGGCCAGCGGGCCGCAGGCTGCGCTTGATCGGCTGCAAGCCGAATTGCAGGCGCGCGAGGTCGAATTCCAGCGCATTCCCATCGACATTGCCGCCCATTCGCGGATGCTTGAGCCGATCCTGCAACGCTTTGGCGATTACCTGCGCGCGATCACGCTGAATGCGCCGCAGATCCCGATCATGTCCAACCGCACCGGGCAGCGCATGACCGATGCGCAGGCGACGGACCCGGACTACTGGGTTGGCCATCTGCGCCATACGGTGCATTTCGCCGATTGCATCGCCACGCTGGCGGCGGAGGCGCCGAAAGGCCAGGGGCGCGTTTTCCTTGAGGTCGGACCCGGCAAGGGGCTGGGATCGCTGGCGGGGCAACATGCCGCCGTCACCCCCAATGCGGTGATCGGCACCCTGCGCCATCCGCAGGATACCATGGCGGACGATGCCTATTTCATGGCGATGCTGGCGCGGATGTGGGCGGTGGGTGTCACCATCGACTGGGATCAGGTCTGGGGTGGCGTGCCGCGCAACCGCGTGCCGCTGCCGGGCTATGCCTTCCAGCGCAGCCGCTATTTCATCGAACCGGGCAAGGGCGCGCAATCGCAGGCCGATGCCGATCTGTGGCCGCTGCGCAGCGACAACCTTGACAGCTGGGGCTATCGCCCCGCCTGGGTGCCGCGCCTGGCCGCCTGCGATGTGGATATGGACGATCTGTCGGGCCTGCCGCCGCAGGACTGGCTGGTGTTCGAGGATGACGCGGGCCTTGGTGCCGCGATCACCGCGCGGCTGCGCGCCGCCGGTCAGCGCGTTCTCACCGTGCGGCCCGCCGATGCCTTTGCCCGCGCGGGCGATGATGGCTATCTTCTGGCCCCCGAACAGGGGCGGGCGGGCTATGATCTGTTGATCCGTGATCTTGTGGACCGGGGCCGGATGCCGTCGCGTATCGCGCATCTGTGGCAGGTCACGCGGGATCGCGGCTTCCGCCCCGGCAGCAGCTTTTTCCACCGCACGCAGGAACAGGGTTTCTACAGCCTGCTGTTCATGGCGCAGGCCATGGCCGAGGAAAACGCAACCGCCCATATCAGCGTGATCACATCGGATGCCGCACAGGTGCGGAGCGAGGCGTTGGGCGATCCCGACAAGGCCACCGTGATGGGACCGGCGCGGGTGATCCCGCGCGAGGTGCCGGGCATGACCTGCGCGGTGCTGGACATCCGCCTGCCCGAAGGGCGCAAGCGCGGCGAGGCGCTGGATGATCTGGCCGCCCGCGTGCTGGAGGATCTGCTGGCCGCGCCTGAAAACACCGTCGCCGCCCTGCGCGGCGAGAAGCGTTTCGCGCTGGAGTTCCGCCCCGCGCCCCTGGCCGAGGTGAGCGCCGACAAGCTGCCGCTGCGCGCCGATGGCGTGACGCTGATCACCGGCGGTTTCGGCGGTATCGGCCTGAGTATCGCGGGGGCCTTGATCGCGCGCGGGCAAAAGCGCGTGGTGCTGCTGGCGCGCTCGGCCTTGCCGCCGCGCGCCCGTTGGGACGGGCTGTTGCGGTCATCCGTGCAGGATGCCGTGGTGCAGCGCATCCGCGCCGTGCAGGCGCTGGAGGCGCAGGGCGGCGAGGTTCTGGTGATCCAGGCCGATGTCAGCAATATCGAGGATATGCGCGCCGCCCTGGCCCTGGCCGAGGGCAAGATGGGCCGGGTGACGGCCGTGATCCATGCGGCGGGCGTGATCCATGATGCGCCGCTTCTGACCAAGTCCCTGACCGAGATCGAGGATGTGTTCACCCCCAAGATCCACGGCACCAAGGTGCTGGAGGAGTTGTTCCCCGACGGGGCGCTGGATTGGCTGGTGCTGTTCTCGTCCTCGTCCACCGTCACGGCACCGGTGGGGCAGGTCGATTACGTGGCCGCCAACGAATACCTGAACGCCTATGCCAAGGCGCGCGCGGGCGGCAAGACGCGGGTGCTGGCGATCGACTGGGGCATCTGGTCGGGTGTCGGCATGGCCGCCGATGCGATGGCGGCGCGGCTGGCGGGCGATGCGCCCCCCGAACGGCGCGCGGCGCCCAAGGATACGCCCCTGCTGGACCAGATCACGCTGGACGACGCCGGGCACCGGATGTTCCTGCGGACGCTGGACGCCCGCGCCGACTGGGTGCTGAACGAGCATCGCACATCGGCGGGCGATGCCGTCATGCCCGGCACCGGATACCTGCAACTGGCCGCGCAGGCGCTGCGCGCGCAGGGCGAAACCGGCGGGTTCGAGATCCGCGATCTCTATTTCCTGTCGCCCTTGCAGGTGGCCGATGGCGCACCGCTGGAGATGCGGGTGCGCCTGCCCCGCGCGGATGCGGGATATGCCTTCGAGGTGCAGAGCGCGCAGGCCGGGGGCATCGTCACCCATGCCGAGGCAGAGCTGTCGCTGCTGCCGCTGACACCGCCCGCCGCACTGGATCTGGCGGCCATCGCCGCGCGCTGCGCCCATCCGCACGAGGCCGGGCCGCAGGGTTTCATCCCCTCGCCGCAAGAGGCGCATCTGGCCTTCGGTCCGCGCTGGCGCGTGATCCGGTCGATGGCCTTCGGCAAGGGCGAGGGTTTGGCATGGCTGGCCCTGCCCGAGGACAAGACCGCCGATCTGGGCGCGGGCTGGGGCCTGCATCCCGGCCTGATGGATCTGGCGACCGGCTGGGCCATGGGGCTGATCGCGGGCTACAAGCCCGATCACCTCTGGGTGCCGGTGTCCTATGGCACGGTGCGCGTGCATCGCCCGCTGCCGTCGCGCGTCGCAAGCTGGGTGCGCAGCCGCGCGGGCAACAGCGCCGACGGCCCGTCGGCCACATTCGACGTGGTGATCACAGCGCCCGACGGCACCGTCTGCATCGAGGTCGAGGGCTTCAGCATCCGCCGTCTGGACGATACCGCCGCCTTTGGTCGCGCCGCAGCGCCCGCCACGGCCGCCGCGCCCGAGGCGACCGGGCCGCGCCCGCTGTCGCCCGCCGAGGAACGTCTGCGCCACATGCTGACGCAGGGCATCCGCCCCGAGGAAGGCGCCGAGGCCTTCCTGCGCGCGCTGGCGGGCAAGGGATCGCAGGTGGTCATTTCCTCGATGGATCTGGCCGCATTGGTCCGGCAGGCCGATGCCGCCGATACCGGCAGCGATACGGGCGGGCAGACCTTCGAGCGTCCCAGCCTGGACAGCGATTTCGTGGCCCCCGAGACCGAGGTCGAAAAGCGTCTGGCCGCCTTCTGGCAGGAATTGCTGGGGCTGGACAGCGTGGGGGTCGAGGACAGTTTCTTCGATCTGGGCGGGCATTCCCTGATCGCCGTGCGGCTGTTCGCCAAGGTGCGCAAGGCCTTCAACGTGGATTTCCCGATCTCGATCCTGTTCGAGGCGCCGACGATCCGCAAATGCGCCGCCCTGATCGAGGAACGCGGCGGCGTGGTGCCGGGGGCCGAAAGCGCCGCCGACACCGGCAAGCCTGCCGCCCCGCAGCGCCGGTTCACCCATGTGGTGCCGATGCATACGGGCGAGGGCGGGCCGAAGACGCCGTTCTTCCTTGTGGCGGGCATGTTCGGCAATATCCTGAACCTGCGGCATCTGGCGCATCTGCTGGGCACCGACCGGCCCTTCTACGGGTTGCAGGCGCGCGGGCTTTACGGCGATCAGGACCCGCATCGCGACCTGGTGCAGGCGGCGCGCGACTATATCGCGGAAATCAAGCAGGTGCAGCCGCATGGCCCCTATATGCTGGGCGGCTTTTCCGGCGGTGGCATCACCGCGCTGGAAATCGCGCAACAGCTGACCGCGGCGGGCGAGGATGTCGCGGCGCTGGTCATGCTGGACACGCCGCTGCCGGTGCGCCGCCCCTTGTCCTTGCGTGACCGCGTGGTGATCCAGTTGCAGGAATTGCGCGCGGGCGGCATCGCCTATCCGGCCAAATGGCTGACGCGCCGCATCAAGTGGGAATTCCAGAAGCGCCGCATCAAGACCGATGACGGGGCCGAGGAACCGGCGGCGCAGTTCCACAATGCCGCGATCGAGGCGGCCTTCATGGACAGCGTCACCTCGTACAGGCTGCGCAAATGGGATGGCCCGCTGATGCTGTTCCGTCCGCCGCTGGTGGGCAAGTGGCAGGTGGCGCCGGATCGCTGGGTCAATTCGGAACGCGCCTACGTTCTGCATGACAATGACTGGACCGGCTGGGCCCCCAAGGTCGAGGTGCAGGAGGTGCCGGGCGATCACGATTCGATGGTTCTGGAACCCAATGTGCGGGTGCTGGCGGCACGGATGCGCCGCGTGATCGAGGCCGCCGAACGGCGATCCTCGCGCCCGGCGCTCAGGGCTGTCGCGGGCCGCGATGTGCCGATGGAAGCGGCGGAGTGAGCATGATGACCAGATCGCCGCGCCTGCTGACCGTGCTGCTGAACTGGCGCACAGCCCCCATGACCCTGCGCGCCGCCGAGGCGGGCCTGACCGCCATGGCCGCGCTGCGCGAGGCGATGCCGGGCGCGCGCACCGACATGGTGATCGTCGACAATGACAGCGGCGACGGCAGCTTCGAGATGCTGCGCGATCAGGCCAGGGCGCGCGGCTGGACCGAGGGCGGCGCGGTGCGCGTGATCCAGTCGGGCCATAACGGCGGCTTTGGTGCCGGCAACAACGTGGGCATCCGCACCGGCATGGCCGATGGCGAGGCGCCCGATTACGTCTATCTGCTGAACTCGGACGCCTTTCCCACGCCCGATGCGCTGCTGGCGCTGATCCGCGCGCTGGAGGCCGACCCCTCCGCCGGGATCGCGGGCAGCCATATCCATGGCGAGGATGGCATCCCGCATGAAACCGCGTTCCGGTTTCCGTCGATCCTGTCGGAATTCGAGGATGCGGCGCGGATCGGGCCGATCAGCCGCGCGCTGGCGCGGTATCGCGTGGCCCTGCCCATGCCCACGCAGACCTCGGCGGTGGATTGGCTGGCCGGGGCCAGCATGATGATCCGCCGCGATGTGCTGGACCGGATCGGCCTGTTCGACGAGGCCTTCTTTCTGTACTTCGAGGAAACCGACCTGTGCCTGCGCGCCGCGCGCGCCGGGTTCCGCACGCTTTATGTCCCCGAAAGCCGGGTGCCGCATATCGGCTCGGTCTCGACCGGCATGAAGGGCTGGGCCAAGGTGCCGACCTACTGGTTCGATTCCCGGCTGCATTATTTCACCAAGTCGCATGGCACGGCCTATGCGATGGGCTGCACCTTGGCGCAGGCGCTGGGTGGTGCGTTGCACCGTCTGCGCCCCGCCGCCAGCCGCAGCCGTCCCCCTGCGTTCCTGCGCGATCTTCTGTCCCATGACATGGCCGCCTGGCGGTCCGGTGGGGCAGGACGCAGCCGGCCGCGTGGCCCCGATGCCCCGCGCCGCCTGCATGACATGAAAGGCAAATCGTGATGTCCCCGTTTTCCGCTGTTCTGATCGGCCATGAATCCCTGACGTTGAACTGTGGCCAGGTCCTGCTCGATGCGGGTCACCGGCTGGAGGCCGTCGTGACGCGCTGCCCGCATGTGCGCGCCTGGGCGACAGGCGCGGGCCTGCGCATCGAGGCGCCGGGCGCGGATCTGGCGCAGCGGCTGGGGGATCTGCCCTTTGACTGGCTGCTGAGCATCGCCAACCTGGACCTGCTGCCCGCCGACCTGCTGGCGCGGGCGGGCAAGGGCGCGGTCAATTTCCACGATGGCCCGCTGCCGCGCTATGCCGGTCTGAACGCGCCGGTCTGGGCGCGCATCGCGGGCGAGGCGCGGCATGGCATCACCTGGCACCTGATCGGCGGCGGCGTCGATGAAGGCGACATCCTGCTGCAACGCAGCTTCGACATCGCGCCCGACGATACCGGCCTGAGCCTGAACAGCCGCTGCTTTGCCGAGGCGATCGACAGCTTTCCCGATCTGGTGGCGATGCTGGCGGAAGATGCGCCCAATCGGCAGCGGCAGGATCTGGCGCAACGCAGCTATTTCGGGCTGTACGACCGCCCCGCCGTGGCCGGGCGTCTGGATTTCGCCCAACCCGCCGAGACGCTGGCGCGTCTGGTCATGGCGCTGGATCACGGCGATCACGCCAATCCGCTGTGCCTGCCCAAGGTGATGACGCCGCAGGGCCTTGTGGCCGTGCGGGCGGCGCAGGCGGTGCAGGGGGGTGCCGGTGCGCTGCCGGGCACGGTGCTGCAGGCCGATGCCGACAGCCTGATGGTGGTGACGGCGACCGGGCCGCTGAAACTCTGGGGGTTCACCGATCTGAACGGGCAGGCGGTGGCGCATGGGGTGCAGGCCGGGCAGGTGCTGCCCAGCCTTGATGTGGCGCAGGGCCTGGCGCTGGATGCAGGCTTTGCCCCGCGCATCCGGGCCGAGGGGTTCTGGCGCAAGCGGATCGAAACGCTGTCCCCCGCACCGCTGGACCTGTCGCAGGACACGGGCGAGACCGGCGAGATCACGCGCGATATCGCGCTGGATCATGCGCCTGACACGATCATGGCCGCCCTTGCGCTGCTGGTGGCGCGGCTGTCGGACCGCGATCATGTGGATATCGCCTGGCGCGATGCCGGGCTGACCGATCCGGCGATGGCCGGGTATGTCGCCCCATGGGCGCCCCTGCGCGTGGCGCGCGGCGCGACGCTGGGGCAGGCATTCGACGATTTTGCCGCCGATCACGCCCGCGCGCGGGCCAGCGGCGGGTTCATGGCCGATCTGCCGGGGCGCATTCCCGGTTGCGGCGCATTGCCCACGCCCGCCGTGGGCCTTGCCGAAGACGCGCTGTCGCGCATTCCCGGCACCGTGCTGACGCTGGCCTTTCATGACGGGCGCGCGCAGCTGATCGCGGATGCCGCCCGCCTTGCGCCCATGGCGCTGGACCTGATCGCAGGGCGTCTGGCCGTGGTCAGCGCAACGCTGGCGCGTGACGATGTGCGCGAGGTGCCGCTGGCCAGCCTGCCGGTGATGCCCGATGCCGAACTGGCACTGGTCACCCAGGGCTGGAACGACACCGCCGCCCAACTGCCCGATATCGCCTGTCTGCACCAGATGATCGAGGCGCAGGTTGACGCCACACCCGATGCCCCCGCGCTGGTGTTCGAGGGCACAAGGCTGAGCTATGGCGAACTGGACGCCGCCGCCAACCGCGTGGCCCATGTGCTGCAGGGCATGGGCGTGGGTCAGGGCACGCTGGTCGGCCTGAACTGCGCGCGCAGCCCCGACATGGTGATCGCGGCGCTTGGCATCCTCAAGGCGGGCGGCGCCTATGTGCCGCTGGACCCGGCCTTTCCGGCGGATCGCATCGCCCTCTATATCGAGGATTCGGCCTGCCCGGTGATCGTGACGCAGGCAGCGCTGGCCCCCGATCTGCCCAAGCATGCCGCGCAGGTTCTGGTGATCGACACCGATCCGCGCATCGGTGATGCCCCTGCCACGCGGCCCGATTGCGCCGCGACCGGGGCCGACATGGCCTATATGATCTATACCTCGGGTTCGACCGGGCGGCCCAAGGGCGTCATGGTCGAACATCGCAACGTGGTGAATTTCTGCATCGGCATGGATGCCCGCATTCCGCACAAGCCGGGCGATACATGGCTTGCGGTCACATCGCTGTCCTTCGACATTTCCGTGCTGGAGCTGTTCTGGACCCTCGCGCGCGGCTTCAAGCTGGTGCTCAGCAGCGACGAAACACGCGCGCTGGTGTCGAATGGGCCGGTCAATGTGACCGGGCGCGGGATGGACTTCAGCCTTTACTATTGGGGCAATGACGACGGGGTCGGGCGCGACAAATACACCCTGCTGCTGGAAGGCGCGAAATTCGCCGATGACCACGGCTTCTGCGCCATCTGGACGCCCGAGCGGCATTTCCACGCTTTCGGCGGCCCCTATCCGAACCCCTCGGTGACCGGTGCGGCGGTGGCGGCGGTCACGCGCAACATCAGCGTGCGCGCGGGCAGCTGCGTGGCCCCCCTGCACCATCCGGCCCGCATCGCCGAGGAATGGGCCGTCATCGACAACCTGACCAACGGGCGCGCGGGTCTGGCCATCGCCAGCGGCTGGCAGCCCGATGATTTCGTCCTGCGCCCGGAAAACGCGCCGCCCCACAACAAGCCCGCGATGATGCAGGCGATTGCGGATCTGCGCAAACTCTGGGCTGGCGAGGCGGTGGACTATCCCACGGCGGCGGGCGGCATGCATGGCGTCGTCACGCAGCCGCGCCCGGTGTCCAAGGAGCTGCCGATCTGGGTGACCACGGCGGGCAACCCCGACACATGGCGCGAGGCCGGACAGATCGGGGCGCATGTGCTGACGCATCTTCTGGGCCAGTCCATCGACGAGGTCGCGGGCAAGATCCGCATCTATCACGCGGCGCTGCGCGAGGCGGGGCACAACCCCGATGACTTCAAGGTCACGCTGATGCTGCATACCTACCTGGGGCAGGATCGCGACACCGTGCGCGAGATCGCGCGCGAGCCGATGAAGGATTACCTGCGCTCGGCTGCCGGGCTGATCAAGCAATATGCCTGGGCCTTCCCGGCCTTCAAACGGCCGCAGGGCGTGAACAACGCCTTCCAGCTGGATCTTGGCACGCTGGAGGCGGATGAGCTGGAAGCGATCCTTGATTTCGCCTTCCTGCGCTATTTCGACGACTCGGGCCTGTTCGGCACGATCGAGGATGCGATGGAACGGGTCGAACAGGTGCGCCGCATCGGCGTGACCGAAGTGGCCTGCCTGATCGACTACGGCATTCCGGTGGCGCAGGTGCTGGAGGGGCTGAAACCCCTGGCCGAGGTGCTGCGCCGCGCCAATACCGGGCTGGAGCCTGCCTCGGACGATTATTCCATCGCGGCGCAGATCGTGCGCCACGGGGTCAGCCATCTGCAATGCACCCCCAGCATGGCGCGCATGATCGCCATGAATGACGAGGCGCGCGGCGCCCTGTCGAAGGTGCGTCACCTGATGCTGGGCGGCGAGGCGCTGCCGGGGGCGCTGGTGGCGGAATTCGCCGATCTGACGCAGGCCCGCGTGGAAAACATGTATGGCCCCACGGAAACCACGATCTGGTCCACCACGGAAACCGCCGCGCCGGGGCAGGGGGTGATCAATATCGGAACACCCATCGCGAACACGCAGGTCTATGTTCTGGACGAGGATCAGAAGCCCGTGCCCGTCGGTGTCGCAGGAGAGCTTTATATCGGTGGTCACGGTGTGACGCGCGGCTATTGGCAGCGCGAGGATCTGACGGCGGACCGGTTCCTGCCCGATCCTTTCGTGACGCCGGATCGCGCCGCCCCCTGGGGCGCGCGCATGTATCGGACCGGCGATCTGGTGCGCTGGCGCGCCGATGGCAGGCTGGATTTCCTGGGCCGGGCCGATCACCAGATCAAGCTGCGCGGCTACCGGATCGAGCTGGGCGAGATCGAAGCCGCGATGGACGGTTTCGCCGGGGTCCGGCAGGCCGTGGTGATGGCGCGCGAGGATGTGCCGGGGCTGGTGCGCCTTGTGGGCTATTACACCGCCAGCGGACAGGTGGACGAGGTGGCCTTGAAGGCGCATCTGGCCGCGATCATGCCCGACTACATGGTGCCCACGGCCTTCGTGGCGCTTGAGGCGTTTCCGCTGACACCCAACCGCAAGGTGGATCGCAAGGCCTTGCCTGCCCCGCAGGT
>JANREX010000101.1:0-24452 GCA_030758115.1 Paracoccaceae bacterium | reverse complement strand
AAGGCCTTGCCTGCCCCGCAGGTCAGGACGGCGGCGGCATCTGTCGAAGCCCCTGTGCATGTGTCCGCACCGGTCGCGGCAGAAGCCCCGAAGGCGGACACGCCCGCCCCGGTGGCCCCTGCCGCAGAGGCCGCGGGCGATACCTTCACCCAAGCCACGGCCGAGGCGGCAATCGCCGCGATCTGGTCGCGGATCCTGGGGGTGCAGGGCATCGGCGCGCGGGACAATTTCTTTGACCTGGGCGGGCATTCCCTGCTGGCGGTGCAGGCGCATCGCGAGATCCGCGCCGACCTGGGCATTCGCAGCCTGAGCATCACCGACATCTTCCGCTTCCCGGTGCTGTCGGCGCTGGCGGCAAAACTGGTTGGCCAACCCATGCCGGCCGGAACGGCGGCTGTGGCGGCATCCCCCGCGCCGGCCCCCGCAGCACCACCCGTGGCACCGCCCGCCCCTGTCGTGACAGCACCGGTCGCGGCACCCGCGCCCGTGCCTGTCTCATACCCCAGCGCCCCGCCGCCGCAGGTCGCCCACCCATCCGAGAATCGCGCAACCTACCGGACCGAGGCGATGATCCGCCGCCGGCAGCTCAGGGCCGAAAGGCTGACACGGGCGGGATGATCCAGCAGATCGAAGACAGGATCGCGGCGCTGTATCACGCCGATGTGGCCGTGGCGGTTCTGCCGGTGGCGGCGGATCATCCGCCGCTTCTGCCGGTCGAGGAACCCGCCATCGCGCGGGCCGTGCCCGGTCGCCGCGCCGAATTCACCGCAGGCCGCGCCGCCGCGCGCCTTGCGATGCAGCGGCTGGGCCTGATGCCGCAGGCGGTGCCCGCCGCACCGGACCGCAGCCCGATCTGGCCTGCGGGCCTGACCGGATCCATCAGCCATGCCGCCGGGTTCTGCGCTGCGGTGCTGGCGCGTGAGGCGGGTCAGCGGCTGGGCCTCGATATCGAGGATCCCGCCCCGCTGGACACCGACCTCTGGCCGCTGGTCCTGACCCCGGACGAGATCGCGTCACTCGACCTTCTGCCCGCCACGGCGCGCGGTCTGGCCGCCAAGCGCATCTTCGGGATCAAGGAAGCGGCCTACAAGGCGCAGTTCCCGCTGACCGGGGCGGTGATCGGATTTCAGGCGCTGCAGGTGACGCTGACCGACGGGGGCGCAGCGGCCAGGGTTGCGGCCACGCGGATCGGACAGAGGGTGCCGGGTCTGGCCGCTCTCTTTCCGGCCAGCGGCACGGGCTGCGGCCTTGCCGGGCCCGATGACCGGGGCGGCGGGCTTCTGATTGCGGCGATGACTCTGCCGTCCTGATCGGCATTTCGCGAGGAATTGAAACCGAAACGCATTGTTTCGGCATGGTTTCCTTTCCAAACCGGTCAAATTGTGGCACTTCTGGGGCAGTACGAGTGCGTTTTTTTGTTAAAGTTGTGCCCCATGTTCAAACTTCCGCCCGCCAGTCTGACTGCGGCATCCCAATGGGGTGACTGGCAGCTTGCGCAGGAAACGCATTCAAGGACACGCGCGATGGCGCAGATCGATTCTGTCGGACAGGCTGTCAAGGCGATCCGACGGCGCGCCATCATGGTCAGCATGATCATTGTCTTCGGGGCGCTGGCCTCGGTCTGGTACGCCCTGACCAGGGAACGTGTCTACGAGGCTGCCGCCTCGATCCAGATCGAGATGCCGCAGATCGCGATGGCCCCCGGAAACAGCGCCAGCAGCCAGATCGAAAACCGCATCCGCCTGATCGAACAGAAACTGCTGTCACGCGAAACCATGATCGAACTGGCCGACCGCCACGGCCTGCTGCGTCCCGAGGACGGGTTCACCGAGGCGTTGCGCGTCGACATGCTGCGCGACTCGATCATGATCCAGCGTCTTGTGGATCCCGCGCAAAGCTGGCGCACGGACATTCCGCCGACGGGCTTGCGCTTCGTGGTGACGCTGGGCGATCCGGTGGCGGCAGCAGCAATGGCGAATGATCTTCTGGAACTGGTCATGCGCGAGGGGCGCGACCGGGCCACGACGCGCGCCGACAATACGCTGACCTTCTTCCTGACCGAGGAAGCCCGCGTGCGCGACGAGATCGCCATGGTCGAGGCGCAGATCGCACGGTTGAAATCGGACCGCAGCGGCGCACTGCCCGAGGCCGCTGGCGCGCGCGCCGACCGGCTGGCCATGCTGCGCGAGGCGCAACTGGCGCTGGAACAGCAGATCATCGGGTTCGAGACCGGGCGCGACCGGCTGCGCGACGAGGAAGCCCGCCGTCAGGGGATCCTGCTGCAACAGCAGGCGCTGCTGCTGGAAGACCGGATCGCCGAGGTGCAGGACCTGATCAATGCCGCCCCGGAAGTCGAGCGCGAATTGAACATGCTGGAGCGCAACCGCGCCCGTTTGCAGGATGAATTCACCGCCGTCACCAGCCGCCGTGCCGAGGCGGCCATGTCGCAGGTGCTGGAAAACACCGATCAAAGCGAACGGTTCGAGGTGCTGGAAACAGCCCTTGTGCCGGATGTGCCGATTTCGACCAGTCGGCGGGAACTGGTGCTGTCGGGCGTCATGCTGTCGGTGATCGTGGCGCTTGGCCTTGCCCTGGGCCTGGAATGGATGAGCCCGCATCTGCGGACCAGCGCGCAGATCGAACGCACCCTGGGCATTCGCCCGGTCGTGGTGATCCCCGATCTGCGGATTCCCCGCGCGCGCCGCCTGACCTGACCGGACAAGCGGGCAGAGGGCGCTATTCGCCGCGGTTCAGCACCACACCCAGAAGCGGCAGCGTATTGCCGATCAGGCGCATCGATTCCGTCAGATGTTCGGCCGTGGTGACACCGCCGCCGGACACCATCAGCACCCCGTCGAAATGCTCGCGGAAGGCCAGAACGTCATCATGTTCCAGCACTGACGGCATGTCGTAAAGCACGATATCGGGCTTCATCTCGTCCATCATCCGCGACAGCACCCGCGCGGTTTCGGGATGTTTCAGAATTTCCGAGGCATAGGATTCCACCCGGTCGTTCAGCCCGACCGCCAGGTTCGGGCCGATCTTCAGCAGGTTCTGCCCCATGCGCATCAGATGGCTGTCGATGGCGCGCGCGCCACGCAGGAATTCGGCCATGCTGCCGGGCGGCCGCGCGCCCAGCATGCGCGCCATGGCACCGGGGCGGCGCATGTCCATGTCCATCAGAACGGTTTTGCAACTGTCATAGCGTGACAGGGCGATGGCCAGGTTCACCGCCGTGAAGGTCTTGCCACATCCATCGGTGGGCGAGGTGATCGCCACCCGCGACCAGCCTTTTTCGGCCAGGGTGATCATCAACCGCGTGCGCAACACCTCGAAGGTGGAATGGGCCGGGTCGCTGCGGCTGGCCGTGATGACAAGATTGCGGTTCAGCAGTTTCTCGTCGACGGGGATATGCGCCATGTCGTTCCAGCTGTCGACAAGCCGCGGGACGGGAAATCCCTTGCCTTCGGCCAGCAGCGGGGGGGCGGGCGCATCGGGCGGCGCCTGCTCGACGATCCGTGTCAGGATCTTCTCGCGCGCATCCTTGCCCAAACGGGGCGTATTGCGGCGTCTGGAAACATACTCTTTCATCTTACCTGTCCGGCTTATGGCCAGCCTGCCCATCTACATCGCCCGTTCTGATCCAGCGTTGTATCCGGTTACACACCACGAACAGGGCAAAATTACGCCAATTCCGGCGCGGTCACATCATATTTCTGCATTTGCACGATCACGATGTTGCTGCGGATCACAGCTGTTCCTGAACCATTTCGAACAACCAGCCCGCAACCAGCTGCCGCACCGCGCCCGGCTCGAAGGCGCCGTCATGCGCAAAGCCCACCCGTGTCGGGACAGACATCGGACCCGTGACATGGCGCCCTGAGCCCGCATGCACCGTGCCATCACCGCGCGCGGTGGCACCTTGTATCGAGGCCTCGGCCTCGGGGACGAAAACCGGCATGGCGGCCGCCATCGGCATGGGGGGTGGCATGACCCATTCGCCCCAGCGCAGCCGACCCTGCTGATCATTGTCCTCCGGGTTGCGTCGTGGATCGGAACCGGTGCGCGTCAGTCGCCATTCGACGGTGTCCCAGGCCCGCATATCGGGATCATTGGACCAGAACATCCGCGTATTGCTGTGAAAACCGCCGCTTCCCAGCGCGCTGTGGAAGGCCGCCGCCTTGCGCAGTTGCGTCTCGAAGTTGCTCCATGCCCGGTCACCGCGCGGTGTGCCGCCAGGGTCCAGAAAGCGCTGGTCGATCAGACGCCACCAGTCGCGGCGGTTGAGGTAGATCTCGGAATAGGGGTTGGCGGCGGGACGGGACCACAACCTGCCGCCGCGCGTGTTGGTCAGGCGCAGCCAGTCGGTGGACCCGTTCACCGATTTGTGCCTTGCATTGGGAAGCAGTTGCAACGGTCCCGGACAGTTGCCCGCGGTTGCGGTGACTTCGGCCTGACTTTGGCCCAGCACCCGCTGGGTGACGGCAGCCGCGCCCCAGCCACCCTCGAACCCTGCGCGCATGCGTTTGTATGTGGCGGGCGCGCCATCGGTGGGCATCGCGCCATGAATGACCCCATGCAAAGCGGCGGCACCGCCATGGTTGGTGACATAGGCGCGCGCCACAAGCCCCCCCATGGAATGGGTGACAACCACGGGCTTGAGCACGCGGACATCGCGGTTGCGGTATTTCGTCTGGGTATCGGCGACGGCCCGCGACACAGTGCGCGCCAACCCCTGCGCGGCCACATCGTTGTCATCGGTCCAGTTGTAGGGATGCGCCCATGCTTCGTAATGCAGGTTGAAACAGCCGCGCGGCACCAGACCTGTCGCCGGCGCCTCGGCGGTCATGTCCAACCATGACATGAAACTCATGTAAAAGTCCGCCATGAGGCCGCCCCACTGTCGGCGATGACGCTCGGCCGTCAGGGTGCCGCCAACCCGCCCCATGTCGACTTCGAGGAAATCGGGGCGGAAGGCCGCACCGTCTGGCCCCACAAGGCGGCGGCGCTTGGCCGCCGCGCTTTCCGTGAAGGCGCCCCACACGGTCGACCAGTTGGTGCCGGGGTCCCAGACGATCTGTCCGGTCGTGCGGTTGCGCAAGCGGCTTCCCATGATTCCCGGCACGAAAATGATGGGCAGCGCCACAGGTTCGGGGCAGCTTTGGACCGACGGGCCGACCATGTCCCGCCTAGCCCCTTGGCCGGATTGATTGCAGAACAGCCTCCCAGATGTCCGTCGCCGCGTCAGGCGTCAGCGGGGCGGATCCGGCATCCGGGCGCTCGTCGAAATACTCGGCAATGATCTCGGTCCCCCAGCCATCGGCGGATGGCGTCGCTGCGGCCACAGCGCCAAGGCTGATGACCGCGCCGACACGGCGCAATTCCTGCCCGGTCAGGCCCGCGATCTGAACGGCGCGCGCGCCCGGATCGTCAAACCGGCCCGGGGGATCAAGGGGCGGCAAGTCGGGCGCGCGCTCGACCAGGGTCAGTTTCAAGCCGACGGGTCCCTCGATCCCGTCAGGCATGAAGATCATCGACCACGCGCCACTGATCCGCGGCAATTCCAGCACAAAGCCGGGCAGGCACACACCCGGCGGCGGCGCGGCATCCCCGGCCCATGGGCGGACGGTCGCCGCGACCAGATCCATTTCCGCCCGCGCGGCGCTTGCCCCTTCTTCGGACATCAGCGCCGTGATCCGCATCAGATGGCCGTAACGCAGGATCGCGACTTCCTCGCGCCAGATGTCCGAGGTGTAATCAAGCTCGGGAAAGCGGCGCTGCGCGGCCAGCACCGGGCCGGCTTCGCTCTGGCGTTCATCCATCAGGATCAATTGCGCACCTTCCTCATCGGTATCGCGCCCCGCGGCCAAGGCATCGCGCCGCTCTGCGATCAGGGCCAGCGTATCGGTCGCAGAGGCCTTGCCCAGATCGACAAGCTCGACCGCAGGCAGGCTGCCGGTATGCGCGCGCAGGGTGAAGCGGGCGGGAACGTCAACCGTGTAACGCCCGATGCACCAGGATCGCATCGTTTCAAATCCTTCTGCCATTGCAGCCCCTCCTGTCGAGATCATGGCCATGACACAGGCCCAGAGCAGGTGTCGTCTCATGTTGCGATTTCCAGCAAGCCCAGCAAATCCCGCATCCGCCATAACCGTATACCCGCACCAACGCCCGGCGTTGTCAGGATATGCCAGGCTTGCGCCGCGCATCCCGCCTCATGCGCTTGCAGGTAAAGCGCGATGGCCGCGCGCCGATCCTCGGGCTGGGTGACGCGCAAGGCGATCAGTTTTTCTCGCAGATCAAGAAGCTGCGGGTCGCGCAGCAGCCTCGCCACCTCGGCGGCCGGCCTGTCCCGCAAGGCCCCGGCAATTTCCACCCGCGCCTGCCGCTGTGCCGTAGCGGCGTCCAGTGCCGCAAGGGTCTGGCTGGTCAAGACAGGTGGGCGGTTCGGTTTGACGGTCGCGTCAGCCGCGCGGCGCGCCAGCAAGGCACGCTGACCGGGCGGATCAGGCACGATCCATGTTGTCGCCGCATCTTCCACCGGGGCCAGCAGCATATCGGCCAAGGGATCTGCGCCTTGCACCAGGGCGGCCGGGACGTGGCGTTCCCAGAACCGGAAATACAGCCAGTCACCATCCGGTGTCCGCAAGCGTGTGAAGCGACGCAGATGCGCAAGAACCGCCTCGAACCGCGCATCCGTCGCAATCAACAGGCCGGGAAAATGCGGCCAGAGCTGCCAGGCGGGGGCGGGGCTGGTCTGGGTAAACAGCATCCGCCGCAACCTTTGCCCAGGCGGCAACGCAACCAGCCATGGACCGACGGCACCCCATTCGGCCCGTGCCTCTCGGCGAAAAAGGCAGTCGTGCCGACAGCCGGAACCGGCCAGATATTCCTCGCATCCGGGCACCAAGGCGGCGTCCAGCACCGCGTAAAGCCCCGAGACCTGCGCAACCGCCGCATCCAGCGCCACTGGCGTATCCAGCAAGGGAAAGCGGCCGAACTGGCCGTCCAGCGGCAGCAATGGCGCGACGACCGACAGTTCCATGTCACCGAAACGGCCTTCCTGCCAATCATCCAATGCGACTTGGCCGTAGTCGTCAAACATTGGCACGCCAACCCCGATACTTGTCACGCCGATACCCGGAAATGCTAGATCACCGGGGCAAATCTAGGCAAATGACAAATCGGTGTCATCATGGGCAGCACAGGGGCGCGCCCCGCGTTCAGAGGCCGAAGAGGTTCGCCTGCACGATCCCACGGGTGATGAATGCCTTTCGATCCGCCTCGGGCGCCCAGCCAAGCACGGCTTTCGTGCGGCTGTTGTCGAATTTCGAAAAATGCGCCCGGCTTTTCCAATCCGCCAGCGAGGGGCGCACAGCCCCCTTGCGACCCAGCGCATGGCGCTTGAGGATGTATTTCACCCCATCCGCCAGCCACATCGCATGCAGATTGCCCGGTTTGACCGTGATCCGCGCCCCCAGCGCCTGGTGGATCGCGTCGAAATAATCGCGCGCCGACATCATCGGATCACCCACAAGGTTGAAGGACCGGCCCACCGCATCGGGGTTGTCCATCATGCGGATCAGCCCGTCGGATACATCATCGGCCAGCACGAAGGGCAGGATGTTGCGCCCATGGCCCCAGATCCGCACCGCACCCGCGCCATGCCAGCGCCCGATGCCCCAGTGTTGCAGCGGCCCGCCATGGCCCACCACGATCCCCGGCCGCGCGATGACCAGCGGCAGACCACGGTCGCGGTGCATCCGCATCAACTGCGCCTCGCATTCCGCCTTGGACCGGGCATAGAGATTGCGATCGCTCATGTCGGCGCCAAAACCGGTATCCTCGGTGATGGTCCGATACGGGTCCGACATGTCATAGGAGGCGATGGTGCCGGTATAGATCAGGCGCTTGACCCCTGCGGCCATCGCCGCCTCGGCCACGCGCAGGGCGGTGCCCACGTCATTCTCCAGCGCGGCATCCCATGTCTTGTCCATCGACTTGGCCAGGTTGAACACCGCGTCGATCCCCTGCATCGCGGCGGTCAGCCCCTCCAGATCGCGCAGGGACACGGGCACGGTTTCCACGTGATCCGCAATATCGTCGAAAGGTCCGGTGCGCCCCCGGCTGAGGACGCGCACATCATGGCCGCGCGCCACCAGCATCCGGGTCAGGTTGCGCCCGATGAAGCCGGTGCCACCGATCACCATGACGGTGGGTTTCGGCGTGCCTTTCGGTTTGGCGGGGGCGGCGGGCAGGGCGGGCATATGGTCAAGCGTCGCATCGATGGCGCGCATCACGGCCGTCGCGGATGTGAAATCGAACCGCGCATCCAGCGGGGTCTTGCCATTGGTGGCGTCATAGAACGCGCCCACGGCGGTGCGGAAACTGATCCCGTAGGGCGATTTCTGGTTCAGCGAAGACAGCTGCCGCGCGGCATTCACCACGCCTTCGCGCAGGTTCTGCCCCGTCAGCGACATCTGGCGCAGGAACGGGTTCAGCACCAGGTCGGCGGTATTGTCGCGGGCCACCACCAGCGTATCGGCGGCATAATCCAGCCGCGCGATGGCCGAAGACCCGCGCACCGTGACCGAACGGTCATCCATCACCTCGACCAGCGCGATGTTGAAGCTCAGGTCGATATCGCCCGCCCGCGCCAGCACCCGCCAGCTTTGATGCCGCGTGCCGCCACCCGACAGTTCCACCGGCTGGCCCAGGTCCAGGTGCAGCACCTCGGGCGTGCCCAGCAGATCGACGGCAAAGGCGTAAAGATGCGGGCCCAGTTCCAGCAGCAGGTTGCGGGGCTCGCGCAGCAGCCACAGCCCGAAAGGCCCCGACCGCAGCGGGGCCAGCGGCAGCGCCCAGTTGATCTGCACCGATGACACGCGGCCCAGTTCGCCCCCCTGCATCATCGCCTTCAGCCGCTCATACGAGGGCAGACCCAGAAAGTTGTGCCCGGCGGCCAGAACGCGGCCCGCATCCACGGCTGCGGCGCGCATCTGATCGGCCTCGTCACCAGACAGGGCCACGGGTTTTTCCACCAGCACATGCAGACCCGCGCGCAGGCATTGCAGCGTCAGGTCGCGATGCGAGGATGGCGGGGTCAGGATATGCACCGCGTCGCAGAGACCGGCGGCGATCATGTCATCGACCGATCCGAAAGCCTGCACACCATGGGCGCGGGCCAGATCCTCGGCCGCGCCCTTGGACTGATCGCAGACCGCCACAAGCTGCGCGCCCGGCGTGGCCTTGATCGCATCCGCGTGCCAGGTCGCGATATAGCCGGCCCCGATGATACCGACGCGGGTCTGAGTGCTTGCAGTCATGAGGCAGTCTTCCTTCGGGTCACTTGTATTCGATGATATTCATGTCGCGCCGCTGCCAGCGGCGCCAATGATAGGTCAGCATGCCGATCAGGTTCGGGAATTTCGACAGCGACAGGTAAAGCGCGTGATGCATCGCCTCGCGCGTGGGCAGACCGGCGCGCACCAGCCCCTGCATGGTGCGCAGCCATGACAGCTCGTACCCGGTCATGACCGCGATCATCACCAGAAGCCCGGCCAGCACGGCACCGGACAAGGCCAGCATCAGCCCGGCCAAAGCCACCAGCGGCAGCGCCAGACCATATAGCCAGACGCGCCGCCGTTCGGGGCGGAAATGATCGGGATGCAGATCGCCCACCTGCGCGAACCCATGCCCGCTGCGCACCGCGCGCCGCCACCATTCGGAAAACCGGGTCATGGCGGCGTCATGACGCGTCATCGCCAGCGGCAGGCGTTCGATCCCCAGACCGGATTTGCGCATCCGCACGCAGAATTCATCATCCTCGGCGGCGATGACCTGCGGGTTGAAGCCGCCCAGATCAAGGAAGGCCCGCGCGCGCACCATCATGTCACCGCCGCAAGCCTCGATCGGGCCGGCGGGGCGGTGCCATTCGAAATCGCAGATCGCGTTATAGACGCTGCGATCACGCTCGATCTCGGACCGCCAGCCGGTCACGATCCCCAGATCGGTCCGCGCCTCAAGATGCGCAAGGCCAGCGGCGATCCATCCGGGCACCAGCAGGCAATCGCCGTCGATGAACTGGATATAGTCGGGCATGTCGCCACTGTCGCGCAGGGCCATGGCCCCGGCATTGCGCCCGCGCGCGGCGGTAAAGGGCGCGCTGCGGTCCAACTCGACCACCTCGACCCCGATGGAGCGGGCATATTCCACGCTGTCATCGGTCGATCCGCTGTCCACATAGACGATGCGCGCCACCTGCGCCTGCACCGAGGCAAGGCAGCGTTTCAGCCGCGCGCCTTCATTCCGGCCGATGACCACGGCGGCGATGGTCGCGCTCATGCCGCACCCCCTGCGGATGCGGCGATCAGGGCGGCCAGCTTGCCCGCCTCGGTCACGCTGTCGAATTCCGCCAGCACGCGGGCGCGACCGGCCGCACCCATCGCGGCGCGGTCCTCGGGTGTCGCGTCCAGCAGGGCGCGCAATGCAGCCGTCAGCGCCACCGGATCGCCGGGGGCGACCAGCCTGCCGCTGATCCCATCCTCGACCAGTTCGCCCACCCCGGCGATGCGGGTGGTCAGCACCGGCACACGCGCGGCCAGGGCTTCCATCAGCACCACGGGCAGACCTTCGGCAAAGCTGGGCAGCACAAGGAAATCGGTCTCGCGCAGCGCCTGCGCCACCTCGGCCTGACCCTTGTAGCCGGCAAAGTCCACCATCCCGGACAGGCCCATGACGCGCGCCTGATCCTCAAGCGCGCGGCGTTCCGGCCCGTCGCCGATCAGGGTCAGATGCAGATCGGGATGATCCGGCCCCAGGTCCCGCAACGCATGGAACAGCACAGGCACACCCTTGACCGCCGCCAGACGGCCCACGAACAGCAGGCGCTTGCCGCAAGCGGTGCGCGGCGTGTCATAGAGCGCAGGGTCCACGCCACAGTGAACGATATGCAGCCGGTCCCAATGGGCAGGCGCGGAAAAGATCATCGCCTGCGACCGGCAGAAATGGCTGATGCAGGCCACGAAAGCCGCCCGCGCGATCTTTTCATCCAGCCGCCAGTGATAGGGTTCAAAGAAGATGTCCGGCCCGTGCAGCGTGAAACTGTAGGGGATGCCGCTGACCGCACTGGCCAGCATCGCCACCGTGCAGGACGACTTGGCGATATGGTTGTGCAGATGCACCACGCCAAGGCGGCGCATGTGATCGGCCAGCACCACGGCTTCGGCGAAATAGATCAGGTTGTAGATATGCCCCTTGATCCCGCCGGGCGCGGTTTTCCACGCCAGCCGCAGGGCGCGCAGATAGCGCCCCGGCGCGCGCAAGGCGGCCAGATGCGCCCTCAGGCTGGCCAGGGGTTTGCCCGTCGCCTCCAGCACGTGAAAGGTGCGCGCGGCCTCGGCGCGCTGTTCCTCGCCCACGTGATGTTCCACCCCGGTGCGGCGGATCGAACATGTCTCGACCGTCAGGCCATGGGCGCGCAGGGCCGCCACCTCGCGCTGGATGAAGGTATCGGTCGCGCGGGGATATTCCCCGGTCAGATAGGCCACGGGACCTTGTACATGCTGCATCATCTGCGGCCCCTTTCAGCGGCCAGCGCCACCGTCATCGCATTCTCGAAAGGCGGGGCAGGCCAATCGCCCAGCCAGTCCGCGCCCGTCGCATAGGTCAGCGGCATGATCCGCGCCGCCTGCACCGGCGCGCGCAGCAGACCCGGTGCGCCCGGCAGCCCGCCCAGCACCGACAGCGCCCGCATCACCGGCCATCCGACGGGCAGCACCATGCGTGGCCAGCCGCCCCGGCGCAACGCCGCGACATAGCGCGCGCGATCCGGCAGATCGGCATCCAGCACATTGGCCACCTGTACGCCCTGCACCTTCGCGGCCTGCACCACCGCATCCGCCACGCGCGTGACATGGGCCAGCGGGATCTGGCCGCCCGATCCCATGCGGATCAGCAGCGGCCCCCTGGCCAGCCCCAGATGCCCGTTCCACAACCGTCCCGGCCCCCAGATCGCCCCGATCCTGAGGATCGCCAGATCGCCGCCCGTCGCCGTGGCATGGGCGCGCGCAAGGCGTTCCTGCGCCAGCTTGGCGCGGGTATAGGCGTCGCGCGCTTGCGGCGCGGGTTCCAGCGGCGTCGATATGGTCACATGATCGCCCGGCCGCATCCCCCCGTAGACGGACATCGAACTGGCCAGCACAAGGCGCGGCACCGGATCGCAGCCCGCCATCGCGGCCAGCAGCGCGCGCATCGGGGCCAGCGTGCCCGCCTCCTGCGCGGCATCATCGCCGGTCATCGCGGCGGCAAGGTGCAGCACGGCATCCACACCGGTCAGATCGGCAGGGGTCAGCCCCGTCAGGGTCTGCACGGCGATCCCGCCATCCTGCGCCCAATCCGCCGGGGCCTGTGCGGCATCCCGCAACAGCGCGCGCACCGCATGACCCTGCGCGCGGGCCCGCGCCACGACCGCGCGGCCCAGGTATCCCCCGGCCCCGGTGATCGCCAGCGTCAGCGCGCCCATGGCATCGGCTCCGGTATGGCGCAGGTCGTCTGCATGGTTTGCGCGCCTGTCGTCTCGCCCGCGTTCTGGATCGCCAGCGTCACCTCGTTCAGGTGCAGCGCGTAATCCCCGCCCAGGCGGCAGGGGCGACCTTGGGCGATCGCCTCCAGCATCTCGACCGGGCCAAGCGCGAAATTCATCGAGGCCGCACCCCGCCGCCCCAGCATCGGATGGGTCGGCCCCTTCAGCCTGATGCGACGGCCCAGCGGATGCTCCAGCAGCCGCCGGCGGATCCGCAGACGGCGGCGGTACTTCAGCGGCGCGGCATTATCCCAGGCCTTTGCCATCTCAAGCACGCCATCATCGCCCACCACCCGGATGCGGTGATCATGCGGGGCCACGATGGAACAGGTCAGCCGCGCCACCATGCCGGAATGGAAGAACAGCGTCGCCACCGAGACATCGGGGGCCGCATCGGTCACGCCACGCTTGTCCGGGATCACGCCCGCCGAGGCAGCGACCACCGTGCGCACCGGACCGAACATCGCGATCAGCCAGCTCAGGTAATAGCCCGCATGTTCCAGCGTGCAGCCGACGCGGAATTCATCGACATAAGGCCAGGGCGCGCCGCTTTCGCTGATCCAGGCCTCAAGCGGGGCCTGCGGGATGAAACCGTCATCCAGCTCGGCATAGACAAGGCGCGGGGCACCGGCCACGCCGGTGCGCACCGCATGGGCCAGGGTCTGCGCCGCCTCGCCCAGGACCGAACAGGGGGCCGAGGCCAGTTGCAAGCCCTTGGACAAGGCCAGATCATGCAGATCGCGCGCCTGATCCATCGTGACGGCCAGCGGCTTTTCCGACCAGACATGAAACCCCGCCTCAAGACAGGCGCGGTTGATCGCGTGATGCTGGCCGGGATTGGTCAGGTTCAGGATCACCCCGTCGGCGGGCATGGCATCGAACAGGGATTGCAGCGTCGGCAGTTCGCGGATCTTCCAATGCGCGCAAAAGGCCGCCATGCGCGCGGGATCGCGATCATGCGCGCCCAGAACCCGGACCTGTGGAAAGCTGGCCAGCGACCGCATGTAGAGATCGGCCACGAAGCCACAGCCGACCAGGGTGACCCCACTCATTCCGCATGTCTCCTTGCCTGACCAGCCTGCTGCCGCATCCTGCCTTGATCCTACCCTTGTTTTTTGCCAATCAAGAGGGATATTGTCTCGCTCCGGTTGATTGTCCGGGTGATATGGCCTTCGAAAATGTCAACACTTTGTCTTAGTTAAATCGCTTTTTAGGAATAGTGGCATGGGACAGCAGTCTTGACCAGACCGCCGCAAGGGGCTTCGTGAATGAAATTCAGAACAGGCGGCGGTGAAATTGCCGTGAATATCGCCACACGCGCCCGGCTCGAGGCGGAAGTGGCCGCGCGATTTGCCAGGGGGCAGGGGTTTGCCCTGGCCACGCTGAACCTGGATCACCTGGTGAAACTGGCCGCCGATCCCACCTTTCGCGCAGCCTATCAGGCGCAGGATCTTGTCGTGGCCGATGGCAATCCCATCGTCTGGCTGTCGCGCCTGGCCCGGCAGCCGGTCGACCTGATGCCGGGATCCGACCTGGTGGTTCCGCTGGCCCAGATGGCCACCCATGCCGGGCATCCCGTGGCGCTGGTCGGCAGCACCGACGAAAGCCTGCGGCAAGCCGCGCAAGCCCTGAAAAAGGCGGTGCCGGGGCTGGAGGTGGCCTGCCGGATCGCGCCCCCCTTCGGTTTTGACCCCGAAGGGCCGGGCGCGGATGCCATTCTGCGACAGGTCGCGGACAGTGGCGCGCGGCTGTGCTTCATCGCCCTGGGCGCGCCGAAACAGGAACGCTTTGCCGCGCGCGGCCGTGCCGTGGCGCCGGGGGTCGGCTTTGCCTCGATCGGGGCGGGGCTGGATTTCCTGTCGGGAACGCAGGTGCGCGCACCGCTCTGGGTACGCCGGCTGGCGCTGGAATGGCTGTGGCGTCTGCTGGGTCAACCACGCCGGATGCTGATGCGCTACCTGCAATGCATCGGCATCATGCCCGGCCATCTTGTCAGGGCCCTGATGCAGCGGCGAAACCCCGACAACTGACCCGCGCAGAGCGGTTGAAGAGGTCGAAAAACCCGATCTTGCGGCATGGCGCAGGTGAAAGGGCCATATCTTCCCGATTTAGCCCCCAAATCACTCCCAATGGGTGTTTACTATCTACGCCGTAGACGATTAAAGTTCTCGGCAAGAATTGGCTTACCAGGTCAGCACGCCGCCATTAGCGGCTTTTTCGTGTGGTTTATCTTCTGGTTATTTTTATCGGCGCTTCCTGGGGAAAAAGCCTCGATAAATAAGTCTGGCGGCGGTGTCAGGCATGGCAACCTGGGATGTGGAGAAAACCATGCGAAAATTGCTCGGTTCTTTGATGATGACTGCTTTTCTTGCGGCGTGTTCGCAAGGGTTTACCGAATTTCCGATTGACGAGGCCAAGCAGGCCGATCTGCCCGACAACGTGATCGTGACGCGTCTGGATGCGAACAACGCCGCCAGCTTCTCGCAGCAGCGCCGCGTGCCCGGATCGCAGAATGTCCCCGATACCCAGGTCTGGAACTACCAGATCGGCGTGGGCGACATCCTCAGCATCGATGTGTTCGATCACCCGGAACTGACGCTGCCCGCAGGCCCGATGCGCAGCGCGGCGGAATCAGGCTTCCGCGTGCAGGCCGATGGCACCTTCTTCTATCCCTTCGTGGGCCAGGTGCAGGCCGCAGGCCGCGCGCCCGAACAGATCCGCGAAGAATTGCAGACCCGTCTGGCCGAATTCATCCCCGATCCCCAGCTGGAAGTGCGCGTCGCCGCCTTCAACTCGCAGGCGATCGTGGTGACGGGCGAGGTGGACACGCCGAACCGGCAACCGCTGACCACCGTGCCCCTGACCCTGCTGGAAGCGGTGAACGCCGCCGGCGGCCTGAGCCCGGATGCCGACAGCGCCCGCGTGACGCTGCAGCGCCGTGGCAAGACCTACAACATCAACTTCGACACCTTCCTGCGTGGTGGACGTCTGACCAACAACCCGATCCTGATCGACGGCGATACCATCTCGGTGCCGCGCCGGCGTCCGATGGAAGCCTTCGTGCTGGGCCAGATCGACACCCAATCCGCCGTGGACCTGTCCGAGGATGACATTTCCCTGACCCAGGCGGTGACACGCACCGGCGGTCTGGCCGAGGTGCGCGCGGATGCACGCGGGGTCTTCGTGTTCCGCAACCACGGCAATGCCATCAACGTCTATCAGCTGGACATCAGCAGCCCCACGGGCTTCGTGCTGGGCACCAAGTTCATGCTGGCGCCGAATGATGTCGTCTTCGTCACCCGTTCGCCGCTGGGCCGCTGGAACGACACGATCAGCGCGATCCTGCCGACAATCACGGTCGCGGGCGGGCTGGATACCCTGGCCACCGAGTAAATGAGACATGTTCAACTCGGTACTCGTGGTCTGTGTCGGCAACATCTGCCGTTCGCCAGTAGGCGAGCGGCTGCTGCGCCAGGCCTTGCCCGAGCTTGACGTGACATCGGCCGGCATCCAGGCCCTTGTGGGCAAGCCGGCCGACAAGACAGCATTCCAGGTCGCGGCAGCCCACGGGCTGTCGCTGCATGGACATGAAGCGCGGCAGTTTACGCCCGCGCTTGGCACCGCACATGACCTGATCCTGGTGATGGAGCCCGGCCACAAGCGCGAGATCGCACGTATCGCGCAGCACCTCGCCGGTCGGGTGATGCTCTACGACAAATGGACCAGCAACAGCGGCATCGCAGACCCTTACCTGCGCTCCGTCGAATTTCATGAAAAGACATTTGCGGCCTTGTCAGAGGCAGCCCAGGGCTGGGCCGACCGACTTGCGCCGAGGGAGTAGACCATGAACACCCAGGTTCTGACGACTGACAGTTCCGCAGATGCGGCCGAGATGGGCAATGACGGTCTGGGCCAGATCGTGCACACGATCTGGGGCGGCAAGCTGTGGATCGCGCTGTTTACCATCGTCTTTGCCGGGATCGGGGTGCTGATCGCCCTCAGCACGCCGCCGACCTACCAGGCCGACGCGCTGCTGCAACTGGAAGACAACAGCGCCACCATGACGCTGCCCTCGCCGATCCGCGACCTTGCGGGCGGCAACCCGCGCAGCGTGACCGAGATCGAGATCCTGCATTCCCGCCTGGTGCTGGGGCAGGCCGTGGCCGACACGCATCTGGACTGGATCGCGGGACCGCGCCGGATGCCGGTGATCGGGCCGTCCCTGAACCAGATGGGCGTCCCGCTGCCCCGGATCGAGGCGCTGCGCCCCTTTGCCAGCGGCGGCGAACATATCCGCCTTGGCCTGCTGGAAGTGCCGCCCTACTGGATCGGCCTGCCGATGATCCTGACCATCACCGACGAGGACGCGACCGCCTTTACCGTGGCCCTGCCGGACGGGCGCATCATCAACGGCCAGCTGGATCAGCCGATCATCGACGAAAGGCTGGGCTTTGGCCTGCGCGTGGCCGAATTGCGCGGCGAACGCGGGCGCGAATTCTTCCTCGTGCAGATCGACGAAGGTGCGGCCATCATGGACCTGCGGTCGCGCATGTTCGTGAACGAACGCGGCATGCAGTCGAACATCCTGGAACTGGGCCTGATCGGCGGCGACCCCGACGAGACCGAGCGCACGCTGCATGCGATCACCCAGGCCTATCTGCGCCAGAACGTCTCGCGCTCTTCGGCCGAAGCGGCCAGCAGCCTTGAATTCATCGAAAGCCAGTTGCCGACGGCCGAAGCCGCGGTGCGCGAGGCCGAAAGCGGCCTGAACGCCTATCGCCAGCAGCAGCAAGCCATCGATCTGGGGTTCGAGGCGCAAAGCCTTCTGACGCAGATCAGCTCGATCGAGACGGAGCTGGATCAGCTGACCCTGCAGGAAGACGAGCTGTCGCAGCGCTACACCACCAATCACCCGGCCTATCAGCAGCTGCTGAATGCGCGGTCGCGGCTGGAGGAACGGCTGGCGATCCTGCGCGAAGAGGCCACGAACCTGCCCGAAACCCAGCGCGAGATCTTCAACCTGACCCGCGATCTGGAACTGGCGCGCGAGGTTTACGGCCAGCTTCTGAACCGCGCGCAGGAACTCAACGTGCTCAAGGCCAGCACCATCGGCAATGTGCGCATCGTCGATACCGCGCGCACCGCGCCCAACCCGATCGAACCGCGCAAGATGCAGATCATCGCCATGAACCTGCTGCTGGGCGGTTTCCTGGGGGTCGGTTTCGTCTTTCTGCGCCAGTGGATGCGGCGCGGCGTGCAAAGCGCCGAACAGATCGACGCGCTGGGGCTTCTGGTCTTCGCCACGATCAACGTGGCCCCGCAGGCCGAGAATGCGCACAAGCGCAAGGGCGCGATCCCGATCCTGGCGCTCAGCGATCCGGGCGATCTGGCGGTCGAAGGGTTCAGGTCCCTGCGCACCAGCCTGCATTTCGCGATGATGGACGCGCGCACCAATTCGGTGGCCCTGACCAGCCCGGCGCCGGGGGTGGGCAAAAGCTTCACCGCCGTGAACCTGGCCGTGGTCGCGGCACAGGCCGGACAGCGCGTCTGCCTTGTGGATGCCGACATCCGGCGCGGCTATCTGCGTCGGTATTTCGACATCCCCAAGGAACAGCTGGGCCTGGCCGAATACCTGTCGGGCGAGGCCAAGCTTGACAAGGTCCTGTGCCCCGGCCCGATCGCCAACCTGTCGGTGATCACCACCGGGCAATATCCGCCCAACCCGTCGGAACTGCTGATGCGCTCCAGCTTCCAGGATCTTGTGGCCCAGCTGAACAGCCGCTTCGATCTGCTGATCTTCGACACGCCGCCCGCCCTTGCCGTGACCGATCCGGTGATCGTGGGCCGCAGCCTGGGCGCCACCATCGCGGTTGCCCGTTTCGACCAGACCCCGATCCGCGAGATCGACGCGATGAACCGGCAGCTGCGCGCCGCAGGCGTCAACGTGGCGGGCGCGGTGCTGAACGGGTTCGATCCCAAGCGCGCCAAGGCCGGCGCGGGCTACAGCTATGCCGCCAGCTACCGCTACGAATACAAGCGCGCCGGGGAAAAGTAAGCGCCGCCCTCAGCGCCGCGCGTGGCGCAATGCCCGCGCATAGTCCAGCTGCTCAAGCCGTGCGCCCAGTCCGGGAAACCGTGTCACCGCGCGTGTCTTGAGGCTGCGCACCATGCATTTGACCATGTGCCGCCCGCCGGTCTCGGGGATCCATCCCGTCTGGATCATGTTGATACGCACCGGGCGCACGGGCTGGCCGCCCTGTGCCCCGCGATCCGCGGCGGCGGCGTCATCCGTCAGCACCGGATAGAACCATTCGGTTTCGGGCCAGACATAATCGTCAGGCCAGCTCCAGCAGACATTCTGCATGTAGATAAGGCGCAATCGGTCGGCCAGGGCGGCATCGGTCGGGCGCGGGCGCGATGGCGCGCCCAGCCGGTCCAGATGGCGCTGCATCAGCCCCACCGCGCGTTCGCCGACATAGCCCGACACCCAGAGCCGAAAGCCCAGCCTGTCCTGCACCGCCTGCACGGCGCGAAACACCTGCACATGATCCTCATGGCCGTATTCGCCCCATGGATTATGCGTGACCACATCCGTCACCCCGGCCAGCCGATCCGCAAGCGTCGCGCACAGCAGGTCGAAATTCCGCCTGTAGGCGCGCCGCAGCGGCGCGTCCAGACCCAGCGGCAGGCGGCGCGGCGCAAGCCCCTCGGCCACCTCCTCGGGGTGCGGCCAGAGGGCGGTGCCCGCCACGGCGGCCTCTTCGATCTGCAAGGCCTCAAGCCCCGGCAGCGGCAGATCCGCCACCGCGCGCCGCCGCCCGCTGGAAAAGAGCGGCTTGCCCGGCGCATCGCCGAAACACAGGATCACCTTGCCCGCCTGCGCCAGAACCGAACTGGCCCAGAGCACTTCGTCATCGGGATGGGCCATGACAACGGCACAGCCCGCACCGGGGCCGTCCAACTGCGATAGGGGCAAACTGTCCATCACATGTCCTGCTCTTCCTGGTTGCGCCGCGGGGCAATCCACCCCGTTCACCCCACCAAGACCGGACCCGCACCCACACGCGGCCCCGGCGCGCCGGTCACAGACGCCGCGCCACCGCCCTGCGGCCTGTCAGCCGCTCCAGCACCCGCCGTTTCAATCCGCGCGGCGGCAGGATCTCGCGATCCATCTCGAACACCGCGCCATTCAGGCTGCGGTCATGCCACAGTGCCAGCCGCACGCCCCAACGCGCCGCCTGCGCCGGATCCAGCCCCTCGGCCAGACCCATCCGCGTTGCCAGCATCCCCGGCATCCAGTCCCCGATCACGATCCCCGGAAAGCGATCGCCCAGGTCGGCCACCATGGCGCGGGTCAGCACCCGCACCGCCCCCTTGGACACGGCATAGCCCGCACTGGCCGGCAAGGGCGCCACATCGGCAAAGCTCGACACGTTCACGATCCGCCCGAAGCCCGTCGCAACCATCCCCTCCAGCGCGGCAAGGCTGCAATGGGTCACACCGCCCAGGTTCACGGCCACCGTGGCCATGATCCCCTCGGCCCCATCCTCCAGCAGATCGCGGCGCGGATAGACGGCGGCATTGTTGATCAGCACCGTCACCGGCCCCAGATCGGCCGCGATCCGCGCGAAGGCCGCGCGGACCTGGCCACCATCCGCCACATCCGCCAGGAAGGGATGGATACGCCCGCCCCCCTCGGCCACCAGCGCCCCAAGCGCCACCGGATCGCGCCCGATTGCCGCGACGGTCACACCCTGCGCCGCCAGTTCCAGCGCCAGCGCGCGGCCCAGGCCGCCCCCCGCCCCGGTCACCACCGCCACGCCTTCGCGCAGGCGCGCATCCATCACCGCATCACCCATGCGCGCCCCCCTGCATCCGCGCCGCGATCCCATCGGCCACCCGCAGCGCATTGGCGGCAATCGTCAGGCTGGGGTTCACCCCCATCGACGTCGGCATGAAGGACGCGTCCGCCACGTAAAGATTGGCGATCCCATGCGCCCGGCAATCGGCATCCAGCACGCTGGTCGCGGGATCGGCACCAAAGCGCAGCGTACCGCAGGGATGGCCGAAGTTCAGCTCGGGCCCGCGCGTCAGGAACAGGTGCCGCTGCCCGCGCAGCGCCCGCCCGATCAGGCGGCGGAACCGTTTGCGCCGGGCCAGCACCTCGGGCCGGAAACGATAATCCAGCCGGATCGTATCGCCATCGCCCGGTGCCCATGTCACCCGGTTCTCGGGATAGGGCAGATCCTCCAGCAGGCCGACGAAGATCTGCGCCTCGCCCAGCAGGCGCGCGGCCAGCGCCGCCGGAATCCGCGCCATCTGCCCCAAGCCCGGCACCCGCCGCAGCAGGGGGGACCGCGCCAGCATCATGCGCAGGTAATGCAGGATCTCGCCCTCGCGCGCGGCGATCCCCATGGCCTGCACCATGCCGAAACGCGCGCCCTCCACATGGTAGAGATCGCGAAACCCGATCGCCTTGGTCGGCCCCGCAAAGGCCGGGCCACCGCGCGCGGGCCAGATCGCCAGCATCTCGTTGAGGTGAAACATCAGGTTGCGCCCGACCTGCCCGCTGCCATTGGCGCAGCCCGCGGGCCAGGCCTCACTGGCCGAGGCCAGCAGCAACCGGGGCGAGGCCAGCGCGCCCCCCGCCAGCACATAGGCCCGCGCCCGCAGGGTCACGGGCTGGCCGCGATGCAGCGCCTCCAGATGGCTGACGGCACCCCCATCGCCGTGAATGCGCGTCACCTCGCAACGATCCAGCAGCGCGGCGCGCCCGGTGGCCAGCGCCGGTTCCACCCCGGCGGATCGGCCATCCATCTTGCAGGGCAGGGGGCATTTGAACCCAAGGCAATCGCGGCAGCCCTCCACATGGCGCAGCGCCGCATGCAGCCGGTAGGGATGCAGGCCCGATGCGCGCATCCGTTCCATCATCGCAGCCTCGCCGGGATCCAGCGGCGGGGCAGGACGCAGGCTGTCCGCGCCCGCGCCAGTCAGCGGATCAGGCGCGCCGCTGACGGCAAACATCGCCTCGGCCTTTGCCAGCCAGGGGGCCATGGTGGCATGGCTGACCGGCCAGCCTCCCGTGGGATGGGGCTTGCCCTCCACCTCGTCCAGGTCATGCGGCTCGGGCCGCTCCAGCGTGGCCGCGTAAAAGACGGATGATCCCCCGACCCCGCTGCCCAACGGGGCAAAGAACCGGCTTTCCACGCCATTGACCGTCGCCGCCACCGCGCCGGGCCAGAAGCCGCGCAAGTGCCGCGCCACGGGATCGGCCATGCCGGGGTTCAGCGGCGTTTCCTCGGCCCGGTAACCGGCGGGACCTTTTTCCACGAAAAGCACCGACAATCCCGCCTCGGCCAAGGCGCGCCCTGCGGTGCCGCCCCCCATCCCGGTGCCGATCACGATCACATCCCATGTACGCGCGGCCAGGTCGGTCATCCGTCACCCCCGGCCAGCGCGGGCATCAGCAGGTCACGCAGCAACAGCGCCCCCCGGTTGGTCAGGTGGTTGGTGTCGAAATAGACCGGCGCGCCCTCCAGCATCACACCGCAGGCCTGCGCATCGCAAAGCCGTTCCCAGGGATCGATCAGGGTGATCGCGCCCCCTGCCGCCAGATCGCGCAGCATCGCGTCGGCCCGCGCGCCCCGCGCCTCGGCCGCATCGCGCGAAACGCTCAGCGTGGGCGCAACCGCCTCGCCCCGGCCATAGGCCAGCGCGCGCGCGGCGCGGCCAGCGGTATAGGCGGGCATCTCCGGCACCTGGCGCAGCACATGCACTGGCCCCAGCCGGGACAGCTCCGCCACCGTACGCGTCAGCGCCGCCGCCATCAGGTCGGGCGCGCCCTCCAACCCGGTGCCGGGGGCAGGGGCCAGGCTGATGCGGTTCTGCGCGTCCAGCCCATGACCCTGTCCCTCGGCGTAATAGCTCCAGCGCGCGACCACCAGCACCCGCTCGACGCTCTCCAGGCTGGGCAGCGCCGCCTCGATCCTTGCGTTGATCTCGGGGCAGGCGCGGTTCTCGGCGGCGGTCGAGGCACTTTCCTCCTTGGTCACGCCGAACAGGGGCGGGCAACCGGCGGTCCAGATCAGCATCCCCGGCACATCGGCCTCCAGCGCGGCCAGGCCGATCCCGTCCATCATCGCGCGCAGATGGCTGTCACCCCAGACCAGAACGCGCGGCGCGCCCTCCGGCCCGATCCGGCAGAGCTCGACCCCTTCCAATGGCCCCGAAGGCTCATAGGCGCAACGGCTCCAGTCCTGCAGGAAATCTCCCGTGGCCGCGATATGCCCGCGCGCCGCCGCATCGAAGCGTTGCGGCAACCCGTCCTTGACAAAGACCAGCCCCGCAAACCCCAGCGCCAAGGCCGATGACAGCGCCACGCCGCCAAAAACGCGCAGCCCTGCTTCTTCTTGCTTCAAATATCCACGGCGGAACGGCTGCTCCACGAAGCGCCAGCTGATCATGGCCAGCACCATCGACAGCGCGATCCACCCCGCCACTTCCAACGGTCCGGCATAGGCCCCGCGCCAGGTGGTCGACAGGCTGAAAACCGGCCAGTGCCACAGATAAAGCGAGTATGAGATCAGCCCCACGAAGACCGGCCCCCGCAGCGCCAGCACACGGTTGACGGCATTGACCTGACCCGCACCGGCCAGGATCAACGCGGTGCCCAGCACCGGAAAGACGGCCTGCACCCCCGGAAAGCCCGGCCCCGGCTGGATCAGCGCGACCGATCCCGCCAAAAGCGCAAGCCCCAGCGCCGACGCGGCCCCCTGCACCGCGTCCGGCAAGCGCCGCCCCTGGAAATGCGCAATCGCCAGCAACACGCCCGCCAGCAGTTCCCACGCGCGGAAATGGAACAGGTAGAACGCCGCCTCGGGCATCCGGGTGCTCAGGCTCAGGCTGGCCGCCAGCGACAGGGCAAAGGCCACCCACAAGACCAGGTGCAAGGCCCCGGCATGGCGGCGCAGCAGCAGGATCAGCAGCGGCAGCACCACGTAGAACTGTTCCTCGACCGACAGCGACCATGTGTGCAGCAGCACCTTTTCATCCGCGCCAGTGTCGAAATACCCCGCCTGCCGCCAGAACTGCACATTCGCCAGATAGACCGTGGCCGCGATCAGCGACTTGGAAAATTCGCGGTATTCCGCAGGCAGCAGCACGAACCAGCCCACCAGCGCCACCGCCGCCGCCATGGCGAAAAAGGCCGGCGCCAGCCGCCGGAACCGGCGGATATAGAACCTGATCAGCGACACGCGGCCCGTGCGCGCATGTTCCCCCCAGAGGATGCCGCCGATCAGGTAGCCCGAAATGACAAAGAAGATATCGACACCGACAAAACCGCCGCCCAGCCCAGGCACCCCGAAATGATAGAGAACGACCGACAGCACCGCGATGGATCGCAGCCCGTCGATCTCGGGGCGGTAGGGCATGCGCCCCGCGCCTGTGGCCTGCTGTCCTGTCATGCCGTAAAGCCGATAATCAACATTATGTTAAATTCATTCTCCACCCTGACGACCATAGACATCCTCGTAGCGGATGATGTCATCCTCGCCGACATAGGCCCCGGTCTGCACCTCGATCATCATCATCGGCAGCTTGCCGGGGTTTTCCAGCCGGTGAATCGCGCCCACCGGCACATAGACCGACTGGTTCTCGGTCAGCAGCTTCACCTCGTCGCCCACGGTCACGCGCGCCGTGCCCTCGACCACGATCCAATGCTCGGAGCGATGCACATGGCTTTGCAGGCTCAACGCGGCACCCGGATGCACGAGGATGCGCTTGACCTGGAACCGACCGCCAAGCGCCAGGCTCTCGAACCAGCCCCAGGGCCGGTGATCGCGCGGAAAGGTCTCGGCCTGCGCCGCAC
>JANREX010000100.1 GCA_030758115.1 Paracoccaceae bacterium | reverse complement strand
GGCCCCGTGGCGGCATAATCCCGGCGGTTTTGTCCTGTGCCGATGGACCAGCGGGACAAGATGCAATAACGCTTCTGTCAGACCGGTATGGGACGCCCCGTGTCGCGTCGGACAACAGAAACGTCATGTCAGTAGGGAATCGTTTGAATGAAAATCGCTATGATCGGAACGGGCTATGTCGGTTTGGTCTCGGGGGTGTGCTTTTCGGATTTCGGGCATGATGTTGTCTGTGTCGACAAGGACCCTGCGAAGATCGCCAAGCTGAACGCGGGGATCGTGCCGATTTTCGAGCCGGGTCTCGAGGCGCTGATGGTCAAGAATGTCGAGGCCGGACGCCTGCGTTTCACGCAGGATCTGGCGCAGGCGGTGCAGGGGGCGGATGCGGTCTTTATCGCCGTGGGCACGCCGACGCGGCGCGGCGACGGGCATGCGGATCTGTCCTATGTGCATGCCGCGGCCGAGGATGTGGCCCGCGCCGCGACCGATTACGTGGTGATCGTGACCAAGTCGACGGTTCCCGTGGGCACCAACCGCCACATCAAGAAACTGATCCGCAAGGCCAATCCGGCGCTTGACTTCGATGTCGCCTCGAACCCGGAATTCCTGCGCGAAGGGGCGGCGATCGAGGATTTCATGAAACCCGACCGCGTGGTGGTGGGGGTGCAGTCGGACCGCGCCGCCGAGGTCATGGCGGGGATCTACCGCCCGCTTTACCTGCGCGACTTTCCCATCGTCACGACCGATCTGGAAAGCGCCGAGATGATCAAATACGCGGCCAATGCCTTTCTGGCGACCAAGATCACCTTCATCAACGAGATCGCGGCCCTGTGCGAGCGGGCGGGCGGCGACATCAAGGAGGTGGCCCGCGGCATCGGTCTGGACGGGCGGATCGGCAACAAGTTCCTGCATGCGGGCCCCGGCTATGGCGGGTCATGCTTTCCCAAGGATACCGTGGCGCTGGCCCGGATCGGGCAGGACCATGCGATACCGATGCAGATCACCGAGACGGTCATCAAGGTCAATGACGAGATCAAGCGGCGCATGATCGACAAGCTGCTGGACCTGTGCGGTGGCAGTTTCAACGGCAAGACGGTGACCGTGCTGGGGGCGACCTTCAAGCCCAATACCGATGACATGCGCGATGCGCCCAGCCTGACGATCATCCCCGCCATGGTGGGGGGCGGGGCGAAGGTGCGCGTGGTCGATCCGCAAGGCCGCCGCGAGGGCGAGGCGCTGCTGCCCGGCGTGCAATGGCACGAGGATGTCTACAAGGCGGTGCAGAATGCGGACCTGATGGTGCTGCTGACCGAATGGAACGAGTTCCGCGCCCTCGACCTCAAGCGGATCGCCCGCAAGATGGCGACACCGCACATGGCCGATCTGCGCAATGTCTACGCCCCCAAGGATGCAAGGCAGGCAGGCTTCAGCGCCTATGCCTCGGTCGGGCGGCAGGGTTTCGAGGATCAGCAAGGCTGACCGCCGGTCACGCAAGCAAAAGGCAGGGCGCAGAGCATGAGCAAGAAGATCCTGATCACGGGCACGGCCGGTTTCATCGGTTTCCATCTGGCGCGGCTGCTGCTGGCGGAAGGCTTCGTGGTGCATGGCTATGACGGCATGACGGATTATTACGATGTGCGCCTCAAGGAGCGCCGCCATGCGATGCTGTTGCAGAACGGTCAGTTCACCGCCACCGAGGGCCTGCTGGAGGATCAGACGCTGTTCGATGGGGTCGCGGACCGGTTCAAGCCTGACATGATCGTCCATCTCGCGGGGCAGGCCGGTGTGCGCTACAGCCTGGAAAACCCGCGCGCCTATCTGGATGCCAATGTGATCGGCACCTTCAACGTGATGGAGGCGGCGCGCCGTCTGAAGGTGCAGCATCTGCTGATGGCCTCGACCTCGTCGGTCTATGGCGGCAATGAAGAGATGCCCTTTGTCGAGACGGAAAAGGCCGATCTGCAGCTGACGATCTATGCGGCCACGAAAAAGGCGAATGAAAGCATGGGCCACGCCTATGCCCATCTGCATGATCTGCCCACCACGATGTTCCGCTTCTTCACGGTCTACGGGCCTTGGGGCAGGCCTGACCTGGCACTCTATAAATTCGTGGATGCGATCCTGGATGGGCGGCCGATCGACATCTACAATCACGGCGAGATGTACCGCGATTTCACCTATGTCGATGACCTGGTGCGCGGGATCCGCCTGCTGATGGACGCGATCCCGCAGCGCCCGGCCAGTGCCGAAGACATCCCGGCGGGTGACAGTCTTTCCCCCGTGGCGCCGTTTCGTGTCGTCAACATCGGCAATTCCGACAAGGTGCGCCTGCTGGACTTTGTCGAGGCCATCGAGGAGTGCCTGGGCAAGACGGCGATCCGCAATTACATGCCGATGCAAGCGGGCGATGTGCCGGCGACATGGGCCAATGCCGAACTGTTGCAAACCCTCACAGGTTACAGGCCGCGCACCGATGTGCGCGATGGTATCGCGCAGTTCGTGGCCTGGTTCCGGGATTACTACGGCAAATGATGCCCGCGCCGGGTCGTGGTGGCGGGGCGCATCACGTCTGGCTGCGCATCACGCGCGGATTGCCGTTTGAGCGGCAATCGGCAGATGGCTTCGGCAAAAGATTAAAGCCGTTGAATATGAGCCTGTGCTTTGGTATCGCACCCTCAGCCTGACGGTTGGCGTTTGTCAGGTGAGTCAACAGACTGGGAGCCATCCTTTGACAGCCTTTCCTTTCAATCCGATGTTGGTTGTTGGTTTTACCGGACAGGTTTTGTTCACTTCCCGCTTCCTCGTACAGTGGCTTGCCTCTGAACGCGCGAAAGCCTCCGTCATGCCGATCATGTTCTGGTGGTTTTCGATCGGTGGCGGCACGTTGCTGCTGATCTATTCGATCTGGCGTCAGGATCCGGTCTTCATCCTTGGCCAGACCTTCGGTCTGGTGGTCTATATCCGCAACCTGATGCTGATTTCGAGGTCACGCCCGAAGAATGACCCTGCCTGACCGTCGCCTGATCCTTCTGGGCTACGTTCTGTTCGTCATTTCGGGGGTCTTGCTGCGGCCGTTGCTGCCGATAGACGAGACGCGCTATCTGTCGGTTGCGTGGGAAATGCGGCTGGGCGATCACTGGATTGTCCCGTTCAAGAACGGTCTGCCCTATGATCACAAGCCGCCGCTGCTGTTCTGGCTGATCAACCTGGTCTGGATACCGGGGGTGAGCGAATTCACCGGCCGTCTTGTGGCGCCCGCCTTTTCGCTGGCGACGATCTGGGCCACGGGACGCACCAGCGACCTGATGGGGCTGGACAAGCGGATCGGCACGGCCGCGATGCTGATCCTGGCCACCTTGGGCTGTTTTACGTTCTTCGGCCTTGAAACGGGTTTCGACGGGATGCTGTCGCTGGCGGTGGTGCTGGCGGTCGGCCAGTTGTGGAAGATCGGCGCGCATGAGGCGTATCGCAGCCGCGACTGGGCCTTGCTGGGCGCGGCCATGGCGCTGGGCCTCATGAGCAAGGGGCCGGTCATCTTCGTGCATGTGCTGCCCGCCCTGCTGCTGTTGCGGCTCTGGGCGCCGCATGGTCCGCGTGCGCTGCGCGGCACCGGCGTGGCCCTGGCCGTTTGCGCCGGGCTTGTGGCTGTCTGGTTGCTGCCCGCGCTGATCCTGGGCGGGCCCGAGTATCGCGAGGCGGTGCTCTGGACCCAATCGGCCGGGCGCACGGTGGCAAGCTTCGCGCATGCGCAGCCATTCTGGTATTACCTGGCGCTGATCCCGGTGCTGGTCTTTCCCTGGGGCTGGATGCCGGGTTTCTGGAAAAGACTGCCGCTGGATGCGCCCGAGAAGCTGTTGCTGATCGCCACCCTTGGCCCGCTTCTGCTGTTCAGCCTGATCAGCGGCAAGCAGCTGAACTATCTTCTGCCGGAAACGCCCTGGCTTGCCATCCTGCTGGCGCGGCGCTTTCCGCAGGTGCTGGGCCGTGCCTGGGGCGCGGTGGCGGTGCTGGTTCTGCTGGGCCTTGCCTTTCCCGCGATGGGCCTCGGCCTTCTGGGCGAGGAGGCGGGGCGCATGGTCTCGATCCCGGCGGCGATCGTGGCGGCGGCGGTCCTGATGGCGGGGGCCGCGCTGATCGCGCGGCGCGGGCACCTTGTCTGGCTGACCGCGCCGGTTGCGCTGACGGCGCTTCATCTGGCCTATGTGGTGGGGCCGGCGTCCGATGTCATGTCGCCCCGCGCCATCGCGGAACGAGTTGCCCCTGCGGATGGCAAGATCGGGATCGTCACCGGCCTTTATCATTCCGAGTTTCATTTCGTGGGTCGGCTGACACAGCCGTTCACGGTTCTGACCACCCCGGAAGAGATCGCGGCCTTCGCCACGGCAGAGCCCGAAGGCCTGATCCTTGGGCGGCTGAAGGATGCGGTGCATCCGTCCTGGTCGCCCGCCGATACCATCTATTACCGCAATGACGACTGGGCCATCTGGTCCAACATGGATAGAAAATGACTGATCCCCGCCTTGCCTTCGTGATCCCGGCCCATGATGAGGCCGCCAACCTGCCGGGCCTTGTGGCCGCCCTGCGCGCCATCGCCGAGGACTTCGACGCCGAGGTGATCGTGGTCAATGACGGCTCGGGCGACAATACGGCCGAGGTGCTGACCGGGATGGCGGCGGGATGGGGCCGCTTGCGGATCGTGACCCATGCGGTGTCGCAGGGGCAGTCTGCCGCGCTGCGCAGCGGGATACGTGCCGCGCGCGCGCCCGTGATCGCGACGCTGGACGGCGACGGCCAGAACCCGCCGGAAAACCTGCGCGGCATGTTCGAGCGTTTCATCGACGCGCCCGAGGGCGTGGGCATGGTGCAGGGCGAAAGGGTCAAGCGCAAGGACACCTTGTCCAAGCGGCTTGCCTCGCGCCTCGCCAATGCGATCCGGGGCTTCCTGCTGCGCGATGGATGCCGCGATTCCGGCTGTGCGCTGCGCGTCTTCTGGCGGCAGGCCTATCTGGACCTGCCCTGGTTCAAGCACCTGCACCGCTTCATGCCGGCGCTGATGCGGCGCGATGGATGGGACATCATCAGCTATCCGGTCAGCCATGCGCCGCGCGAATGGGGGCAGTCGCATTACAGCAACTGGCAGCGCGGGCTGGCCGGTATCCCCGACCTGATCGGTGTCAGCTGGCTGATATGGCGCGCCGTGCCGGTGCAGGGCGTGGTACGGCCCTGGTGGGCAGGCCGCGACGACAACCACTAGAACCTTGCCCTTTTCGGGCGATCCGGCCGTTTGGTCCGGGTGTCGAGCCAACAGAGGTTTGCGGAAGCGTTTGTCGAACTGGTAGTTCCCCCGGTCATGTCCTATCGTGCACGGGCATCGCCTTGCGTCCAGACTGGCGGCGCGATGCTGCGCCGGGTGTTGCGGAACGGATGACCCAAAGTCCCACGGGTGCCCGAGGCGCTGGAATTGAAGGAGTCGAGCAACCATGGCCGTGAACCTCAGCCTTCTTGTCAGCGTGGCGGCAATCCTTTCGGTGATCTCCCTTGCCCTTGTCGTCTACCTGATGCGGACGGCAAGCGATCAGTTCCACAAGGCGACGATCTGGTACGCGGCCAGCACGGTCAGCCTGCTTGCGGCCGTTCTGGGGGTGCTGACCGCCAGTCTGCTGCCCTTCGCGCTGAGTGCGACGCTGGTGATCACGGGGGCGCATTTCGGGATCGTCTGCGCCTATGGCGCGTTCCGGCATACGGCCTTGCGCCCGCTGGACTGGCGCATGGTCGCGGGGCTGTCAGGCACATTGTGCCTGGTGCAGGGGGGCATCGCCCTGTTCGCCGGCAATACGCTGCTGCTGATGATCAGCTCATCGCTGGTGAATTCGCTGCTGGCCTTCTACGCCGCGTCGGACATCATCCGCCTGTCGCGCATGGAGAAGCGGTTCCTGAATGTCCTGCTGGGGCTGCCCTTTGCGATCATCGGGCTGGCCTATGTGATGCGCCTTGTCATGCTGGCTGATGCGGGCAATGCGGGTGTTGCTGCGACATCGACCGCCATCATCGCCTTCATCCTGGGGGTGGCATCGATGTTCTGGGGTTTTGCGCTGATCATCCAGCGTGAGGCGGCGATGAACCAGGAACTTGTCCAGGCACGGCTGCAGGCCGAGACCATGTCGCGCCAGCGCGCGCGCTTCTTCGCGCAGATGAACCACGAGATCCGCACGCCGCTGAACGGCATTCTTGGCCTGTCCGAACTGCTCAAGCCGCATCTGCCTGATGGCGAGGGTGCGGCCTTGCTGGCCGAGTTGCAAAGCTCGGGCAACCTGCTGCTGTCGATCGCGAACGAGGTGCTGGATTTCTCGAAGGCCGAGGCCGGGCATGTCCAGCTTGAGGCCCTGCCGATCGATGTGCGGGAGGTGCTGCAAAGCGCGACCGCACAGTACCGGCGGCTTGCAGCCAGCAAGAATGTGAACCTCAGCCTCGAGATCCGCCCGCAGGACTTTCCCGCGATCATGGGCGATCCCACCCGCCTCAGCCAGATCCTGCACAACCTGTTGAGCAATGCGTTGAAATTCACCCGCGCGGGCGAGATCGCCTTGACCCTGACGCGTCCCGAACCGGGCATGGTCACGATCAGCATTCGCGACACCGGGATCGGCATGACGCAGGAGCAGATCAACACGCTGTTCCTGCCGTTCCACCAGGGGGCTGCGGAAACCACGCGGCGCTACGGCGGCACCGGGCTTGGCATGAGCATCGTCAAGATGCTGGTCGATGCGATGAATGGGCAGATCCGTGTCGAAAGCCGCCCCGGACAGGGCACGACCATCGCGCTGGACCTGCCGCTGCCGGATGCCCCGACCACGGCGCGCCCCACCCCGGAACCCGGCGCGGCGGCGGATTGGGCAACCGATTGCGCCAAGCTGTCGATCCTGTGCGCCGATGACGATCCGATCAACCGGCTTGTGTTGCAGGCGCTTTTGCAGCTGGACGGGGTCGATCCGGTGATGGCCGAAGACGGTCACGAGGCGGTGCGCCTGGCCTGTCTGCAAAGGTTCGACGCCTATCTGATCGACATCTCGATGCCGGGCATGGACGGGGTCGAGACCCTGATGACCCTGCGCGAGGGCGACAGCCGCCAGCCCGGGGTCAAGCCGATGGCGGTGGCCGTCACCGCCAATGTCATGACCGAGGATGTGGATTCCTATTTTGCGGCAGGCTTTGACGCGCATCTGCCCAAGCCGATCCGCCGCGAGGAGCTGGTGACGATCCTGCGCGCGATCCTGTCGCGCAAGTACCAGACCGTCTGATCACCGGCTGCCCTTCGGACAGGGGCAGCGCAAGGTTGATCTTGATCGACGGATCGGGTGGAATGAATATGTTCAGGATGATGTGTTGCGTATCGGTCGCCTCGGGGTTTGCCCGCGCAAGGGCGCAACATCGCCCCCGCGTACCGGCGTCCGTATGCCTGTTGTGGGGGATCGGCGGATGCATGGCGAGCACGAACAGGGCAGGGCCTACCCCGCAGGGCTGACGCCCGCGCAGTTGCGGCGCAGGATCGACCCCGCCAGCCTGGGGTTCGAGACCACCGATACGCTGGAGGTGGTGCAGGGGCTGATCGGTCAGGACCGCGCGATGCAGGCGATCCGGCTGGCAGCAAGGATCGGGCATCGCAGCTTCAACCTTTTCGTGGTGGGCCCGCCCGGCACCGGGCGGCACAGCGCGGTGCAGATGGTGCTGGCGCGCGAGGCCGCCGACCGGCCGGTGCCCTGCGACTGGGCCTATGTCAACAATTTCGAGGACGAACAGAAGCCACGCGCCCTCAAGCTGCCATCGGGCGAGGCGCAGCGCCTGAGGGCCGAGATGGAAGACCTTGTCGACGATCTGGGCGCGGAAATCCCCGCGCTGTTCGAGGCCGATGACTACCAGGCGCGGCGCAAGGCGCTTGAGGCCGCCTTCGCCGAGACCGGCAGCGCCCGCATGCAGGAATTCGCCGCCCGCGCCAAGGCCGAGGACGTGGGGCTTGTGAACACGCCCTCCGGGTTTCTGGTGGCCGCCATCCGCGATGGCGAGGTGATCGAGAAAGAGGTGTTCGACAAGCTGCCCCCCGAGGAACAGGCCCGGATCGAGGAAAAGATCGCCCGCTTCCAGAAAGAGCTGAATGCGATCATCGAAGGCACGCCCGCGCTGGTCCGGGCGCATCGCCAGCGTGTGATCGCCTTGCATGCCAGCATGGCCGAACAGGCGGTGAAGGCCCGCATCGACGAGGCGCGGGCGCAGTTCGCCGGGATCGACAGCGTGCTGCATTATCTGGACGAGGTCGCGCAGGACATGATCCGCAATGCGGAACTGTTTCTCGAGGCCCACGCCCAGGGGCGCGATGGCCCCTTTCCGGCCGGTATCCGCAAGATCCACCGCCTGCCGCAATTCGGGCGCTACGTGATCAACGTGATGGTCTCGCATCCCGAGGCCGGCACGACAGGCGCGCCGCTGGAAACCGAGGAATTGCCGAGCCTCAATCGCCTTGTGGGCCGGATCGAGAATATCGCCCACATGGGCGCGCTGATGACAAATTTCACGCTGATCCGTCCCGGTGCGCTGCATCGCGCCAATGGTGGCTTCCTGGTGCTGGATGCGCGGCGTGTCCTGTCCGAACCCTTCGCCTGGGAGGCGCTGAAACGCAGCCTGCAGCACCGGACCATCGCCATCACCTCGCTGGCGGAACGGCTGAGCATGGTGCAGACGCTGTCTCTGGAACCTGATCCCATTCCGCTGGACCTGCGGGTGGTGCTGGTGGGCGACCGGATGCTGCATGCGCTGCTGGTCATGCTGGACCCGGATTTTTCCGAACTTTTCAAGCTGCAGGCCGATTTCGAAGAGGATTTCGCCCTGACACCCGACAACACGATGCTGTTCGCGCGGCTGCTGGCCTCGTTCATCCGGCGCGAAGGCCTGCGCCCGCTGACGGCGGCGGCCGTGGCGCGACTTCTGGAAGAGGCGCTGCGCCGCGCCGAGGATAGCGAGAAACTGTCGCTGCATCTTGGCGCGCTGGCCGATATCCTGCGCGAGGCCGAGCATTATGCCTGCACCCGGCAGGATTGCGCGGATGCGGCGGCGCCCGTGTCGGTCGATGATATCGACAAGGCGCTGGCCGAGGCCGAGCGCCGCCATGCCCGGATCCGCGACCGGATGCAGGAGGCGATCACGCGCGGCACGATCCTGATCGACACGCAAGGGTCCGTGGCCGGCCAGATCAACGGCCTGTCGGTGGCGCAGATCGGCGGTTTCCGGTTCGGCCGGCCGTCGCGCATCACGGCGCGGGTGCGGATGGGCGCGGGCAAGCTGGTGGATATCGAGCGCGAGGTCGATCTGGGCGGGCCGCTGCATTCCAAGGGCGTGCTGATCCTGTCGGGCTACCTTGCCGCGACCTATGCGCTGGAGATGCCTTTTTCGCTGCATGCGAGCCTTGTGTTCGAACAAAGCTATGGCGGCGTGGATGGTGACAGCGCCTCATCTGCCGAGCTTTACGCGCTGCTCTCGGCCCTGTCCGGCCTGCCGATCCGGCAGGGGCTGGCGGTGACGGGATCGGTCAACCAGGCGGGACAGGTGCAGGCCATCGGCGGGGTCAATGAAAAGATCGAAGGCTTCTTCGATATCTGCGCCGCGCGCGGGCTGACGGGCGATCAGGGCGTGCTGATCCCGGCCAGCAATGTGCCCCATCTGATGCTGCGGGCCGATGTTGTGGCTGCGGTCGCGGCCGGGCAGTTTCATGTCATGCCGGTCCGCACGATTGACGAGGGGATCGCCATCCTGACCGGGGTCGCGGCTGGCGCGCGCGACGCGTCCGGCGATTATCCCGCAGGCAGCGTGAACGCCCTTGTCGAGGCGCGTCTGGCCAGCTTTGCCATGGCGCGCCAGCAGTTCGGCCGGGACCGTGTTGGCAAGGCGGGGGGCGAGGGATCGGCCCCGGCTTGATCTGGGTCAGGGCAGGGGGCGGCGCGCCAACCTAGTGTCGCCCCGGATGGTGAAGTGGGTTTGTTGCAGATGCGCGGGGGCATGTTTCATCACCCCATGCCATTGTGCCGGATTCTAATATTCACTATATGGAATATGAAATTGGTCCAACCCCGGGCCAGCAGGACCCCATGGAGGCGCAAATGAAGGCGCAAGTTTATGCTCTGATTGGTTTTTTGATGTCGGCACCCTTGGTGCAGGCCGAATCCCTGATCGTGACCCCGCAACCTGTGACCGACTGGAAAGCGGTCTATGCCCAGATCGAGGCGCAGACCCGTCTGCCCGCACGCGCGCGGCTGGGGGGCACGCTTGTCTCGCTTGACGTGGTCGAAGGCGACCGGGTCGCGGCGGGGCAGGTTCTGGCGCGTGTCGTCGATGACAAGCTGGATCTGCGCCTGCGCGCCATCGACGCGCAACTGCAATCGCTGGAATCGCAGCTCGAGAATGCACGGGCCGAACTGGAACGCGGTGAGGCGCTGCTGCAGCGCGGTGTGACCACGGTGCAGCGGCTGGATGCGCTGCGCACGCAGGTCGATGTGTTGAACGGTCAGCTTGACGCCTCGCGCGCCGAACGGTCGGTTGTCGTGCAGCAGGCGGCCGAGGGCGATGTGCTGGCGCCGATCGCGGGGCTGGTACTGACGGTTCCGGCGGCTGCCGGGGCCGTGGTGATGCCGGGCGAGGCCGTGGCCACCATCGGCGGCGGCGGGTTCTTCCTGCGCCTTGCCATTCCCGAGCGTCACGCCCGCGCCCTGCGCGAGGGCGACGAGATCCAGATCGACGGCGCGGATGACGGCGCGACGGGCCGTCTGGCGCGGGTCTATCCGCAGATCGAGAATGGCCGCGTGATCGCCGATGTGGCGGTCGAAGGGCTGGCCGAAGCCTTTGTGGATGCGCGCGTTCTGGTGCGTCTGGCCGTTGGCCAGCGCAGCGCGCTGCTGGTGCCGGAAAGTGCTGTCAGCACCCGCGCCGGGCTTGATTTCGTGACGGTCGAAGGCGCGCATCAGGGCGAACGCGCCGTGATGCTGGGCCAGCGCCATGAACAGGAAGGCATCGTTCTGCGCGAGATCCTTTCGGGTCTGGCCGCAGGCGAGACGGTGGTGCTGCAATGACCGATAAACCGCAGTCGCTGGGCATCGCGGGGAACCTGACCAAGGGTTTCATCCGCTCGCCCCTGACCCCGCTGATCATGCTGGCGGCCCTTGCCATGGGCCTGATCGCGCTGATGGTTGTCCCGCGCGAGGAAGAGCCGCAAATCTCGGTGCCGATGGTCAATATCCTGCTGCAGGCACCAGGGCTGAAGGCCGAGGATGCGGTGCGGCTGGTCTCCGAGCCGATGGAGACCATCGTCAAGGCGATCAACGGCGTCGAACATGTCTATTCGCAGACGATGGATGACGGCGCGATGATTACCGCCCGGTTCGAGGTGGGCACCCCCTCCGATGCGGCAATCCTGCGCGTGCATGAAAAGGTGCGCGCCAACATGGACCGCATCCCCGTGGGCATCCCCGAACCCCTGATCATCGGGCGGGGGATCGACGATGTGGCCATCGTCACCCTGACCCTGACCGCCGCCGAGGGGGCCGAGGTCAGCGCCAATGACCTGACGCGGCTTGCGCGCGAACTCAGGGCCGATCTGTCGCGCGTCGCGGATGTGGGGCTGAGCTATGTGGTGGGCGAGGCGTCCGAGGCGATCCGCATCGCGCCCGACCCGGAACGCATGGCGATGTATGGCATCACGCTGCAACAGTTGGCGGGCAAGGTGCAATCGGCCAATCGCACGATGGCCGCAGGCCGCGTGCGCGACGCGGGCCAGCAGATCGGCCTTGTCGCGGGGCAAAGCCTGACCGCGCCTGCGGAAATCGCGGGGCTTTTGCTGACGACGCGCGATGCGCGGCCGGTCTATGTGGGCGATGTGGCGACGATCGACTTCGTGCCGGACATGTCCGACCGGATCGTGAGCCATGTGACCCGCACCGATGATGGTGCGATCAGCCGCAGCCCGGCGGTGACGCTGGCCTTCGCCAAGCGCGCCGGGTCCAATGCGGTCGTGGTGGCCGAACAGATCCTGGCGCGGACCGCCGCGCTGCAAGACACGCTGATACCCGACAGCGTCGCGGTCGAAATCACGCGCAACTATGGCGAAACGGCCAAGGAAAAGGCCGATACGCTGCTGCTGAAGCTGTTCCTGGCGACCATGTCGATCATCGTGCTGACCCTTGTCGCCATTGGCTGGCGCGAAAGCATCGTGGTCGCGGTGGTGATCCCGGTGACGATCCTGCTGACCCTCTTCGGCGCCTGGATCATGGGCTATACGCTGAACCGGGTGTCGCTGTTCGCGCTGATCTTTTCCATCGGCATCCTTGTCGATGACGCGATCGTGGTGATCGAGAACATTGCCCGCCACTGGGGCATGAAGGACGGGCGCGACCGCGTGACCCGCGCCATCGACGCCGTGGCCGAGGTGGGCAACCCCACCATCGTCGCCACGCTGACGGTGGTGGCGGCGCTGCTGCCGATGCTGTTCGTATCGGGCCTGATGGGCCCCTACATGAGCCCGATCCCGGCGGTGGCCTCGGCGGCGATGATCATCTCGTTCTTCATCGCGGTGATGGTCACGCCCTGGCTGATGGTCAAGATCGCGGGCAAGGCGCCGATGCATGGTCACGACGGGGCCGATGGCGGTTTCCTGGGGCGTCTGTTCGCCCGTGTCGCCCGGCCCGTGCTGGCCACCAAGGGGCGCAGCCTTGCCTTTCTGCTGGTGACGGCGGTGCTGTCCTTCGGCTCGCTCGGTCTGCTTTACACCCAGCATGTGACGGTCAAGCTGCTGCCCTTCGACAACAAGAAGGAACTGGCCGTGGTGATCGACATGCCCGAGGGCACATCGGTCGAGGCGACCGATGCGGTGGCGCAATCGGTGGCGCGGATCGCGATGGACCTGCACGAGGTTGTCAGCGTCCAGACCTATGCGGGCACCGCGGCTCCGTTCAACTTCAACGGGCTGGTGCGTCATTATTTCCTGCGGGCCGAGCCCTATATGGGTGACGTGCAGATCAACCTGTCCGAAGTCGGCCATGGCGCGCGGTCCAGCCACGAGATCGCGCTGGAGCTGCGCGAGCGCCTGAAGGCGCTGGACCTGCCTGCGGGCGCGAGCCTGAAGACGGTCGAACCCCCGCCGGGTCCGCCGGTGATGGCGACACTGCTGGCCGAGGTCTATGGCCCCACGCCCGAGGCGCGGCGCGAGACCGCCGCCAGGCTGCGCGAGGCCTTCGAGAGCGTGGATTTCATCGTCGATGTGGATGACAGTTTCGGCCAGCCGCCGCGCCGGTTGCGGGCCGTCATCTCGCCCGACGACCTGGAATTCTTCCAGGTGCAGGAACAGGATGTGTTCGACACGATCGGCATCCTGAACGGCGAGACCACGGTGGGCTATTCGCATCGCGAGGAGGGCCGCCGCCCGATCCCGATCACGGTGGCGCGCGACCTGTCGGACCGGGTGATGGACGAGCGGTTCCTGTCCACGCCGATCCCCGCCAACGTCCTGCCCGGCGCGCGTGGCGTGGTCGAGCTGGGCGATGTGGTGCGGATCGAGGAAGAGGTGATGTCCTATCCGATCTTCCGCCGCAACGGTCGCCCTGCCGAGATGGTGATGGCCGAACTGGCCGGCCGCTTCGAGGCGCCGCTTTACGGCATCGTCGAAGTGGGCCGCGCGCTGGATGCGATGGACTGGGCCGAGGGCGAAAAGCCGCTGGTGCTGCTGAACGGCCAGCCGCTGGATGACAGCCGCCCCACGATCCTGTGGGACGGGGAGTGGGAGGTGACCTGGGTCACCTTCCGCGACATGGGCGCGGCCTTCGGTGTGGCCTTGCTGGGCATTTACGTGCTGGTGGTGGCGCAGTTCGGATCGTTCCGGGTGCCGCTGGTGGTGCTGACGCCGGTGCCGCTGACCTTCCTTGGCATCATGGTCGGGCACTGGCTGTGGGGCGCGCCATTCTCGGCCACCTCGATGATCGGTTTCATCGCGCTGGCGGGGATCATCGTGCGCAACTCGATCCTGCTGGTGGATTTCATCCGCCACACGGACCCTGCGGGCAAATCGCCGGTGGAGATCCTGATCGAGGCGGGCGCGATCCGGTTCAAGCCGATCCTGCTGACGGCACTGGCGGCGATGTTCGGCGCAACAGTGATCCTGGCCGATCCGATCTTCCAGGGGCTGGCGCTGTCGCTGCTGTTCGGTCTGTTCAGCTCGACCCTGCTGACGGTGCTGGTGATCCCGGCGATCTACCGCGTCTTCAAGACGTAAGGGCAGGCCGGGGGGGGG
>JANREX010000099.1 GCA_030758115.1 Paracoccaceae bacterium | reverse complement strand
GCTACATGTTCGTGGCCGCCGGTGTGGGCGTCTATTCGGTGGCGATGTTCCACCTCTTCACCCATGCCTTCTTCAAGGCGATGCTGTTCCTTGGCGCGGGGTCGGTGATCCATGCGATGCATCACGAACAGGACATGCGCAACTATGGCGCGCTGCGCAAAAAGATCCCCTATACCTTCTGGGCGATGATGATCGGCACGCTGGCCATCACCGGCGTCGGCATTCCGATGACCTATATCGGCTTTGCGGGCTTCTTCTCGAAGGATGCGGTGGTGGAAAGCGCCTATGCGGCGACGGCGGGCGGTTACGCCTACTGGATGCTGGTCATCGCGGCGCTGTTCACCAGTTTCTACAGCTGGCGGCTGATGTTCCTGACTTTCTACGGCGAGGCGCGCGGCGACAAGCATACCCATGATCATGCCCATGAAAGCCCCAAGGTCATGCTGATCCCGCTGGGTGTGCTGGCGCTGGGTGCCGTGTTCTCGGGCGTGGTCTGGTACAACAGCTTCTTCGGTCACACCGATACGGTGGGCAAGTTCTTCGGCGTGCCCTATGCCGAGGCGGACGCCCATGGCGCGGACGCGGATGCGGACCATGGCGAGGCCAAGAAGGCCGAGGGCAAGCATCACTATGTCTTCACCGGCGCGCCGGGCGAGGGGGCGATCCATCAGGCCCCCGGCAACACCGTGCTGAACGATGCGCATGAGGTGCCGAAATGGGTCAAGTTCAGCCCCTTCGTGGTCATGATCATCGGCTTCCTGACGGCTTTCTGGTTCTATATCGTGAACCCGGAACTGCCGCGCAAACTGGCCGAGGTGCAGCGCCCGCTTTACCTGTTCCTGCTGAACAAGTGGTATTTCGATGAAATCTATGACGCGATCTTCGTGCGTCCCGCGCGGTTCATCGGGGCCTTCTTCTGGAAGCGCGGCGATGGCGATGTGATCGACGGCTCGATCAACGGCATGGCGATGGGCGTGATCCCGATGCTGACCCGTTTCGCAGGCCGCGCCCAGTCGGGATACATCTTCACCTATGCCTTTGCGATGGTGGTCGGGATCGTTGTCCTGATCACATGGATGACGCTCACCGGAGGGGCGGAATAATGGATAACCTTCTTTCCATCGTCACCTTCATTCCGGCGCTGGCGGCCCTGATCCTGATCGTCTTCCTGCGTGGCGATGAAGAGGCGGCCAACCGCAATGCCAAGTGGCTGGCGCTGATCGCGACATCCGTGACCTTCCTGGTGTCGCTGTTCATCCTGTTCCAGTTCGACCCGGCCAACACCGGCTTCCAGTTCGTCGAGGAACGGACCTGGATCATGGGGCTGACCTACAAGATGGGCGTCGACGGGATCAGCATCCTGTTCGTGATGCTGACCACCTTCATGATGCCGCTGGTGATCGCCGCCTCCTGGGATGTGAACACCCGCGTCAAGGAATACATGGTCGCCTTCCTGCTGCTGGAAACGCTGATGCTGGGCGTGTTCATGGCGCTGGACCTGGTGCTGTTCTACCTGTTCTTCGAGGCGGGCCTGATCCCGATGTTCCTGATCATCGGCATCTGGGGCGGCAAGGCGCGGATCTATGCCAGCTTCAAGTTCTTCCTCTATACCTTCCTCGGCTCGGTCTTGATGCTGGTGGCGATGGTGGCGATGTATTCGGATGCGGGCACCACCGACATTCCGTCCCTGATGCGCCATACCTTCGGCTCGGAAAGCTTCAGCATTCTGGGCGTGCATGTGGTGGGCGGCTTGCAGACGCTGCTGTTCCTGGCCTTCTTTGCCAGCTTCGCCGTCAAGATGCCGATGTGGCCCGTGCATACCTGGCTGCCGGATGCCCATGTGCAGGCACCGACCGCCGGGTCGGTGGTGCTGGCGGCGATCCTGTTGAAGATGGGCGGCTACGGCTTCTTGCGCTTCAGCCTGCCGATGTTCCCCGTGGGATCCGAGGTGATGACACCGCTGGTCCTGTGGATGTCGGCCATCGCCATCGTCTACACCTCGCTGGTGGCCCTCGTGCAGGAGGACATGAAGAAGCTGATCGCCTATTCGTCCGTGGCGCACATGGGTTACGTGACCATGGGTATCTTTGCTGCCAACCAGCAGGGGATCGACGGCGCGATCTTCCAGATGATCAGCCACGGCTTCATCTCGGGGGCGCTGTTTCTCTGCGTGGGCGTGATCTATGACCGCATGCACACCCGCGACATCGACGCCTATGGCGGTCTGGTGAACCGGATGCCCGCCTATGCGCTGATCTTCATGTTCTTCACCATGGCCAACGTGGGCCTGCCGGGCACATCCGGCTTCGTGGGCGAATTCCTGACGCTGGTCGGCATCTTCCAGGTCAATACCTGGGTGGCGCTGGTGGCCTGTTCGGGCGTGATCCTGTCGGCGGCCTATGCGCTGTGGCTTTATCGCCGGGTGGTGCTGGGTGACCTGATCAAGGAAAGCCTGCGCACGATCAGCGACATGACCCGCCGCGAAAAGGCGATCTTTGCGCCGCTGGTGGTGATGACGCTGCTCCTGGGCGTCTATCCCGCCCTGGTGACCGATATCATCGGCCCCTCGGTCGAGGCGCTGATTGCCGAATATGACCTTGCCCGTGCCGAGGGGACCACCCTTCGCATGCTGGCCCAGAACTGAACGGAGCGCTGAGAGATGATCCAGGCTGATCTGACCATTATCCTGCCGGAAATCCTGCTGTCGCTCTACGCGATGGCGGCGCTGCTCTTCGGGGTCTATACCGGCAAGGACAAGGTGGCCCCGCTGCTGACATGGACGACCGCCGGCGCCTTCGTGCTGGTGGCGGCATGGATCGGGCTGAACGGCGAAGGCACCAATGTGGCCTTCGGCGGCATGTTCCATGATGACGCCTTTGCCCGTTTCGCCAAGGTGACGATCCTGCTGTCCGCCGCCGCTGTGCTGCTGATGAGCCAGGACTACATGGAGCGGCGCGGCCTGCTGCGCTTCGAATATCCCGTTCTGGTCACGCTGAGTGTCGTGGGCATGATGGTGATGGTCAGCGCGGGCGACCTGATGGCGCTTTACATGGGTTTGGAACTGCAGTCGCTGGCGCTTTACGTCATCGCCTCGCTGCGTCGTGACAGCCTGAAATCGACCGAGGCCGGTCTGAAGTATTTCATCCTTGGCGCGCTGTCCTCGGGCCTGCTGCTCTATGGTGCGTCGCTGGTCTATGGCTTTGCCGGAACCACGCTGTTCTCGGGCATCATCGCCGCGGCGGGCGAGGGGCAGATGTCGCTTGGCCTGCTGTTCGGTCTGGTCTTCGTGATGTCGGGTCTGGCCTTCAAGGTTTCGGCCGTGCCCTTCCACATGTGGACGCCGGACGTCTATGAGGGCTCGCCCACGCCGGTCACAGCCTTCTTCGCCACCGCGCCCAAGATGGCGGCGATGGCCCTGTTTGCCCGCGTGCTGCATGACGCCTTCGGCGGGGCCACCGCCGATTGGCAGCAGATCCTGGCGCTTCTGTCGGTGCTGTCGATGTTCCTGGGCGCGATCGCCGCGATCGGTCAGCGCAACATCAAGCGTCTGATGGCGTTCTCCTCGATCGCGCATATGGGCTATGCGTTGATGGGGCTGGCGGCAGGCACCGTGTTCGGCGTGCAGGCGATGCTGGTCTACATGGCGATCTACGTGACGATGAACATCGGCACCTTCGCCTTCATCCTGTCGATGGAGAAGGACGGCCAGCCCGTCACCGATATCGCCGCGCTGAACATGTATGCCAAGCGCGAGCCGGGCCGGGCGCTGGCCATGCTGATCCTGCTGTTCAGCCTTGCAGGCGTGCCGCCGCTGGTTGGCTTCTTCGGCAAGTTCTACGTGCTGCGCGCCGCCTATGACGCGGGTCTTGCCTGGCTGGCGATTGCCGGTGTGATCGCGTCCGTGATCGGGGCCTTCTATTACCTGCGCATCGTCTACTTCATGTACTTCGGTGACGAGGGCGAGGAGTTGGACGGCGGCAAATCCCCGGTGCTCTGGGTGATGCTGATGGCCTCGGCCGGCGCGATGCTGTTCGGTGTCGTCAACCTCTTCGGGATCGAAGGCGCGGCGGCTGCCGCGGCGGCTACGCTTGTCAACTGACGCCGCAGTTGCGGGCTGGCCGGATGGCACCGCCCGCATCGTGCTGCCGCAGGTGGACAGCACCCTGAACGAGGCCGCGCGGCGCTTTGCCGATCTGCGCGGCCCGACCTGGATCCTGGCGCTGCACCAGACGGCGGCACGTGGCCGGCGGGGACGCGAGTGGCGCCACCCCGCGGGCAATTTCGCTGCAACACTTGTCTTGCCGGGGCCATTGGCCCCCGCCACGGCGGCGTTGCGGTCCTTCGTGGCGTCGCTCGCGCTTTACGATGCCTTTGCCGCCGCCACGGGCAGGCCGGGCAGTTTCGCGCTGAAATGGCCCAATGACGTGCTGCTCAATGGCGGCAAGGTGGCGGGGATGCTGCTGGAAACCATCGGCCCGCGCGGCGATGCGCTGTCGATCGGGATCGGTGTGAACCTGGCGCAGGCGCCGGGCGCGGACCAGGTGGAAGAGGGGGCGGTGCGCCCCGTCTCGCTGCTGTCGGAAACCGGTGTCTCGGTCAGCCCTGCGGACTTCCTCGACCTGCTGGCCCCGGCCTATGCCCGCCATGAGGCGCAATTCGCCACCTATGGGTTTGCCCCGATCCGCACCGCATGGCTGGACCGCGCCGCCCGTCTGGGCGAGGTGATCACCGCGCGCCTTCCCGGCGAAGAGATCGTGGGCCGGTTCGATGCGGTGGACGAGCAGGGGCAACTTGTCCTATCAACGCCGCAAGGCCCGCGCCGCATTGCTGCGGCCGACGTATTCTTCTGAGGATTGCAGACATGCTCCTGGCCATCGACTGTGGCAATACCAATACCGTTTTCTCGATCTGGGATGGTGAGCGGTTCCTCTGCACGCTGCGCACCTCGACCGAACATCAGCGGACGGCGGATCAGTATTATGTCTGGCTCAGCGCGCTGCTGAATCATCACAAGATCCCGATGGATATCAATGCGGTCATCATCTCGTCGACGGTGCCGCGCGTGGTGTTCAACCTGCGGGTTCTGGCGGATCGCTATTTCAACTGCCGCCCGCTGGTGGTGGGTAAACCGGAATGCATGTTGCCGCGCGCGCCGCGGGTGGATCAGGGGACAACCGTGGGGCCGGACCGTCTGGTCAATTCGGCAGGGGCCTATGACAGGCACGGCGGCAACCTGATCGTGGTCGATTTCGGCACCGCGACGACCTTCGACGTGGTCGATGATGACGGGGCCTATGTCGGCGGGGTGATCGCACCCGGCGTGAACCTCTCGCTCGAGGCGCTGCACATGGCCGCCGCCGCCCTGCCGCATGTGGACATCACCAAGCCGCAGGGCGTGATCGGCACCAATACCGTGGCCTGTATGCAGGCCGGGATTTTCTGGGGCTATGTCGGCCTCGTCAAGGAAATCTGCTCAAGGATCAAGGCGGAACGCGACCGCGACATGCGCGTAATCGGCACAGGGGGGCTGGCCGCTTTGTTCGGTGCCTCGGAAATGCTGTTCGACAGGATCGAAGACGACCTGACCATTCATGGCCTCACGGTCATTCACAAATATAACAAGGACCAAGGCAACATATGAGCAGCAAGCGTTTGATTTATCTCCCCCTCGGCGGTGCCGGGGAAATCGGGATGAACTGTTACGTCTACGGATATGGCGCGCCCGACAACGAGCGGCTGATCGTCGTCGATGTGGGCGTCGCCTTCCCCGACATGGACGGCACACCCGGCGTGGACCTGATCCTGCCTGACATCGCCTGGCTGGAAGAGCGCAAGACAAGGATCGAGGCGGTGTTCATCACCCATGCCCACGAGGATCACGTCGGCGCCATCGGCCACCTCTTCGAGCGTCTGGGCGAGCCCAAGGTCTATGCCCGCGCCTTCACCTCGAATATCGCGCGGGGCAAGCTGGCGGAATACGGCTATTCGGACAAGGTGGTCAAAACCGTTTCGAAATGGCCTGAAACCGTGACGGCGGGGCCGTTCACCGTCGGTTTCCTGCCGATGTCGCACTCGATCCCCGAAACCTCGGCCCTTGTGATCGACACGCCCGAGGGCCGCGTGATCCATACCGGCGATTTCAAGCTGGACCGCACACCCCTTGTGGGCGAACCCTTCGATCCCGATCTCTGGGCCGAAGTGTCGGCGGGTGGCGTCAAGGCGCTGATCTGCGACAGTACCAATGTGTTCAACCAGCATGAAGGCCGGTCCGAGGCGACGCTGGGCACTGCCATCACCGATCTGATCGCGGCGCAGAAGGGCATGGTCGTCGCCACGACCTTCGCCAGCAACGTGGCGCGGGTGAAAACGCTGGCCGATGCGGGCGAGGCGGCGGGCCGGTCGATCTGCCTGATGGGCCGGGCCATGCGCCGGATGATCGAAGCCTCGATCGAAACGGGTGTTCTGACCTCGTTTCCCAAGGTGGTCAGCCCCGAGGATGCCATGGCGATGCCGCGCGACAATGTCATGCTGATCGTCACCGGCAGCCAGGGCGAGCGCCGCGCGGCCAGTGCGCAGCTGGCCAATGGCAAATATCAGGGTGTGGTGCTCAAGGAAGGGGACATGTTCCTGTTCTCGTCCAAGACGATTCCGGGCAATGAAAAGGGCGTCATCCGCATCATCAACCAGTTCAGCGAAATGGGCGTGGACGTGGTGGATGACAGCAACGGCAAATATCACGTCTCCGGCCACGCCAACCGGCCTGACATCGAATTCATCCAGAAGCTGGTCAAGCCGCAGATCGTGGTCCCCATGCATGGCGAACACCGCCACCTGCGCGAGATGGTCAAGATCGCCAAGGGCAACCGCTTCCAGTCGATTCTGGCATCGAACGGGATGATCGTGAACCTTGGCGGGAACGAACCCGCCGTGGCCGGCTATGTCGAAACGGGCCGCACCTATCTGGACGGCTCTGCGCAGGTGGGCGCGCTGGACGGTGTGGTGCGCGACCGTATCCGCATGGCGCTGAACGGGCATGTCACCGTGACCCTGATCCTGGATGACGAGAACGAGCCCCTGGGCGAGCCCTGGTGCGAGATCATGGGCCTTGCCCAGACGGGCCGTTCGCGTGCGCCGCTGGTCGAGGTGCTGGAGGCGGATCTGGACCAGTTCGTCAATCGCGCCTCCGAGGCGACGCTGGCCGATGACGACAAGCTGGAACAGCAGCTGAAGAAGATCGTCCGCCAGACCGCGCTGGACGAGATCGGCAAAAAGCCCGAGGTGACGGTGGTCATCAGCCGCCTCAGCGCCTGATACCGGCTTCGCCCGCGTTCATGGGGTGACGCGGGCGAACAACATTGCGAAAAAGGCCTCGCGCTCCGGCGTATCCATCGCCTGCACAGGTTTCAGACGCCCCGCCATCAGCAGCGCGGCAAAGCCGTGCACCATGCTCCACGCGGCCATCACATCCGCCATCGCCGCCGGATCGTCATAGGGTGACACCCCGCGCAGCCGCGCGATATCCTGCGCCAGATGATCGAAGGCGGCGGTCGAGGCGCGGTCCAGCATCGGGTCGCAGAAATCCACACGCTCGGACCCGAACATCAGCTGGAACAGGGCAGGCGAGCCCTGCGCGAAATCCAGATATCCCAACCCCGAGGCCGTCAGCAGCGCGCGCGCATCCTGCGTCGCCGCCGCGCGCTGACGCGCCTGCATCGCGTTCAGGAACCGGGTGAACCCCTCCGTCGCCAATGCCGCCAGCAGGCCTTGGGTATCGGCGAAATGATGGGCCGGGGCGGAATGGCTGACGCCGACCTCACGCGCGACGCGGCGCAGGGAAAACGCCTCGATTCCCGTGTCTGCCAGCACCGTTTCGGCGGCACCAAGCAGGGCCGCACGCAGGTCGCCGTGATGATATGCTGATTTTTCCTCCGTCATATCATCCTCTTATCCGTTGATCTGGACAGTGTCAAATTAAAGTCTTGACAGTGTCCAGATGGGGGTGGCACCTTTATCTTGCCAATGTCCAGATGAGGTGCTTCATGACCCCTGACAGCCTTTTTCAACTCGCCGGTCCCATCGCCATGATCGGGTGGGCCTGTCTGGCCCTGGCGCCGCTTGCACCCAAATGGGCCGACCGGATCGGCGGGTTTGCAATCCCTGCGATCCTCTCGGTCGGCTATACGGCCGTGATCCTGGGTTACTGGTGGCAAGGGCAGGGCGGTTTCGACAGCCTGTCCAATGTGATGCTGCTTCTGTCCAACCCCTGGATGGCGCTTGCGGGCTGGGTGCATTTCCTGGCTTTCGATCTGTTCATCGGCGGCTGGATCACGCGGGCCGCCCGGCGCGAGGGGATCGCGCATCTTCTGGTGCTGCCCTGCCTGCTGCTGACATTCCTGTTCGGCCCCGTGGGGCTGTTCCTGTTCCTGTCCATCGGCGCGGCGCGCCGTCTTTTCACCCTGCGCACACGCGAGGCCTGACATGACCGATGCAACCTTTTCCCCGTCCATGCCCGCCCGGTCGACTGGCCGCATGATCCCCGCCCTGTTCGGGGCCGATCCGCGCTTTGCCATGCTGGGCGCCTTGATGCTGTTCAGCATGCTTCCGACGGGTCTGGCCATGCAGGTCGATCCGCGCCTGTTTCAGGGCGAAAACATCTGGCTGAAACCGCTGAAGTTCGAATTCGCGCTGGCGGTCTACCTGCTGAGCCTTGCGTTCTTCGCGCGCTTCCTGCCTGCCGGACTGCTGGACCGGCGCGGTTTCAGGATATTCTCGGTGGTCGTGATCCTGTGTGTGCTGGGGGAAATGGCCTGGATCGGCGGGGCGGCCATGTTCGGCACGGCATCGCATTTCAACCTGTCCAACCCTGTGATGCAGGGGCTTTATGGCCTGATGGGCCTGTTCGCCGTCACCCTGACCTCGGCCAGCCTGATCTATGGCATCGCGATCTGGCGCAACCCCGCCGGTCTGCCCGATGCGGCGCTGCGCCTGTCGGTGGGGCTGGGCCTGGGTCTGACCTTCGTGCTGACGGTGGTTGTGGCGGGTTACATGTCATCGCAGACAGGGCATCTTGTGGGGGTGCCAGTGTCTGATGCGCGTGTGCCGATCATGGGCTGGTCGCGCGAGGTGGGCGATCTGCGCCTGCCGCATTTCCTGGCGACCCATGCGATGCATGTGATCCCGCTTGGCGGGCTTGTCGCCTCCCGGATGTTGCCGGCAGGTGCCGCGCTGCGGGCCGTCTGGGCGGTATCGACGGTCTTCGTGCTGGTGACGGGGGCAAGTTTTGCCATGGCGATCATGGGCTTGCCGGTCTTTCCGGTCTGATCCGACACATCTGGCACGCATGAAAAAACCCGCACCGATGGATCGGTGCGGGTCTTGTTCTGTCAACCGGGCAGGCGGATCAGCCCGTGCGCCGCTCGTCAAAGCTGAGAGCGATGAAGCTGGGCAGGTGATCGCCCATGCCCACAACCTTGGGGCCATTGTCGCGACCGGAATCACGCCCCTGACCGCCACGCGACCGGTCGCGCCGCTCGTCCGAGCGTCCTTCCGATGCCCGCTCCTCGCGCGGCTCGCGCGGTTGACGCTCCTCGCGCGGCTCGCGGGGTTGACGCTCCTCGCGCGGTTTGGCGTCGCGAACCCGCTCCTCGCGCGGCTCGCGCGGTTGACGCGCCTCGCGCGGTTGAGGGTCGCGCGCGCGCTCTTCGCGCGGCTTGTCCTCACCCTGTGCGGCATCCGGTGCGCGGTCCTCGCGCGGCTTCGCCTCACGCGGGGCCTCGGCTTTCGCCTCTTCGGGCTTGTCCCTGGGGGCCGTCTTGTCGCCAGAGCGTCCACGCCCACCGCGCGAGCGGCTGCGCGAGGACGATTGCCGCACTTCGGCTTCGGGCTCTTCGTCGCTTTCGGGCAGGATCACGCCTTGCAGCGGATTGTCCAGGCGCGGGATCTCGGTCTGGATCAGACGTTCCACATCGGCGAAATTCTTGTCGTCACGCCCGGTGCAGATCATGATCGCGGTGCCGGTGCGGCCCGCGCGCCCGGTGCGCCCGATGCGGTGCACATAGTCTTCGGCATGGCTGGGCACGTCGAAGTTGAACACATGGCTCACGTTCGGAATATCCAGACCGCGCGCCGCCACGTCCGAGGCCACAAGGAATCGCAGCGTGCCATCGCGGAACCCGTCCAGCGTGCGCATGCGCTGCGACTGTTCCAGGTCACCATGGATCGGAGCCGCGTCATAGCCGTATTTCTTCAGCGATTTCGCGACGATATCCACATCCGTCTTGCGGTTGCAGAAGATGATCGCGTTCTTGCATTTCTCGCCTTCGGAATCGATCAGCTTGCGCAGAAGCTGGCGCTTCTCGCTGGCTTCCTTGTCCTTGCGGCTGGCCTTGAACATGACCACGCCCTGCGTGATCGTGCTCGAGGCGCTGGCCTGGCGCGCCACTTCGATCCGCTCGGGGGCGGAGAGGAAGGTGTTGGTGATCCGCTCGATCTCGGGCGCCATCGTGGCGCTGAAGAACAGGGTCTGGCGGGTGAAAGGCGTCAGGCTGAAGATCCGCTCGATATCGGGGATGAAGCCCATGTCCAGCATCCGGTCGGCTTCGTCGACGACCATGATCTGCACGCCGGTCAGCAACAGCTTGCCACGTTCGAAATGATCCAGCAGGCGGCCGGGTGTCGCGATCAGCACGTCGACACCACGGTCGATCAGCTGTTCCTGTTCCTTGAAGGACACGCCACCGATCAGCAGCGCCTTGGTCAGCTTGTGATACTTGGTGTAGGTATCGAAGTTCTCGGCGACCTGGGCGGCCAGCTCGCGCGTGGGGCACAGCACCAGGCTGCGCGGCATGCGCGCGCGCGCGCGGCCCTTGGCCAGCAGCGTGATCATCGGCAGCGTGAAGCTGGCGGTCTTGCCGGTGCCGGTCTGGGCAATGCCCAGAACGTCGCGGCCTTCCAGGGCGGGCGGAATGGCACCGGCCTGAATGGGGGTAGGGGTTTCGTACCCCGCATCCTCAATCGCCTTGAGGACCTTGGGGTCGAGTTTGAGATCAGAGAATTTTGTCATGTGTATCCGTTGATAACGGACACGTCACGGCCCGTTGCGTCTGATGGGGTTCGGGCCCCTCTGGCCCCGTGGTTATCCACATATGCGATCCCCGCGCAGGCCATAGCGCAAAGTGCACCTGCGGTCAATGAGAGCGGCCTGCACCGGCATTTTCGCCAAGCGAACCGGCATCCGGGAAATGGCGGGCAATCGCGCCCGCCAGATCGAGGGCAGGGCGGCACAGCAAACCCTGCGCCTCGAGGGCCGCCAGATGCGCCGGTGTGGCGCTGCAGACCTGATCGTAGAAACGGCGCAGACCGGCCTCGCCTTCGGCTGCGTGAATCGTGCCGAACAGTTCGTGCAGGGTCAGGCCGCCCTGATCCGCAGGGCGGTTGGGTTTCAGTTCGGAGCGGTAGCTGCCCTTGTCCAGCCGGTAATGGAAGGCGGCGATGAAATCCTGCCAGCTTTTGGCATGGCAATGCAGCAGCGTGGTTTCGGTCATGTCCCGCTGACCGGGATTCTGCACCTCGCCCACGGTGATGTTGTGGATGTTCACCTTCAGGTCGGGAATGCCCGTGCGATAGATCATCTTGCCCGCCACATGGCTGAGGAAACCGCCGTTCAGATGCGCGCCGTAATCTGGATAAAGCGCCTCGGTCTGCCGGTTGCGGGTGGCGCGGTCCAGGGAAAACGCCTTGGCGAAGAGGGGCTGACCCGGTTCTGCCGGGGCCAGCGCCTCGACCGGGCGGATGCGCCCGCAGAGGCAACCGGGCGGCAGATCGGCCAGTTGCGCGCCCAGCGGGCGGGCGGGCAGCAGGAATTCATCGACGTCGATATGGGCCAGCCAGTCCAGATCGCCGGCGCGCCCATAGGCATGGCGCGCGTTCTCGAACTGGCGCGACTGGTGCTTGGCCCGCCGCTTCATGCCGAGCGCGCGCCAATAGGCGTCATCGGTCAGGACGGGCCGTATCTTGGGATGCGCCTTGAGGATGCGGAATGCCGCCTGGTTGTCATCGTCGAGATAGAGAAACAGGCGATGCGCGCCCTGATCCAGGTGATGGGCCGCAAAGGCCAGGATCGCGCCCACGGGCGCCTTGATGGTCGATACGATCCCCCATCTGGGCAGGTCATCTGCATGAGGCATGGTTGTCAAGCCTTTGGTATTGCGCCGAAAATGCGCATCATCTTGCGATCAAGCTCAAGCGGCGCGCGCACCAGCATGCCATGCGCCTCCAGTGCGCGGGTCAGCCGGTCATTGCCCTCGCAGACCTCCGAAAAGAAGGTGCGCAGCCCGTCTTCGCCCTCTTCCTCGTGCAGCAGGTCAAGGATGTCGCGCAGGCCCAGCACCTCTTCGTCGGACTTGCGATAGGAGCCTTGGGTCATGCGAAAGGCCAGGTGGTGCTGAAATGTCTCCCAGTCGGGGGCATGGGCATGGCCCAGGATCACATCGGCCAGGGTCATGCGATTGCTGGCCGGATGCCCGTTCAGCAGCAGCGCATGCAGCCCGAAACGCACACCCGGAATGCCGCAGCGCGCGATCATCTTGCCCTCGCGGTGGCTGATGAAGCCGCCGGGCAGATGGCCGCCGAAATTGGGATAGATATCCTCGAGCACCGCCTTCTCCTGTCCCGCATGGCGCGGGGTCAACTTGAAGCGGTCCGTCGTGCCGGCCAGCAATTCCGCCGGGGGCAGATGCAGCGCCGCGATATCGGCGGGCAGTGCAGCCAGCGTCGGGGCCAGTGGCGCATCCGTCAGAATGAATTCATCCACGTCGACATGGGCCAGGAAATCCAGATCGGTGCGGTGATAGGTCTGGGTCGCCACCCAGGCCTGGCGCAGCTGATGCGCTTTCATGCGCGGCTTTTTCTGACCGGCCCACCAGGCGGCATCGCAGATCGTGACCTCGATGCCGGGATGGCGCGACAGGAAGGCGGCGGCCTCGGGGTGGGGCTCGTCCAGATGGATGTGCAGGCGGTGCGCGCCCATCTCAAGGTGATGCGCGGCGAAAGCGGCGATCCGGGGCAGCGGCGCCTTGATCAGCGTCACGGTGCCCCAGCGCAGGGTCGCAGGATCCTGCGCCACCGCCCGCGCGGGTACAGGGATATGGGCCGATGGGGCGGCATGGCCGCGCCTGGGGCGAATCCCCTCGGCCTTCTGCGCCTTTTCGCGTTGCTGGCGCATCAGCCGCAGCCGCCGGAAGATGGTGCGGTCATCGGCGATCAGCAGATCCAGCAGACGGCGCGCGAGCGGGGCGATCACCGCATCGCTGTCCGCATCCTGCCACAACCGGCCCAGCATGTTCACATCCAGCCCGCCCGCGCCCAGGGCATAGGCGTCCATCTGCATGGCGAGCGGCGGGATCTTGCGCTTTGACCAGTCGAAGGGCTGCGTGGGATCGGCGCCGGAAAAAACGCGCTCGGTCTCATAAAGCTTCATCATCCCGAACATCACGCTCAGCGAATGGCCCAGCCGGCGCTGCGTCTCGGTCGCGCCGTGATCGCCGAAGGTGGTGGCGGCCGACACCAGCCAGCGGGCATCCATCCGCTGCATCAACCAGTCCGATTCCTCGCTCCAGAGGCGTTGGAACAGGGGGGCGGCATGATCGGGCGCGGTGCGGCGGCGCAGATGGGCCACCAGCAGCCCATGCAGCAACAGCAGCGCGGGCAGGCCGTCGAATTCCTGGCTCAGCTCTCGCAGCTTGCGAGCATAGGTGGATTTCGAGCCATCGACCTCAAGGGCGCGCCCATCCACCCGCTTGTGCTTGAGCGCGGACAGATCGACATCCAGCGGCGGCAGCCCCTCGCCATCCTCATAGGTGAAAGGATCGCGCCGCCCCTCCATCTGGGTCAGGATGGCGGCGAAACCGCCGGGATAGGTGGGGGCACTGGCATCACTCATGCGCCAGAGAATGATCAGCCGCCGCGCGCCGCGCAAGCCTGCCAAGGGTCACGCGGCGCAGATTGTCACGCGCTGCGGCATGGCTGCCATGCCCTGCCGGTCCGGTCCTTGTCAGACCATCATTTCCTTGGTCGCGGTCAGTTTCACATCCGGATAGTCGCGTTCGATCCGGTCGATGTCCCATTGCAGCCGCGTCAGGTAGACGATGTCGCCATCATGGTCATGCGCGATGTGCTGCTTGTTGACATTCACAAATTTTTCAACGGCTTGGCGGGCACCGCTCACCCAACGCGCCGATGTGAACTGCGACTGTTCGAACCGCACCGGCAGGCCGTATTCCAGCTCGATCCGGCTGGCCAGCACCTCGAATTGCAAGGCCCCCACGACGCCCACGATGAAGCCCGACCCGAAGGCGGGCTTGAAGACCTTGGCCGCACCTT
>JANREX010000098.1 GCA_030758115.1 Paracoccaceae bacterium | reverse complement strand
CGGCCACCGGCTGCGCGGCCAGCGCATCGGCCAGAACCCGCGCCATCAGCGCATCCGACGGGCTCGGCGCCATGCGCCGTGCGGCCTCGAAAAAGTCCTCCAGCCCGTCATCATCCGGCTGTGTCTTGCGCTCGTCAGTCATCTTCATACCCCAATTCTGCGCGCTGGCCCGAAAGGGCGGCCGTCAAGGCGCGTTTGCCCCGGGCGAGCAGACTTTCGACCGCCTCGGCGCTGATCTCCATGATCCCGGCAATCTCGGGATTGCCCAGGCCTTCCAGGTGGCGCAGCACGACCGCCTGTCTCTGACGCTCTGGCAAGGCCGCCAAGGCCCGCTGCAAGGCCTCAGCCCGCGCCTTGTCCTGCAAAATGCCCGCTGGCCCCTGCGCATCATCCTCGGGCTCGGGCACGCTATCCAGCGCGACACCGCGTTTCTTGCGCAGGCGGTCCGTGGCCAGGTTGGCCGTCACCCGGTAAAGCCAGGTCGACACCTTCGCCTCGCCCTCGCGCCAGTCCGGCGCGATCCGCCACAGGCGCAACAGCGCCTCCTGCGTGACATCCTCGGCCTCGGCCCGGTCGCCCAGCAGCCGCATGGCATGGGCATGCACCCGCGGCGTCAAGCGCAGCGTCAGCGCCCGCGCCGCCGCCGCATCACCCGAGGCGAAGCGGCGCAGCAGCACGTCATCTGCCGGATCCGTAGGGGCATCGAAAGCCATTGTCATCGTCCCTCCGGCCTATCCTGTCCCTGCCGTTTCGGCAATCGGATGACCTGTCCGGACGGAATGGCCCCTGAAGGCCATTCCGGGTCAGTCAAACGGGCAATGTTCAGTCGTTCTTGCGACCCCAGTGATGCCCGTCACCATGCCGATGCGCGCCGCGCATCTCGCGGGCGGCCTCGAACTCCTCGCGCGACAGGGCGCCATCCTCGTCCTTGTCCAGACGCGACAGCATCCGCGCGAACCGATCACCATTGCGGGGGCCGGCGCGCATTTCCTCGGCCGACAGCTTGCCATCGCCATCCCGGTCCATCCGTTCGATCATGCGCGTGCTGCGTTCGGCCATCTGCGCGGTGGCGCGGGCCAGCATCTGCGCCTGCACCTCGGTCGCGTCCAGCAGGCCATCCTTGTCGGCATCGGCCGCGTCAAAGCGCAGCCCGGCATGGGCCTGCATTTCCTCGGGCGTGATCTTGCCGTCGGCATCGGCGTCGATATCCTCGAACGGCATCATCATGACCCGGTCGCCACGGTGCTCTGCGCGGCCGGGCTTGCCATCGGATGCAGCGACCGCGGCCAGGGCTGTGCCTGCAAGGGCAAGGGCGGTCAGGCTGGATATCAGAACAGTGCGTTTCATCTTGATCTCTCCGGTTTGAGGGCGGGGCCGGGCATGGGGCCTTTGCCGCCTGTTGTGCCTCTGATACGGCGCGGCGGGCCAGTTCCGTCGCGGTGGACGAAACTTTTTTCGCCCGTGACCCCGCGCCACCGGGCATCGGCAGATTTTTGCGACATGTAGACGCGGCACGGGGATCACCGCTTTCCAAGCCGCGCGAATTGACAGATGGTCGCCCCTTGCACCGAACCCGAGGCGACCATGAACGACCACAGCCATCACGTGATGACGGACCCGCAGACAGACACATTCCCGGATCAGGCGGCGATCAACGAGACCGCGGCGAAATCATCGCATCGCGAAACCTGGCCCGCGATGTGGAAGGGCTGGCGCGGCAAATGCCCCAACTGCGGCAGCGGCCCCCTGTTGAAAGGCTATCTGTCGGTGCGCAAATCCTGCCCGGTCTGCCGCGAGGAATTGCACCATCATCGCGCGGATGATGGCCCCGCCTACCTGACCATCCTTTTCGTCGGCCACCTGATGGCGCCGCTGCTTCTGCTCGTCTTCGAGACATGGCGCCCCGAGCCGCTGATCCTGTTCAGCATCTTCGCCCTTGGCTCTGTCGCGCTATCGCTCTACCTTCTGCCCAGACTGAAAGGGGCGATCGTGGGCCTGCAATGGGCGCGGATGATGCACGGGTTCGCCAAGGCCGCGTGACCCTTTCACCGTGAAAGGGACCAGATGAGCATCGACAAGACCGCGATCCGCAACGCCTCGACCGTGATCGTGCTGCGCGACCGTTACAACGACCCCCATGTCCTGATGGGGCAACGCGGGTCACAAGCGGCCTTCATGCCCGACAAATTCGTGTTTCCCGGCGGCGCCGTGGATGACGCCGATCGCGCCGTGCCGCTGGTCACGCCCCTGCCCGATCCCTGCGCCGGGCGGCTGTGCGACGACGCACCGCCCGACCTTGCCCATGCGCTGGCCGCCGCCGCGATCCGCGAACTGTGGGAGGAAACCGGCCTTGTGCTGGGCGCCAAGGGTCTCTGGACCAGCCCGCCCCCCGATTGGCAGACATTTGCCGCCACCGGCCACATGCCCGCAGCCCATCCGCTGCAATTCGTGTTCCGCGCCGTGACCCCGCCGGGCCGCCCGCGCCGGTTCGATGCGCGCTTTTTCCTTGTCGATGCCGATGACCTGGCCAGCGATCCCGATGATTTCAGCGCCGCCTGCGACGAGCTTTCGCATCTGCAATGGATCCCGCTGCCGCGCGTGCGCGAATTCGACCTGCCCTTCATCACCGAGGTCGTGCTGGCCGAGGTCGCGGCAAGGGCCAGGGAAACCGAGCCGCCCGCAAGCGTGCCCTTCTTCAAGAACAACGAGGAGGAAAGCCTGTTCCTGCGCCTTAAAGGAATAGGACCAGTGACAGGACGCTCGCACTGAGCAGGCCAATGCCCGCGATCTCGCGGGCGGTCATGCGTTCGCGGAACACCAGCACGGATACCGCCAGCGAAAAGATCAGCTCGATCTGACCGACCGCGTTGACATAGGCGGCATTCTGCAGCGTGAAGGCGGTGAACCAGCACAGGCTGCCGGCCATCGAGGTCAGACCGATCCAGACCGCGCTGCGCCGCGCCGCGATCACGGCGCTCAGTTGACCGGGCTCGCGCCAACGCAGCCACAGCGTCATGGCGATGGTTTGCGAGGCCGTGACCGCCCCCAACGTGACCATCGCGCGCAGGAACGGATCGTCACTTGCCAGTTCAAGCGAAGCGCCACGGTAGGTCACACCCGATATGGCGAAAAGGATGCCGGACAGCAGGCCAAGCCCCGCCGCACGGGTGGCGATACGCTGCACCCAGTGCCCCCCCACCAGCCCCGGCGTGCCCGACAACAGCAGCACGCCAACAAGCCCCACAAGGATCGCACCCAGCCCGGCGGCGCTGACCCCCTCGCCCAGAACGACCAGCCCCACCAGCGCGGTCTGCACCACCTCGGTTTTCTTGAAGGTGATCCCCACCGCGAAATTGCGCTGCCGGAACAGCGCCACGACACAGATCGTGGCCAGGATCTGCGCCAGCCCCCCCGTCAAGGCATAGGCCCAGAAAAGGCCCGACAGCGCGGGCAGCGACAGCCCCTGCAGGCCCAGGTAGACCGCCACCAGCAACAGCACCAGCGGCGCGGAATAGACAAAGCGGGCAAAGGTCGCACCGGCCGTGGACAATGCCCCCATGCTCAGCTTTTTCTGCAGCATGAAGCGCGCGGTCTGAAACGCGGCGGCAAGGACAGTGGCGATGACCCATGTTTCCATGGGGCCACTCATGCCGTCAAATCAGGGGCGGCGCCAGAGGGGATGCGGCACCGGGTCCTTGGCCTTGAACAGGTAGCGCCGGAAAATCGCACCATAGGAGGGGAACATGTAACCATCGTTGCGGGCCAGGTACCTGTCCCGATTGGCGAAATAGAGCGCAGGCAGCCTGTACCAGGGCAGCTTGGGGTGCATGTGATGCACCACATGCAGGTTGTTGTTCAGAAACAGAAACGCCAGCAGGCCACGATCCTCGATGATCACGGTACGCCCGCGCGCGCGCAGATGGGCCTGATGCTCGAGAAAGGTGCGGATCTTCAGGATCGAGATCGCCGCATAGCTCGCCAGCACAAAGGCCCAGACCGGCATCTGGCCCAGCGCCGCCATCCACCAGATCACCAGCGCCAGCGCAGGGATGTGCCACAGCCAGCCCAGCAGCACGGTGCGATCCCCCGCGCGGATCGCGCGCCAATCCGCAGCCATGAACGCCACCTGGCTGACAATGGGCCCGATCAGCAGCCGCCCCGCCAGCCGGTTGTTCAGGTTCAGCACCGCCTGCTGCCACGGCGACAGCCGCTCCCAGACACCGGCATCGAGGTAATTGCTTTCAGGATCGTCATAGGGATCGGTGAGGATCGCGTCCTGATGATGGGCCAGATGGGTGTCGCGAAACCGGATATAGGGAATGCACAGGGTCAGGGCCGGAAAGACCAGCGCCTCGTTCAGCCACCTGTAGCGGGTGGGGTGCCCGTGAAGCGCCTCGTGGCAAAGCGAGGAATGCAGCGCCGCCGACAACGCCACCAGCACCATCCCCAACGGCAGGAACCATCCGGCCGCCCAAGTGGTACCGATCGCCCAGACGGCATAGCACAGGATCAGCAGGGCCAGCGTTGGCCATTCGATCGATTTTCCCGAAACACCCAGCGTGCGACTGCTCATGAAGGCCCGTCTTTTCCTTGTTTTCCAAGGCTTAATCCGGCAGCTCACCTGTTGGAATTCGGGAAATGATTAACAATTCTCGACAAAGGTGATAATAGTGAACACATGAGTGTAAAAATAGACAAACGACAGCGCGCCACACAATTCCGCCAACGCCTTGCGGCCGCGATGGAACGCAAGGGCGTGAACCAGAGCAGCCTGGCCCGCCGGATCGGGGTGGACCGTTCAACCGTCTCGCAACTGTTGGGTGGCGACGGGGCGCGCCTGCCCAATGCGCAGGTCGTGGGCGAATGCGCGGCGGCCCTGGGCGTGTCGGCGGATTGGCTCTTGTCGCTGTCGGACAGGCCGGAAACGGCGGCTGACCTCATGGCCATCTCGCTGTCGCTGACCGAAGCCCCCCGCGCCCTTGTGGATGAACAGATCTTCAGCTGGCACCGCGAGGCGGCAGGCTACAAGATCCGCCATGTCCCCGCCGCCCTGCCCGACATGCTCAAGACCCGCGCGCTGCTGGAATGGGAATACACCCCCCACCTGGGCCGCACGACGGAACAGGCGATCAATGCCTCGCAAGACAGGCTGGACTGGATGCGGGGGGCGCATTCGGATTACGAGATCGCCCTGCCCCTGCACGAGATGGAAAATTTCGCCCTTGGCACCGGCTATTACGCGGGCCTGCCCCCTGCACTCAGGCGCGAACAGATCGACCGTTTCCTGGCGCTGAACGCGCAATTCTACCCGGGCCTGCGGCTATACCTCTTCGATGCGCGCCGCGTCTATTCCGCCCCGATCACCATTTTCGGCCCCCTGCTGGCCGTGCTTTACGTGGGCCGCAACTACGTGGCCTTCCGCGACAGCGAACGCGTGCAGGCCTTCACCCGCCATTTCGATCATCTGGTGCGCGAGGCCAGCATCTCGGCCCGCGACCTGCCCCTGCATCTGGAAAGCCTGCGCGCGCGAATCCTCTGACGATGTGGCAGCACCGGCCCCTTCATCGTTCTTCAAATACTCCGAATCCGCACCTCAGCGGGCAGTCTGCAACAGTGCCATGTCATAGCCATACCAGTCCAGGATCTCGCGCGCGGCGCGCAGCCGGTCGGGCGCGGGTGCTGCACTGCGATCGAGGATGAAGGCCCGCGACCCCGATGGCGTGCCAAGAACAGCCGTGCGGAACCCCTCGTCGACCCAGAGCACCCACAGATCCCCCGGCGCTGCATCCTGCCCGCGCGGACGCAACCGCCCCGGCGCCACAAGGTCATGGACCTCGCGCCGCGTCGCGCCATCCGCCCCGGTGATATCGGCCACGAGCTGCCCGGTGGTGGCGCGGCGGTAAAGGTGCCGTTCCGGCGCGACACCCTGCCCGGGTGCCGCAAAGGCTGCGACCTGCACCCATTCCCCAAGGAATCGCGTCACGTCGAACCGCTGGGTCGAGGCGAAGGGCGCGCCCGGATCGCGAAAACCCCGCTCGGGCATGGGCGCATTGCACGCGGCCAGCAGGACCAGCACCAGCAGGCCGGACAAGGGGCGAAACAGGGAAATCGGCATGGCACTCCACTCCGGGCGGGCAAGGGCCGCCACAGCCGCACCCTAAGGGCGCGCGGGGCGGCCTTGCAAGCGATAGCGGCAGGCCGGGCTAGACAGACCGCAACCGCCGCACCGCCCACCAGCTGGCAAGGGCCATGCCGCCTGCCGTGGCCAGGCAAAGCGCCACGCCGCCCAACTGGTAGGACAGGCCCGACAGCAACGTGCCCAGCAGCCGCCCGGCGGCGTTGGACATGTAGTAGAAGCCCACATCCATCGTGACCCGGTCATCGCTGCTGAAGGCCAGGATCAGGTAGGAATGCACCGATGAATTGATCGCGAAGACAAACCCGAAGACCAGCAGCCCCGCCACCAGTGACAGCGTCAGCCAGTCGGCCGGCGCACCCGCCGCATGGGCAAGCCCCGCCAGCACCAGCGGGATCGGCACCAGCAGCCCCGCCCAGCGGATCGCCTGCGCCACGATCTGTTCCTCGGGCCGGGTTGCCGCGCGCAGGATGCGCGGCGCGGATCCCTGCACCGCGCCATAGGCGATGATCCAGGCCGCCATGAACCCGCCGATCAGGAAGAACGCCGCGCGCGCCCCCTCGGGCGTGCCATCCGACAGGACCGACTGGAAATAGACCGGGATGCCCACCACGAACCACACGTCGCGCGCGCCGAACAGGAACATCCGCGCCAGCGACAACCGGTTGATGCGCGCATCGCGCGACCAGACCTGCGTGAATTTCGCATCCTTGCGCCCCTGTGGCAGGCCCTGCGGCATGAACAGCACGACCGCCAGCAGGATCACCGCCAGAACGCCCGCCATCGCCCAGACCGCAGGCACGAAACCGATCAGCCCCAAAAGCGCCGCCCCCAGGAAAAAGCCCAGCCCCTTGACCGCGTTCTTCGATCCGGTCAGCCAGGCCACCCAGCGGAAAAGCCCCCCATCCACCTTGGGGGCCAGCAGCTTGACCGCCGATTTCGACGCCATCTTGGACAGGTCCTTGGCCACGCCCGACGCGCCCTGCACCGCCATGACAAAGGCCACCGAGGCCGCAACGCTCCAGCCCGGATCAAGCTGCGCCAGCGCGGCCAGCGCCGCGATCTGCACCGCCAGCCCCGCATAGAGCGTGACCGTCAGCCCGAACCGCGCCGCGATCCAGCCCGCCGACAGGTTGGTCACGATCCCCGCCACCTCGTAGAGCAGGAACAGCCAGGCCAACTGCACCGGGCTGAACCCCAGCCCGTTGAAATGCAACAGCACCAGCATGCGCAGCGCGCCATCCGACAGCATGAAGGCCCAATAGGCCGCCGTCACCGCCACATAGGCGCGCAATCCGTTCGGGGCGGTCTGGCTCACATTGTCCCCGCAACCATGCGGGCGATATCGGCCATGCGGCAGGCATAGCCCCATTCGTTGTCATACCAGGCATAGACCTTCACCTGCGTGCCGTTCACCACCATGGTGGAGGGCGCATCAATGATGGCCGAACGCGGATCGCCCCTGTAGTCACAGGAAACCAACGGCCGCTCCTCGTACCCCAGGATCCCCGCAAGCGCCCCCTCGGCGGCGGCCTTGAACAGGGCGTTCACCTCGGCGACGCTGGTCTCGCGCGCCATCTCGAAGACGCAATCGGTGATCGAGGCATTGAGCAGCGGCACCCGCACCGCATGGCCGTTCAACCGGCCCTTCAGTTCCGGGTAGATCAGCGTGATCGCGGTGGCGCTGCCGGTGGTGGTGGGGATCAGGTTGGTCAGCGCCGATCGCGCGCGCCGCATGTCCTTGGCAGGGCGATCAACGATGGTCTGGGTATTCGTCACGTCGTGGATTGTCGTGATGGATCCGTGTTTTATACCAAGATTCTCATGCAGAACCTGCACGACCGGCGCCAGGCAGTTCGTGGTGCAACTTGCCGCCGTCACCAGGTCATGCTGCGCCGGGTCATAAAGGTGGTGGTTCACCCCGTAGACCAGGTTCAGCGCACCGCCATCCTTGACGGGCGCGGATACGATCACCTTCTTCACCCCCGCCGCGTAATAGGGCGCGACCTTGTCGGCGGTCTTGAAAACGCCGGTGCAATCCAGCACCAGATCGATGCCCAGCGCGGCCAGCGGCAGATCCTCGATCCGCTTTTGCGCGGTCACCTGCATCCGCTGCCCGTTCACCGTCAGGCTTTCGGCATCATGGGCGATATCGCCACGCCAACGGCCATGCACACTGTCGAACTCCATCAGCAGCGCATGCTGTTCGGGGCTGCCTGCGGGATCGTTCAGCAGCACGATCTGCCCCGCCAGCCCCTGATCCGCCAGCGCGCGCAGCAGCAGCTTGCCGATCCGTCCAAATCCATTCAGCGCAATGCGGGTCATGCGTTTTTCCCTTCCAGAACCGCGTCGCGGCCGATGTCGTCGATGTGTTTTTGCAAACTGATCCGGTCCAGCGCCTCCATGGGCAGCGCCACGAAGGCCGCAACCCTGCGGCGCAGCGCATCAAAGGCCGTGGCGAAGGCCAGCGCCTGCTCGGCCTCGGTCCCGGTTTCCTTGACGGGATCGGGGATGCCCCAATGCGCGCTCAGCGGATGGCCCGGCCAGGGCGGGCATTCCTCGGACGCGGCGCGGTCGCAGACGGTAAAGACGAAATCCATCCAGGGGGCGCCCTCGGCCTCGAATTCCGTCAGATCCTTCGAACGCAGGCCATCCGTCGCGAAGCCTGCCCGCTCCAGCAGCGCGACCGCCCGTGGATGCGGCGCCCCGCGCGGGATGGTGCCCGCGGAAAAGGCGCGGAAGCGCCCTTGCCCCATCTCGTTCAGCAGGGCCTCGGCCATGATCGACCGCGCGGAATTGCTGGTGCAAATGAACAATACGTTGAACATGCCCTTCTCCTGTCCGTTGTGGGATTGCATTTCATGTCCCGTCAGATGGGCGCAGACCTCTGGCCGCCCACGACAGCAGTCATCGACGAGAAATGTGACAAGCATACCCGCGCGTTCGAGATTGACGCTGTAGTAGAGCGATCGCCCCTCGCGGGTCGCGCGGATCAGCCCCGCGCGCTCCAGGTCGGACAGGTGATGCGACAGCGTGTTCTGCTTGAGCCCGAGCGCCTCGGCGATCTCGGTCGGGCGCACGCCCTGCGGCATGTGCCGCATCAGCAGGCGAAAGACAGACAGGCGCCCGGCATGGCCCAGCGTCGCGAAAGCGGTGATGGCGAGATTCGTATCCATATTTCCTAAATACCGGAATTATGGATACGATCAAGCCCGATCCTGCGGGAACGGATCAGTAAGGCAGCGGATGCGCCCGGTGCACCTGGTCGATCCGCGCGGCCAGCCCCTCGGGCAGCACCATCCCGGCGCCCTCCAGCACATGCTCAAGCTGCGCCTGGGTCGTGGCGCCGAAGATCACGGAGGTCATGAAGGGCCGCCCGGCACACCAGGCCAGCGCCATATGCACCGGATCCAGCCCGTATTCCGCCGCAAGGTCCAGATAGGCCGCAACAGCCTGATGTGCGCGCTCGGTATTGCGCCCGCCAAGATCGGGGTTCAGCCTGCGGCGCGACCCTTCCGGGCTGGCCCCGTCCCGGTACTTGCCGGTCAGAAGCCCTGTCGCCAGCGGCGAAAAGGCCAGCAGACCCACATCCTCGTTCACGCTCATCTCGGCCATGTCGGTGTCATACATCCGGCACATCAGCGAATATTCGTTCTGGATCGAGGCCGCGCGCGGCCAGCCGCGCTCCTCGGCGATCCGCACCCATTGGGTCGTGCCCCAGGCGCTTTCGTTGGACAGGCCGAAATGGCGGATATTGCCCTTCTCGACCTGCTTTTGCAGCGCCTCCAGCGCATCCTCCATATGCGCGAGGGTCTCGGCCCGGTTCTGACCCGAAGGATCATAGCCCCAGTTGCGCCGGAACATGTAAGAGCCGCGATTGGGCCAATGGAACTGGTAAAGGTCGATCACATCCGTCTTCAGCCGCTTCAGTGACCCCTCGACCGCCTGCGGAATGGTCACCGACGAGATCGGCGCGCCCTCGCGGACATGGGCCAGGCCCTCGCCGCTGTGCTTGGTCGCCAGAACATAGTCGCCGCGCCGCCCCGGGTTGGCCGCCTGCCAGGCGCCGATCACCTCTTCGGTCAGACCGATCGTCTCCTTGGCGACCGGGTTCACCGGATACATCTCGGCCGTATCGATGAGGTTGATACCGTGATCCAGCGCAGTCTCGATCTGGCGATGGGCCTCGGCCTGCGCGGTCTGGGTGCCCCAGGTCATGGTGCCCAGACACAGTTCGCTGACCATGATGCCGGTGCGCCCCAGCGGATTCATCTTCATCGCGGCTCTCCTTTTTTCGCTGTTCGTGCCGGAGCCTAGCGGGTTTTCCGGCAGGGTCACCCCCGAAACGGATATTGGAACAAAAGAAGAACATGCTAGACTGACAGCATGACGATTCCCCTGAACCCCACCCTGCTGGCCCGCGCGCCGCATCGCCCCCGCCCGGCCCTGGCCCTGGCTGATGACATCTGCCTGACCCTGGCGCGCCTGCACGAGGCCTGTGGCCCCGCAAGGCGCAGCCTTGCCATCTGGCTGGCCGGCATGGTGCAGCGCCAGCACGGGGGCCCGGTGATCTGGATCGCGCCGCGCCACCTGCCCGACCGGCCCAACCCGGACGGTGTGGCAGGGCTGGCCCGGCCCGAAGGCTTCCTGCATCTCAGCCCCCAGCGCCCCGAGGACCTGCTGTGGTGCATGGAGGAGGCACTGCGCAGCGGCGCCGCCCCGCTGGTGGTCGCCGACCTGCCCGGCCCGCCCGGCCTGACGCCCGTGCGCCGCCTGCACCTGGCCGCCGAAACGGGTGCCGCCGAAGGCGTCTTTGCCCCCCTTGGCCTGATCCTGACCCCGGACATGGGCGGCGCGCCGGGGGTCGAGACCCGCTGGCACATGGCCCCCGCCCATGGCCCCCTACGGCAAGGCTGGACCCTGCGCCGCCTGCGCGCCCGCCAGGACCCGCCAAGAGACTGGCAATTGCACGGCCCCACCCATGCCGCAAGCGGACCGATCCGGATCAAGGCTGCCTGAGTATTTGAGGAACAGTGAAGGGGCGCGCGCCTGACCCTTCATCGTTCTTCAAATACTCAGGCCATGGCCCGCAAAACGTGCAAAGCCCCCTTGTCATCCCCGACAGGATGGGCAGGACTGGCCACATGCGCCTGATGATATCTTTCGCGGCCCTCTTTCTGTCGGTCATCCTGCTTCAGCTCTCGACCGGGGGCGTGGGGCCGCTGGATGCATTGTCCGGGCTGACGCTTGATTTCACCAATGCCCAGATCGGCCTTCTGGGCTCGGCGCATTTCCTGGGTTTCTTCATCGGCTGCTGGTGGGCGCCGCGCCTGATGGGCACGATCGGCCATTCGCGCGCCTTCGCCGCCTTCACCGCGACCGGCGCGATCGGTCTGCTGGCCCATATGCTGGTGATCGACGCCTATGCCTGGGCGCTGATGCGCGTGGCCTCGGGCCTCTGCGTGGCCGGCTGCTACACGGTGATCGAGGCCTGGCTTCAGGCCAAGCTGACCAACGAGACGCGCGGCCGCGCCATGGGCACCTACCGGGTCGTGGACATGGGCGCCTCATTGGTGGCCCAGATGCTGATCTCGGTGCTCGAACCGGCCTCCTACGTGTCCTACAACCTGCTGGCGCTGCTGTGCTGTGCGGCCCTTCTGCCGATCACCCTGACCCGCACCGCCGAGCCGGACACACCGACCGCGCTGCGCCTGCGCCCGATGCTGGCGGTCACCCGTTCGCCGCTGGCGGCGGCGGGGGTGGTGGTGGCGGCGCTGTCCAGCGCCTCGTTCCGCATGGTGGGGCCGGTCTACGGGCAAGGCGTGGGGCTGGCCGTGGACCAGATCGCCTGGTTCCTGGCCGCTTTCGTGGCCGGCGGCGCTTTGGCGCAATACCCTGTGGGCTGGCTGGCCGACAAATACGATCGCCGCTGGGTGCTGATCTGGCTGTCGGTCGCCTCGATCGCCAGTTCGGCCCTGACCGCGCTGACGGGCGATCTGGGCATCACGGGCGTGCTGCTGACCGCCACGCTCTTCGGGGCCACCACCTTTCCGATCTATTCGGTGGCCGCGGCCCATGCCCATGATTTCGCCGATGCCTCGGAACGGGTCGAGCTGTCGGCGGCGCTGATGTTCTTCTTTGCACTGGGGGCCATCGCGGCCCCGCTCATGGCCTCGACCCTGATCGAGGTCTATGGCCCCTCGGCCATGTTCGTGATGATCGGCGCGGGTCATGCGGTGCTGGTGATCTTCGGTCTCATCCGCATGCGCATGCGCCCGCGCGCCGCGCGCCGCACGCCTTACGTCTGGGCGCCGCGCACCTCCTTCCTGATCGGTCGGCTGACCGGGCGCACCCGCGACGAGGACTGAACCCGCAAGCCGCCGCTGGAACCCTGCCGCGCCTTGCGCTAAGGAAGGGCCAATCCGGACAAGGGCACAAGAACATGGCACGGCATCTGATCACCTCGGCGATCCCCTACATCAACGGGATCAAGCATCTGGGCAACCTTGTGGGCAGCCAGCTGCCCGCCGACCTTTATGCCCGCTACCAGCGCGGGCGCGGCAATGAGGTGCTGTTTCTGTGCGCCACCGACGAACACGGCACCCCGGCCGAGCTGGCCGCCGCCAAGGCGGGCAAGCCCGTGGCCGACTACTGCGCCGAAATGCATGAGGTGCAGGCCCGGATCGCACAGGGCTTCCGCCTCAGCTTCGATCACTTCGGCCGCTCTTCCAGCCCGCAGAACCATCGGCTGACCCAGCATTTCGCAGGCCGTCTGGCCGAGGCCGGGCTGATCCGCGAAGTCACCGAAAAGCAGATGTATTCACGCGCCGATGGCCGCTTCCTGCCCGACCGCTATATCGAGGGCACCTGCCCCAACTGCGGCTTTGAGTCCGCGCGCGGCGATCAATGCGACAACTGCACCAAGCAGCTGGATCCCGTGGACCTGATCAATCCGCGCTCGACCATCTCGGGCTCGACCGATCTGGAGCAGCGCGAGACCAAGCATCTCTACCTGCGCCAAAGCACGATGCGCCAGCAGCTGCAGGACTGGATCGACAGCAAGACCGACTGGCCGATCCTGACCACCTCGATCGCCAGGAAATGGCTGAATGACGGCGACGGGTTGCAGGATCGCGGCATCACCCGCGATCTGGACTGGGGCATCCCGGTGAGAAAAGGCGATCAGGACTGGCCGGGGATGGAGGGCAAGGTCTTCTACGTCTGGTTCGACGCCCCCATCGAATACATCGCCTGCGGCGCCGAATGGGCCGAGGCGAACGGGCTGGACGCGCCCGCATGGGAACGCTGGTGGCGCACCGACAAGGGCGCCTCTGACGTGACCTATACCCAGTTCATGGGCAAGGATAACGTGCCCTTCCACACCCTCAGCTTCCCCGCCACGATCCTCGGCTCGGGCGAGCCATGGAAGCTGGTGGATTACATCAAGTCCTTCAACTACCTCAATTATGACGGCGGCCAGTTCTCGACCTCGCGCGGGCGCGGCGTCTTCATGGACCAGGCGCTCGACATCCTGCCCGCCGATTACTGGCGCTGGTGGCTGCTGTCCCATGCGCCAGAATCCTCGGATGCCGAATTCACCTGGGAAAACTTCCAGGCCTCCGTGAACAAGGACCTCGCGGATGTGCTGGGCAATTTCGTCAGCCGCATCACCAAGTTCTGCCGCGCGAAATTCGGCGAGGCGGTGCCCGAAGGTGGCGCATGGGGCGAACAGGAAACCGCCCTGATCGAGACGCTGACCGCCCGCATCCGCACCTATGAGGCGCTGATGGACGCGATGGAGGTGCGCAAATCGGCGCAGGAACTGCGCGCGATCTGGGTGCTGGGCAACGAATACCTGCAATCCGCCGCCCCTTGGGTGACGATCAAGGAAGACCCCGAACGCGCCGCCATGCAGACGCGTCTTGGCCTGAACCTGATCCGCCTCTACGCGGTGCTTTCCGCCCCCTTCATCCCCGATGCAAGTGCTGCGATGCTGGCAGCACTTCACAGCGACGATGCCGCATGGCCCGAGGGCGACCTGGGCGCATGGCTTGGCGCCCTGCCGGCCGATCATACCTTCACCGTGCCCGAGGTCCTCTTCGGCAAGATCACCGACGAGCAGCGCGAGGATTGGCAGACCCGCTTCGCCGGCATCCGCACCTGAAACAGGAAGGGACGCGCCTGACACAGGCCCGCCCCTTCTTCTTGCCTCAAATATCCGCGGGGGGATCGTTGAACAGCGCGCCGCGCTGTTCAACGTAGGGGGGCAGCCAGCCCCCCCCC
>JANREX010000097.1 GCA_030758115.1 Paracoccaceae bacterium | reverse complement strand
CCGGGCCGATCGCCTGTTTTCCGAAGCCGCCCGCAATGCGGTTCTGCGCGGTGGCGACAAGATCGTGATCGAAGAGGACAGCCGTTATTTCACCTCGCTGGGGGCGACGGGGACCGAGCGTCTGATCCCTTTCGAGAAGGAAGAGATCACCGCGCTTGAGGCGCTGTCGATCATCGGCGGGCTGACCGACAGCCGCGCCAATCCCAAGGGGGTGATCATCCTGCGTGATTTCAAACCGTCTCAGGTGCGGACGGATGGCCGCGGGCCAAGTCAGACGCAGGTCATCTATACCTTCGACCTGACCACGGCGGATGGGCTTTTCGCGGCAAGGGGGTTCCGGGTGAATCCCCGGGATACGGTTCTTGCGACCGAATCCCCTGTCACTTCGGCGCAGACGGTCATGGGTCTGCTGGGCTCTCTTGTCGGGCTGGCGGGTCGGGTCGGCAGTTTCTGACCGCCCGCGCGCAAACATCGCCGGACATGCCTTCGACGTTGCAGGACGACAGGTTGCGGGGAAGGATCACTGGTCGGGCTGAGAGGATTCGAACCTCCGACCCCCTGCTCCCGAAGCAGGTGCGCTACCAGGCTGCGCTACAGCCCGACCGTGAGACAGGCGCTTAAACCCGTCGCAATGGATTTGCAAGGGTGGAGTTGCGCCCATGTCCGGGGGCTTGCCTGCCGGGCAAGGGGGCTTGCCGATGTGCCCTTGCCGTCCCATTCTGGGCAGCAGGGGGCGGGAGATGGTGAAACCTCGATGACTGGCGGCCTCATGACGATCCTTGGCGGGATCGGGATGTTTCTGTTCGGCATGAAGATCATGACGGATGCGCTGCGCGAGGCTGCGGGCAGCCGGCTGCGCCACCTTCTGTCGCGGTTCACCACGACGCCGCTGGCGGGCGTGCTGACCGGGACGGCGGCCACGGCGGTGGTGCAATCATCAAGTGCGACGACGGTCATGACCATCGGCTTTGTCGGTGCAGGTCTGCTGAGCTTTCCGCAGGCGCTGGGCGTGATCTACGGGGCCAATATCGGCACCACTGTCACCGGCTGGATCGTGACCCTGTTCGGCTTCAAGCTGAAACTGGGCAGCCTTGCCTTGCCGGCGCTGTTCGGGGCCAGCCTTCTGGCCTTGCTGGGGCAGGGGGCCTGGGCGCGGGTGGGGCGGGTTCTGGCCGGGCTGTGCCTGCTGTTCATCGGGCTGGACATGATGCAGGCCGGGGCGGCTGGTTTCGGGGATCGGTTGACGCCCCAGACCCTGCCGCAAGGTGGCCTGCTGGGGGATCTGCAACTGGTGCTGCTGGGCCTGGCGGTGACGGTGGTGATGCAATCGTCCAGCGCCGCGATGGCGGTGGCCCTTGTGCTGCTGGGCAGTGGGGGCATCAGTTTCGAACAGGCCGCCGCCATGGTGATCGGCATGAACCTTGGCACGACGGTGACGGCGATCCTGGCCAGTGTGGGCGGCTCGGTGACCATGCGACAGACGGCGCTGGCCAACCTTCTGTTCAATGCAGGAACCGCGCTGCTGGCCTATCCTCTGCTGGTGCTGGGTGGTCCGGTCTTGACCCAGGCCGCCGATGTGGCAGGCGAGACCACTGCGCTGGTGCTGTTTCACACCGGGTTCAATGTCGCTGGCGCGCTTGTGTTCCTGCCCTTCACGGCGGTCTTTGCGCGCCGGGTCGAGCGCATGGTGCCTGACCGTTCCGCCCAGGTCAGGCCCGGCGGGCTTGACCTGGCGCTGGATCCGGCGCTGCTGAAGGATGAGGGTGCGGCCATGGATGCCGTGCAGACAGCATTGGGCCGCGTCGCGCGACATGTCTTCGCAGCGCTGGGGCGCGCCTTGTCGCCGGTTTCGGACATGCGGGGCCTTGCCACCATCGAAGAGGTTGCCCGCCCGGCACTTGCCGAGATCGAGGATTATGTCACCCGGATCAACCTGCCGGACGGCAAGCCCGCCGAGCGTGACCGCTATGGCGCCCTGCTGCACCAGGCCGATCACCTGGAGCGATTGATCAAACGGCTTGAACGTCGCTCGGTGGTTCCGGTGCTGCTGTCGGATCCGGCCTTGTCGCGGCTGTCCCGCGCCTTGGGGGCGACATTGCGACGTGCTGCCGATCCGGCGGTCGATGGGCTTGAGGCCGGCCGCCTGCAGCGCCTTGCGCAGCGGATCGAGGGGCGGACCCGGCAACATCGGCGCGCGACATTGCTGCACGAGCATGTGGGGCTGATCAGCGTGGCCGAGATGTTTGACAGGACGGATGCGATGCGGTGGCTGCGCCGGGTCGCCGAACACACTGCACGCATCGCGCATTACAACGGCTGGATGCCGGGTGTGACGGACAGGCAGGCCCCGGACGCACCGGGGCCTGACATGACGTGATCAGAGCGAGGCGTCCAGCGCCGCGACGATGGCATCGCCCATCTGGCTGGTCGAGACGGGCGCGCCGCCTTCGGGGCCCATCAGGTCAGCGGTGCGCAGGCCATCGGCCAGAACCTTTTCCACGGCCTTTTCCAGCCGGTCGGCTTCGGTGCCCATGTCAAAGCTGTAACGCAGCGCCATCGCAAAGCTGAGGACGCAGGCGATCGGGTTGGCCTTGCCCTGGCCCGCGATATCGGGGGCAGAGCCGTGCACGGGCTCGTACAGCGCCTTGGGCCGGCCGTTCGCCATCGGCGCACCAAGGCTTGCCGAAGGCAGCATGCCCAGCGAACCGGTCAGCATTGCCGCCAGGTCCGACAGAAGGTCGCCGAACAGGTTGTCGGTCACGATCACGTCGAACTGCTTGGGCCAGCGGGTCAGCTGCATCGCGCCAGCATCGGCATACAT
>JANREX010000096.1 GCA_030758115.1 Paracoccaceae bacterium | reverse complement strand
TTCCAGAACTGCGTGCATTGCAAGACCTGCGACATCAAGGACCCCAGCCAGAACATCAACTGGGTTACCCCGCAGGGCGGTGACGGGCCGAACTACCCCAATATGTGAAATCTGTCCGCAACGGATGCGATTGCCGCGTTTTGCGGCGAAAACCGGATCAGAGAGGCGGCGAATTGCCGCCTCTCATTGCGTTTGCACGCAGAAACGTTAGATTTCGAAAAAAGGCCGGGGGGACTGCGTGGAGGCGGGCCGCGTGGCGGGCTGGCATCAACCGGGAGGCAAGGTATTGGCGGGCAGAATTCGGGCGGTACGATCACTGGCCCTGGCGGCATGCGCCGCTTTTGTGGTTGGGGGCGCCCCGGCGCGGGCAGAGCCGAATACCGGCGCCTACCTGGCCGCGCGCCAAGCCGTGTTGATGGGGGATTACCGGTCTGCGGCGGAGTATTTCACGCTGGCGCTGACGCGCGACCCCTCGAACCCGATGATCCTGGAAAACGCGGCACTGTCCTATCTGTCTCTCGGGGACCTCGATCGCGCGCTGCCGATCGCGCAGCGGATGGAGGCCGAAGGGCTGGGCAGCCAGGTCGCCAGCATGATCCTCGGTGCGGCCGAGGCGCGTGCGGGTGATTTCGAAGTGCTGCTGTCGCGCATGGCCGATGGGCGTGGCACCGGCCCCCTTGTCGACGGGCTGACCACCGCCTGGGCGCATATGGGCAAGGGCGATGTGTCCGCCGCGCTGAAAGCATTCGACGATCTGGCGAACCAGCCGGGGCTTGGACCCTTCGCCAGCTATCACAAGGCGCTGGCGCTGGCGATGGTCGGCGATTTCGAAGGGGCAGAGGCGTTGATGGCCTCGGACGCTGCGGGCCCCTTGCTGCTGACCCGCCGGGCTGCCATCGCGCGGGTGCAGATCCTCAGCCAGCTTGACCGCGATGCGGATGCCGTGGCCCTGCTGGACGAGATGTTCGGCACCGATCTGGACCCGGCACTGGCCGCGATGCATGTGGCGCTGTCGGCCAACGAGGTCTTGCCCTTCACGATGATCGGCAATCCGGTGGACGGTATCGCCGAGGTCTATTTCTCGGTCTCGTCCTTCCTGCGCCGCGAGGCCGGGGATGAATACACGCTTCTCTATGCGCGCGTGGCGACATATCTGCGGCCCGAACATACCGATGCGCTGCTGATGACGGCCTCGCTGCTGGAATCGATGGAACGTTTCGAGCTTGCGGTCGAGACCTACAAGCAGGTCCCCGCCAGCGATCCGTCCTTTCACGCGGCCGAGCTTGGCCGCGCCGAGGCGCTGCGCCGTCTGGACCGTGTCGATGCCGCCGTCGAGGTGCTGGAGCAACTGGTGCGCAGCCATGGCGATCTGCCTATCGTGCATGTCACGCTGGGCGACCTGATGCGCCAGATGGAACGGTTCGGCGATGCCGTGACCGCTTATGACAAGGCGCTCGCGCTCTATGCGACGGAAGAGCAGGGGCAATGGTTCATCCATTACGCCCGCGCCATCGCGCATGAGCGCCAGGACAACTGGGACAAGGCCGAGGCGGATTTCCGCAAGGCGCTGGAACTGAACCCGGATCAACCGCAGGTTCTGAACTACCTTGGCTATTCGCTGGTGGAAAAGCGCATGAAGCTGGACGAGGCGCTGGACATGATCGAGCGCGCCGTCGCGGCGCGTCCCGACAGCGGCTATATCGTGGACAGCCTTGGCTGGGTCCTCTACCGGCTGGGCCGCTACGAGGAAGCCATCGTGCATATGGAACGTGCGGCCGAACTGATGCCGGTCGATCCGATCGTGAACGATCACCTTGGCGATGTGCTGTGGTCCGTGGGCCGCATCCGCGAGGCGCGTTTCCAGTGGACCCGCGCGCTGTCCTTCGATCCCGAGGAAAAGGACGCGACCCGCATCCGCCGCAAGCTTGAGATCGGCCTGGACGCGGTGCTTGCCGAAGAAGGTGCCGAGCCCCTGAAACAGGTTGCGAATGGCAACTGACCACGGCGTGCCCGCGGGCCGCCATGACGTGCTGGCCCCGGCCAAGATCAACCTGACACTGCATGTCATCGGCCAGCGCGCCGATGGCTATCACCTGCTGGACAGCCTGGTGGTCTTTGCGGATCTGGGCGACCGGCTGACCCTGACACCGGCGGATGCGCCCGCGCTGCATGTTGCGGGACCCATGGCCAAGGGCGTGCCCACGGGCCCCGAGAACCTGGTGTTGCGGGCGGCCGCCAGCATGGGCGTCAGGCTTGATATACGGCTGGACAAGCACCTGCCCGCCGCCGCCGGGATCGGTGGCGGATCATCCGATGCCGCCGCCGTGCTGCGCGGGATCGCGGCCTTGCGGCCAGACCTGGGATTGCCGATGGATCAGGGTCTGTCGCTGGGCGCCGATGTGCCGGTTTGCCTGCGGGCGCGGGCCGCGCGGATGGAAGGCATCGGCGAGAGGGTGACACCGGTCGATGACCTGCCCCTGCTGCATGCCGTTCTGGTCAATCCCGGTGTTGCCGTGTCGACCGCCGCGATCTTTCGCAGCCTTGCGCGCAAGGACAATCCGCCGATGCCGGCGGTGCTGCCGGGGTGGAGCGATGCCGCGGCGCTTGCCCTATGGCTGGCGGGGCAGCGCAATGACATGCAGGCCGCCGCCATTGCCGAAGCACCGGTCGTCGGGCAGGTGATCGCGGCGATTGCCGCCACGGATGGCTGCCTGCTGGCGCGCATGTCAGGATCGGGAGCGACCTGTTTCGGGCTTTATGCGGATGCAGAGCGCGCGGGTCTTGCGGCTGCATCGCTGGCGCGGCCGGGATGGTGGGTGCGGGCGGTGCGCCTCAATTAGGCCTTTGTGCCGGTGGTGCGTGCGGATGCCTCCGGCGGGGATATTTG
>JANREX010000095.1:42200-60721 GCA_030758115.1 Paracoccaceae bacterium | reverse complement strand
GACCACCCGCACCACGGGCGGCGCGCGCCACCGTTAATGGTCTTGCTTGCTGGGTGCCGAACACCCGCCGCAAGGCCGCCCAAAGCTGTGGCAACCACCTGCGCATCCGGCGAGACATCCCCTTCGCCCAGATTTGATTCGGCTGGGTCCGGGTTGGTTAACGATCTGTTGCCGGATGCAATCGCCGATCCACGCGACAATTGGATCATGTTTGCGAACAAAGGCCATCGGTGGAAAGATCACAAAATGGCCATATTCGGATAGGGGGGCATTGGGGTGGCATTGTTCTCAATGCGGCAACGATACCCCGATGGTGAAATCCGAAAATATCCGTAAATTGCAATATTAACAGTGATCTTCGCCGCATTTCGTGGATTTCGGGATAATTATTGTTGCTAAAGTGAAAGATAAATTTCGGCATAACGCTGGGCTGGTCTGCATTTTGTGGCATGAATCCGGCTTTTTCGGACAAAACATCTGTTGGTGCTTCCGCGCCATTGGGGTATCCAAAGGACATGCCCACTGGGGGGTATAAGTCTGTTGGCCACGGGGGCGGCCGCTGACCTGAGTTGAGCCCGAACCGGGTTGCAAGGGGATGCTGTCGTAGCGGCCGGTCATACCGGCACGTTCCGCCGTATTGGTCGTCTGAAACCGCTTTTGGCGGATCCGGTCGGCGTGCCTCGTCTTTGCTTCCTCCACGGCCACGATGGTGAGTTTCATGGCGTGATCCCGATATCCGGGAACCGCCGGTTTTTTACGAGTTCGATCGGTGTCACCCCGGTCGTGGCTGAGGAGTAAGGTTATGACTGTTTCGGGTTCGAACGGCGACGATTTCATCGACATCAATTACACCGGGGACCCGGAAGGGGACCGCATCGATGCCGGTGACGCCACGCTGCCCGGCGCGATGGCCGATGACGACCTGGTTCTGGCCGGCGACGGGGAAGATACCGTTTTCGCCGGTGAAGGTGACGATGAAATCTACGGCGAGGCCGGAAATGATCAGCTGTTTGGCAAGGCCGGCGACGACCTGATCTTTGGCGGTGTGGGCACCGACATCCTTTCGGGTGGTGCGGACAATGACACGCTGGACGGTGGCCTTGATGGCGACCTGATCTTCGGCGATTCCGGCAATGACGTTCTCATCGGTGGTCTGGGGGCAGACACGCTTGACGGCGGCGATGATCGCGACACGATCATCGGGGCCGATCCGGGTGACATGATTGATGGCGGCGAGGGCGGCGATGACTTCGACACGCTCGACCTGCGTGGCAGCGGGCCGCTGGCCGTGGCTTTCGATGCGGACAACCCCGAGAACGGCACGATCACCTTCTTCGATGGCGCGGGCCAGAGCATCGGCACCGCGCGTTTCGTCAATATCGAGCGGGTCATCCTGCCCGGCACGCCGGATGACGTGACCCCCGTCGCGAACCCCGACACGGCCAGCACGCCCGAGGATACGCCGGTCGTGATCGACGTTCTGGGCAATGACACCGACCCGAACGGCGATCCGCTGACCGTGACCGAGGCGACCGCCCCCAATGGCACCGTCACGATCAACCCCGATGGCACGCTGAGCTATACGCCCGATCCCGATTACAACGGCCCGGACGAGATCACCTATACCGTGACCGATCCGGACGGGAACACCGCGACCTCGACCGTGGCGGTGACCGTGACGCCGGTGAACGACGCGCCGGAGGCCAACCCCGATGCGATCGCCACGCCGCTCGACACGCCCGTCACCCTCGACATCGTGGCCAATGACACCGATGTGGATGGCGACCCGCTGACGATCCTGGGCACGCCGACCTCGGCCGATGGCACCGTGACCGTCGGCCCCGACGGGCGCAGCGTCACCTTCACGCCGAACCCCGGCTTCGTGGGCACCACGGTGATCGACTATACCGTGACCGATCCCGAAGGCCTGACCGCAAGCTCGACCCTGACCGTGACGGTCACGGCCGATGACGTGACCCCCGTCGCGAACCCCGACACGGCCAGCACGCCCGAGGATACGCCGGTCGTGATCGACGTTCTGGGCAATGACACCGACCCGAACGGCGATCCGCTGACCGTGACCGAGGCGACCGCCCCCAATGGCACCGTCACGATCAACCCCGATGGCACGCTGAGCTATACGCCCGATCCCGATTACAACGGCCCGGACGAGATCACCTATACCGTGACCGATCCGGACGGGAACACCGCGACCTCGACCGTGGCGGTGACCGTGACGCCGGTGAACGACGCGCCGGAGGCCAACCCCGATGCGATCGCCACGCCGCTCGACACGCCCGTCACCCTCGACATCGTGGCCAATGACACCGATGTGGATGGCGACCCGCTGACGATCCTGGGCACGCCGACCTCGGCCGATGGCACCGTGACCGTCGGCCCCGACGGGCGCAGCGTCACCTTCACGCCGAACCCCGGCTTCGTGGGCACCACGGTGATCGACTATACCGTGACCGATCCCGAAGGCCTGACCGCAAGCTCGACCCTGAGCGTCGTCGTGACGGCGACCGGACCTGACGGTATCGTCGAAGGCTCGGCCGGCAATGACCTGATCGATGCGGGCTATGATGGTGACCCGGAAGGCGACCGCATCGACAATGGCGATGCGATCCTGCCGGGCGAGGCACCTGATGACGATATCGTCGAGGCTGGTGACGGCGATGATGTGGTCTTTTCCGGGGACGGGTCCGACGAGGTGTTCGGCGGAAGCGGCAACGACCTTCTGGATACCAGCGCGCCGTTGTCCGACAGCCCCTTGCCCGATCTTGGCTATCCGGGCCTGTTCCCGGCCGATGCCGATCCCGAGAATGACCGGGACCTGGTCTTTGGCGGCGATGGCAATGACACCATCACCACCGGCGACGACGCGGATACCATCTTTGGCGAAGCGGGGACGGATGCCATCGATGGCGGCATCGACAATGACGAGATCTATGGCGGCGATGGTGACGATACGATCGTGGGCGGCGAAGGTGCGGATACCATCTTCGGGGATGCCGGCGACGATCTGATCTTTGCAGGGCTCGACCCGATTTTCCCGGACGAGCTGAACATCCCCGACGCCACGGATCTTGTTCCGACGAACGGTACCGACCTTGTCTTCGGTGGCGCGGGCAACGACACCATCTTCGGTGCCGATGACAACGATGTGCTCAACGGTGACGCGGGTGACGATCAGCTTTTCGGCGAGATCGACAATGACACGCTGTCCGGGGGGGACGGGGCCGATCTGCTGGATGGTGGGGCAGGCGACGACCTCTTGTCGGGCGATGCCGGAAACGACACCCTGACGGGCGGTGAAGGCACCGACAGCCTGTTCGGTGGCGATGACCGCGACACATTCACCGGGGTCGGCCCGGGCGATGTGGTCGATGGCGGGGCGGGTGGCGACGATTTCGACACGCTTGACCTGCGCGGCTCGGCTCCGGCGGGCGGTTCGTTGAACGTGGTGTTCGACGCGAACCCGGAAAACGGCACCGTGACCTATCGCGATGCCAGCGGCGCCGTGATCGGCACCAGCACCTTCACCGAGATCGAGACCGTCGTGCCTTGCTTCACACCCGGGACGGCCATCGCCACGATGCGCGGCGAGCGCCTGGTGGAAGAGTTGCAGGTCGGTGACAAGATCATCACTCGCGACAACGGGATTCAGGAAATCCGCTGGATCGGGACCAAGACCCTGCATGGGGGTGACCTGATCCGTGCGCCGCACCTGAAGCCGATCCTGATCAAGCGCGGCTCGCTGGGCGAGAACCTGCCCGAGCGTGACATGATGGTCAGCCCCAACCACCGGATGCTGGTCAGCAACGAGAAGACCTCGCTCTATTTCGAGGAGCGCGAGGTCCTGGCCGCGGCCAAGCACATGACCGGCACATCCGGTGTGTCCGAGCTTGAGGTGTCCAAGGTCACCTATATCCACTTCATGTTCGACCAGCATGAGGTCGTGCTGTCCAACGGTTGCTGGACCGAAAGCTTCCAGCCCGGCGATCACACCTTGCAGGGCATCGGCAATGCGCAACGCACCGAGATCCTGGAGCTCTTCCCGGAACTGCGCACAAAACAGGGGCTGGCGGGCTATCAGGCCGCGCGGCGCTCGCTCAAGCGGCACGAGGCTTTGCTTCTGGTACGCTGAGCATCACGGTTGCAGCTGCCCGGACCGTTTCGTGACGGTACGGGCATGACGGAGAAGGGGCAGGGGGCTGCGCCTTCTTCGAAAAATCACAAGGGCCCGCAGGACAACCGTCTTGCGGGCTTTTTCCGTTCCGGCAAAGCCCCTGGACGCCGCCTTGATCGTAAACGGTCAGCCCGGAAAAACGTCGCGCTCTTGTCGAAAAATGCAAGCAAGTTATGCGGCGCGCGCCACTGTCCGGGGCGCGGGGTCATCGCGTTGCAGGCGTTGCAGAGATGCGTGCAACGCATTGAACCAAAACGCATACTGTCGCGCAAAGGCGATCGGCTGGCGCCTGGCCATGTCCGGCTGACACAATGCCGCCGCATTCCCATCAGCTTGGCACCTCATTTGTCCTAATTGAACCAAATTCGCGCCTTCATCACCTCTTAGCCTCTGTCGTGACTGAGTGTGTCCGGGACATGCTGTTCACCCTGCGTGTGGGGCAAAGGGTGGTAAGCGGCCGGAGTGGAGTAACGAGTATGCTGCCTTGCATGGAAGGGTGCCCTTCGGGGGCCATCCAGTATGACATGATCATCGCGTCTGGTGACGCGCCATATCTGGACCAAGCCATGCTGGCAGAAATCAGCAGCCTCCGCATGACACGGGCGGAGGGCTGATCATGGCAACCTATGTTGTCAATTCAAGCAACTGGAATTCCGCCGCATTCTGGACCAGCATCGTTCAAGCCAGCAACGGTCATACGCTGGACTTTTCGGCCCTGGGATCGGGATTTACCGTCAACTTCGACGAGGCGGCCGGACTGATCACGATCACCGATGGCGCGACCGTCTTCACCGTCGGGCAGGCTGGATCCACGGGCACGAACGCCAATATGAGCGGCGGCACGCAGCTGAGCTTTTTTGACAATGTCATTACGGGCAGCGGGCAGGATACCCTGTCCGCCGGCAGTGGTTCCGATACGCTGGATGGCGGCGATGGCGCGGACCTTCTTTATGGAGGGGGCGATGATGACTCTCTGCGGGGGGGCAGCGGAAACGATACGCTGAGCGGCGGAGCCGGGAGTGACAGTCTTTTTGGCGGTGTGGGCAACGACACCCTGATGGGGGGGATCGGTGCGGACGTCCTTGATGGTGGTGACGGGGCTGATTCTCTGTCGGGGGATGCGGGGAACGATACGCTGATCGGCGCTGTCGGCGATGATACGATCTATGGCGGCGGCGATACTGATCTGATCTACGGCGGAAACGACGACGACCTTGTCTATGGCGGGTTTGGCAACGATACGATTTACGCCGATGAAGCCCCGGGAACCTGGCGCTTTGGCCTCTTTGTGGCGCAAAGTTCGGGCACGTCCAGTATTGCGAACAACGGCACCTACACGTTCAACGGCAATGTTCCCAAGGCAACGGTTCATGTCAGTGATGATGAAGGCGCGTTCGACGACAACAATTCATCCTTTGGCAGCCCGCTCGATAGTGGCGCGCCACAGGTGCTTGCCTCGGATCTCACGATCAACGGGGTGTTCTATAGCGCCGGAACGACAATCCATGCTGTTGCGCAGTCCGACATTCTGAACACGACAACGGGCGAATCCGGCAATGCCTGGGTTGTCCAGATCGGTCCGACCTTTGCCGACAATGCCTATCTGGCCTACGATATCGTGGTCAATACGGGGGACCAGATCACCTGGACCTCGTCGAACACGGTAGGTGTGCAGGATCGGCCATTCGCCGATGCCACCGGGCTTGAATATGACGATCTGGTGCAGATCGACGGTCAGTTCTCGACCTTCGACGATACGATCAGCGGCGAAACCGGAAGCGACATCCTGTTCGGGGGCGCGGGCGATGACCTGATCCGTGGCGATGTGACCGACTTTGATCCGCAGGCGCATGCGTCCGGACCGGGCGGTGCGTCGACGATCTTCACGGTGCAGAACGACAGTGACACCACTGTGCGGGTCTATTGGGTCGATCAGTCCGGTACGCTTGTGGACTACGGGGACGTCTCGTCCGGCGCGAGCGCGTCTTTCAACACTTTCGTCGATCACAACTGGGTTCTCTACGAGACCGGCACCAATCAGCCGCTTCAATATATCGGAAACCCCGCCAACGGCAGCCTTGTCACCTATGCACAGGGGGACGACCAACTTTATGGTGGCGCCGGGAATGACACGATCCAGGGCGATCACGGTGACGACACGCTGTATGGCGGCGCCGGGAATGACATCCTGTCAGGCGGCAAGGGATGGGACCGATTCGTGTTTTCCGATGGGTTCGGGGCCGACACGGTTATCGGTGGCGAGAACTACGACACCATCGACCTGACCGGTCTGGCCAACCCGGTTTCGGTGGTCTTTTCGGGTGTGGGCGCGGGCACGATTACCGATACGGTGACCGGCGAGACGATCGTCTTCTCTAGTATCGAAGAGCTGATCCTGACCCAGCAGGCGGATCTGGTCGATGCGGCCCTCGACAATGGGTACACCTATATCCAGACAACCGGTGGCAATGACCTGATCGAAGGCAGCCCTGGCAATGATGTCTATGACGACGAAATCGCCGGCCCGGATGGTCAGGGCAATGACACGTTCTTCGGTGGCGCCGGTAATGACATGCTCTGGATGGGGTCGGATGATGACCTTGCCTTTGGCGGCACAGGGGACGACGTTCTTGAGGGACAGTCGGGCGATGACAGCCTTTATGGCGATGACGGCAATGACTCTCTCTGGGGCGACGAGGGTGACGATGTCCTGATCGGCGGGGCCGGCAACGACACTCTGTTCGGTGGTGCGGATGCCGATCGGTTTTTCCTGGACGACGGCTTTGGCGCCGATACGGTCACCGGCGGTGAGGATGGGCGCGATGTCGATGTCATCGATGCCTCCGAGCTGGACACGGCCACCACGGTCACCTTCACCGGGAACGAGGCCGGCACCATCAGCGCTGGTGGTGATACGGCGGACTTCACGCAGATCGAGGCGATCAGCCTGGGCAACCAGGGCGACACGCTGAACGCATCGGTCGCAGCCGCCCCGGTGACAGCCGCAGGCGGCGCTGGCAACGATACCATGTCCGGTGGCGCGGGCGGCGATCTGCTGATCGGTGATGGTGAGTATACCAACCTGATCCAGAACGGCTCGTTCGAGAATACGGCCGGGATGACCGTGACCTCCTGGGGGTATCGGGGCGATGATGCCACGGCACCCGGCGGCTGGTATACCGGCGCGGGCGGTGTGATCGACATTCATCACACCGGCGCGGGCGCGGCCAGTGACGGGTCGAACTGGCTGGATATGGAAGCCGTCGCCGCGATCGACACGGTCAGCCAGGCCGTACAGGGCGTGATCGCGGGCCAACCCTATACGCTGCGCTTCGATGCCATCGACGCCATCGGCAACAACGCGGTGAACGTCTTCTGGAACGGGCAGTTGATCGACACGGTCGCACCGGGCAGCGACGGGCACCAGACCTACAGCTACGAGGTTTTCGGCGGATCGGGTGACGGGTCCGATATCCTGACATTCCAGTCGCTTGGTCCGATCGACATGACTGGCGTTGCAATCGACAACGTGCAGCTTCTGGGTTTCTCCTCCGTCGATGTGGCGGCGGGAAATGATGTTCTTGACGGTGGCGCGGGCGATGACACGCTGATCGGGGGCGGCGGCGATGACGGCCTTGTGGGCCGATCCGGTTCGGATGTCCTTTTGGGTGGGGCGGGCAACGACACGATCCAGGCGGGCAGTGACGCGGACACGCTTGAGGGTGGTCTCGGTGACGACCTTCTGTATGGCGAGGATGGTGCGGATCAGCTTGCAGGCGGTGACGGCACTGACACGCTGCACGGCGGGGACGGTCGCGACACGCTTCAGGGTGAGGCGGGCAATGACAACCTTTATGGGGAACAAGGCGACGACCTGCTGTTCGGGGGGGCAGGCAACGACACGCTGAGGGGCGATATCGGGGCCGACAGCCTCTTTGGCGGTGACGACGACGATCTGGTCTGGGCTGGGCTGGACGATGATCAACTCGACGGTGGTGCGGGCACCGACACTGCGGTCTTTGCGGGTGATGTCACCGAATACAGCTTTGACTACGGCCCGGCGGGCGAGTTGATCGTCACCGATCTTGTCGCGGGTCGCGATGGTCAGGATACGCTCAGCGGTTTCGAATATGCCATCTTCAACGGCGTCACCTATCACCTGGTGCTGGGCGACGACGGCTCCAACACCACGCTGCAAGGACCGGATGACGGCACGCCCAGCCTGATTGTCGCCCATGACGGCAATGATTGGGGCGGCGGGCATCCCACAAGCGACGCGATCTTCGGCGGCGCGGGCGATGACACGCTGGACGGCGGCGATGGCGATGACACGCTGGTCGGCGAGGATGGCAACGACCTGTTGCGCGGCGATGCGGGCAACGACAGCCTGATTGGTGGCGCGGGGGCGGACACGCTGACTGGCGGGACCGGGGATGACCGGATCAATCCGGGTCAGGACGGCATGGTCGATGTCATCGTCTTTGGCGACGGTGACGGCAGCGATACCATTGCCGGGCTGGACGCGCCAATCGACAATGGCGATGGCACCTTCACGGGGGTCGATCGCCTCGATGTCTCCGGTCTGACCGATGCGAACGGGGCGCAGGTCAACACGGATGACGTGACCGTTTCCGACGACGGGGCCGGCAACGCGGTTCTGACCTTCCCGAACGGCGAATCCCTGACCCTCGAGGGGATCAGCCCGGCTACCGCCGCGAACCCGGCCTGGCTGGAAGCCCTGGGATTTGCGCAGCCGGATTACGTTGTCAGCGGAACCACCGGCAGTGACCTGATCGATCCCGGCTATACCGGCGATCCGCAAGGCGACATGGTGGATGCGGGTGACGCGGCCGATGGGTCGAATGACGACGTCATCAACGCGGGCACGGGTAACGACACGGTATTCGCGGGCGAGGGTGCCGATACTGTCACCGGCGATGAGGGCAACGATCAGATCTATGGCGGTGCCGGCAATGACAGCCTGTTCGGCGGGCTGGAAGCCGATACGATCTTCGGTCAGGACGGTGACGACACGCTGTTCGGCGGCCAGGGCGACGATGTGCTGGATGGCGATGATGCCCTTGCAGGCAACGATCAGATCTCGGGCAATGAGGGCAATGACGAGATTGTCGGCGACGGCGGCAATGACACGCTGTTCGGCGGTGACGGCAACGACACGATCTATGCCGGTGCGGATGATGACAGCGTCTTTGGCGGTGCGGATGATGATCTGGTCTTTGCGGGTTCCGGCAATGACACTGTCAACGGGGACGACGGGAACGATGTCGTCTACGGCGAAGGCGGCGATGATTCCATCGAGGGTGGGCTTGGCAACGATTGGCTGAGCGGCGGCACCGAGAATGACACGGTATCGGGCGGCGACGGTGCGGACTCTGTCTATGGTGCCGAAGGCGATGATGTGCTGTTCGGCGGTGCCGGTAACGACAGCATGGAAGGCTGGTTCGGCAATGACGTTCTGGATGGCGGCGATGGCGATGACTATCTGGACGGCGGTGTCGGCGACGACACGCTGATCGGCGGCGCCGGCAATGATGTCTTGGCGGCCGGGAGTGACGACGGTGCCGACAGCGTCGAAGGTGGCGCAGGCAACGATTTCATCACTTCGGCAGGCGGCAATGACACGCTGTTCGGCGGTGACGGCAACGACACGATCGATGCGGGCGACGGGGCCGACCTGTTGGATGGCGGCGCGGGCGCGGACACGCTGGACGGCGGGGCGGGCGATGACACCATTGCCGGCGGCGCGGGATCCGACCTTGCCTATGGCGGCGACGGGAATGACTTTATCAACACCCGCATGACCTTTGGCCTGGGATCGCCCGATCGTGGCTATCCCGGGGCATTCGCGCCCGACGGCGATCCCTTCAACGACCGCGATTCCATCTACGGTGGTGCGGGCGATGACACGGTCCTTGCGGGTGATGACAATGACCTGATCTTCGGCGGCGACGGGGCCGACAGCCTTGACGCCGGTTTCGACGATGACACCGTCCAGGGGGATGCGGGCGCCGACACGATCATCGGTGGCGAAGGCCGCGACCTGATCCAAGGCGGTGACGATGACGATCTGCTCTATGGCGATGCTTTCGCGGGCCATTCCGAATATTTCGAACTGACCGATGCCGACGGCAGCGATCTGCGGCCCGACAACAGCCTTGATACCGTCTATGGCGGCGTGGGCAACGATGTCATCTATGGCGGCGATGACAACGATGAACTCTTCGGCGGGGATGGCGACGATCAACTCTTTGGCGATGTCGACAATGACACGCTGCAAGGGGACGCGGGCAATGACACGCTGTTTGGCGGGCAGGGCGATGACCAGCTTGCGGGCGGTGACGGTGCCGATGAACTGGATGGCGGCGCAGGTGTCGACACGCTCGATGGCGGGGCGGGCGATGACACGATCCGTGTCGGCGATGGCGATACGGCTTTGGGCGGCGGGGGCGATGACACGTTCTTTGTCACGCCCGATATGCTCAACGGTGGTACGCTGTTCATCGACGGCGACGAAGCAGACGAGACCCTTGGCGACACGCTGCACATCACCGGGCCCGCCAATATCGTCTATGACGGGTCCAACCCCGAGAACGGGACGGTCACATGGCTGGACGGATCGGTCCTGACCTTCCAGAACATCGAGAACATCACCTATATCCCCTGTTTCACCGAGGCGACATTGATCAAGACAAGGCGCGGCGAGGTGCCTGCGGCGCAGTTGCGCCTTGGCGACATGGTGCTGACCCGGAACCATGGCTATCAGCCGATCCGCTGGATCGGCAAGCGGCGTCTGGATGCGGCGGACCTGCGGGCGAACCCCGCGCTGAACCCGGTGGTGATCCGGGCCGGGGCGCTGGGTTTCAACACGCCCGAGCGTGATCTGACCGTCTCGCCGCAGCACCGGATGCTGATCGGGGGCGGGCGGGCGCAATTGTGGTTCGGCGAGGACGAGGTTTTCGTCTCGGCGCTGCATCTGGACTGCCTTGACGGGGTCGAACAGATCAGGCCCGATGCGGTGACCTATGTGCATGTCATGTTCGACTGCCACCAGATCATCAGCGGCGATGGCGCCTGGAGCGAAAGCTACCAGCCCGGCGACCTGACCCTGACGGGCATGGATGACGATCAGCGGGCCGAGCTTTTCGCGATCTTCCCCGAGCTTTTCAACGGTCAGGCCAGCCAGACCTATCAGGCGGCGCGGATCACGCTGAAAAAGCACGAGGTGCCACTGCTTTTTGCCTGAGGGATCAGCGACCCGCGCGCCATTCCGCCCAATCCTCGGGCGTGTCCAGATCGGTGGTGGCGTGCCGGTCGGGCAGGGGAATGCGCCTGATCCTGTGGCCATGGGTCCGCAGCACGGCTTGCGCGCCCCTGTCGCCATCCACCGCCTGAAGGGCGCAAAACAGATCGGCCGGAAAGATCACCGGGTGACCGGCCATGCCTTCGCTATCCTCGGCGCGCAGGATGGCATCGGGGTGGGCGACATGTTCCGACAGCATCAGGGCGATGTCTTCCGCCGTCACCTCTGGCATGTCGGCGGGCAGGATCATCACCGCGCCGCAATCCTGCGGCACCGCCGCCACGCCCGCGCGGATCGAGGCGCTCATGCCCTCGGCGCTGTCAGGCACGCAGACCGGATGCGCCGCCAATCCGTCAAGGCAGGCGGCGCGCGGGTGATCCAAGGCTGGCAGGGTGCAGAGCACCGGCCCGCCTGCAACCGCGACCGCGCGCTCCAGCATGATGCGCAGAAGTGGGCGGCCCGCGACCTCTTCCAGCAGCTTGTCGCCCCCCCGCATCCGCGATGAGGCGCCGGCGGCCAGGATCAGGATCGCGCAGCCGTTCACATCCTCAGCCCCGCATTCTGGCGCCATCCGCATCGAACAGCGGCGTGGTGATCAGGCGCGCGGGTCGCATCTCGCCCATGATCTCGATCTCGACCTCAAGCCCGACCTGCGCGCGGTCGGTCGGCACGAACCCCAGCGCGATCGACTTGCCCGCATGATGCGCATAGCCGCCCGAGGTGCAGAAACCCTGCACCTTGCCATCCAGCCAGATCGGCTCGTAAGCGACCACATCGGCATCCAGGGCATCGACCTCGAAGGCGCAGAGCTTGCGCTTGGCGCCCAGTTCACGCTCGCGTTCGGCGGCGGCGCGACCGATGAAATCGACGTTCTTCCTGAACGAGATGAAACGGTCCAGCCCGGTTTCCGCCGCCGTGTAATCGGGCGAGAATTCGTTGAGCCAGCTGCCAAAGAACTTGTCCAGTCGCAGGCTCATCATCGCGCGCATGCCGAAGGGTTTCATGCCGTGTTTCTGGCCTTCTTCCCACAACACGGACCAAAGCGCGCGCTGCGCCATCGGATCGCAATAGATCTCGTATCCCAGATCGCCGGTGTAGCTGACGCGCTGCACGATGCAATCGGCCATGCCCACGGTCATCGGGCGCACATCCATGAAGGCCATGTCGCCGACATCGCTGCGGGTGCAGGCGGCCAGCACATCGCGTGCCTTTGGCCCTGCGATCTGGAACCCCGTCAGGCGGTCGCTGATATTCTCGACCCTGACACCCGCATCCGCGTTCTGTTCGAACCAGCGTGTGTGATAGGCCTGCGCGCCATAGCTGGCGGTCAGCTGGAACCGGTCTTCGGCCAGGCAGGACACCGTGAAATCCCCGATCAGGCGGCCCTTGGGCGACAACATCGGCGTCAGGCTCAGGCGTCCGGGCTGCGGGATGCGGCCTGCCATGATCCGGTCCAGCCAGGCCCGCGCACCGGCACCTGTCACCAGGTATTTGCCGAAATTCTGCACCTCGTTGATGCCGACACCCTCGCGCACGGCCTTGACCTCGCGCGCGGTGGCGTCAAAGGCGTTGGAGCGGCGGAAACTGGGGGTCTCGAACCGCGGCTCGTCGCCCTGCGCGAAGTAATTGACCACTTCCAGCCCGTATTGCGCACCCCACACGGCTCCCATCTTGTCGAAGATGTCATACATGGGCGTGGTGCGGAACGGGCGCGCGGCCGGCAACTCCTCGTTCGGGTAGCTGATCGAGAAACGCTTCTGGTAGTTCTCGATCACCTTGGGGCGGGTATAGCCCGGCGTGGTCCAGTTGCCGAAACGCGCGCAATCCATGGCGAAGGTGTCGCGCTCGGTCTCGCCCTCGATCATCCATTGCGCCAGCATCAGGCCCACGCCGCCACCCTGGCTGAAACCTGCCATCACCGCGCAGGCGGACCAGTAGTTGCGCATCCCCGGCACCGGACCCACCAGCGGGTTGCCATCCGGGGCAAAGGTGAAGGGGCCGTGGATCACGGTTTTCACGCCCGCACGTTCCAGGATGGGAAAGCGGCGATAGGCAAAGGCGATGCTGTCCTCGATCTTGTCGAGGTTGTCGGGCAGCAACTCGTGCCCGAAGTTCCACGGTGTGCCATCCACCGCCCAGGGGCGGCAGGGCTGCTCGTAGAACCCGATGCACAGGCCGCGCCCTTCCTGGCGCAGATAGCTTTCGCCGGCGGGGTCCATCACATGCGGATGCTCGGTGCCGCGCTCGTAGATCTCGGGCAGGTCGTCGGTGACGATATACTGATGCTCCATCGGGTGCAGCGGGAAATAGACGCCCGCCATGGCCCCCACCTCGCGCGCCCAGAGGCCGCCTGCGTTCACCACATGCTCGGCGTGGATCGTGCCCTTTTCGGTCACCACGTCCCAGGTGCCGTCGGGGCGCTGGTTGGTTTCGATCACCTTGCAATGGGTCTCGATCGTCGCACCGCCCATCTTGGCCGCGCGCGCATAGGCATGGGTCGTGCCCGAGGGGTCAAGATGCCCGTCCAGCGGATCGTAAAGACCGCCCACGATGCCATCCAGATTGGTGATCGGCGCGATCTTGGCGATCTCCTCGGGGCCGACGATCTCGGTCTCAAGGCCCATGTAGCGGTGCTTGGCCCGCTCGGCCACCAGCATGTCGAAACGTTCGCGATTGTCGGCCAGCGTCACGCCGCCCACGTGATGCAACCCGCAGGACATGCCCGTGATCGCCTCGAGTTCCTTGTAGAGACGGATCGTATAGCCTTGCAGCGCGGCCATGTTCGTGTCGCCGTTCAGCGTGTGGAAACCGCCGGCCGCGTGCCAGGTGCTGCCGCTCGTCAGTTCCGAGCGTTCGATCAGCATCACATCCGACCAGCCCAGCTTGGTCAGGTGATACAGCACCGAACAGCCGACAACGCCGCCGCCGATCACGGCTACTCTGGTAGTGGTCTTCATGAAAAAAATCCCCTGCTGGTTTGCCACAGAGTTTGCCGGGCGCGGCAAAAGGGCAAGCCGGAACCCGACATTTTTCTGTCGTAAAAGTTACGCCCGCAGCAAGGTCATGCGCAGCGTCAGGGCAAACGCGTCACAGGGGCCGGATCTTCAGCTTGGTGATCCGGTTCGCCTTGCGGCCCGTCACCTCGAAGCGGAAGCCATGGAAGCTGAAGACCTGGCCCACGGCGGGGATCATCTGCGCCTCGTAGATCACAAGGCCCGCCACGGTATTGGCCTCGTCATCGGGCAGGTTCCAGTCCATCGCGCGGTTCAGGTCGCGGATCGTCATCGCGCCATCCACGCTGAAATGACCATCCTTCAGCTTCTGCACCGCATGTTCGGCGGCCGTGTCGAATTCATCCGTGATCTCGCCCACGATTTCCTCGAGGATGTCCTCGAGCGTGATCAACCCTTCAAGGCTGCCGTATTCATCCACCACCAGCGCGAAATGCGTGCGCCGGCGCAGGAACTGGCGCATCTGGTCGTCCAGCGTCGTGGTGTCGGGGATGAAGTAGGGCGGGCGCACCACGTCGAGGATCTTGAAATCCTTCAACCCGTTGGGCGAGGGCGAGGGCCCGAACATCATCTTGTGCATCGCGCGCAGCAGGTCCTTGGCATGGATCACGCCGACGATATTGTCCGGCTCGCCCTGATAGACGGGCAGGCGCGTATGGGCGCTGTCCAGCAATTGCTGCAACAGATCCTCGGGATCGCTTTCGGCATCCAGCATCTCGATCCGGCTGCGGTGCAGCATGATCTCTTCCACTGTCCGCTCGCCCAGGTCCAGCGCGCCAAGGATCCGGTCACGGTCTTCCTTTTGCACGACACCTTCGGACTGACCGAGGTAGAGCGCACCTGCGATTTCCTCGCGCACGGCAAGGATATGGCTGTCAGGGTCGGTTTTGACCCCGAACAGGCGCAGCACCCCGCGCACCAGCAGACGCACCGCGCTGACCACCGGCGCGAACAGTTTCACCACCACCTGGATCGGTGCGGACACCTTGGCGGCTGCCGTCTCGGCATTGGTGATCGCATAGGTCTTTGGCAGCACTTCCGCGAAGATCAGCACCAGCAAGGTCATGACCAGCGTGGCCACGGCCACGCCGCCTTCGCCGAAAAGCCGCGTCAGCAGGGCCGTTGCCAGCGATGTGGCCAGAATATTGACCAGGTTGTTGCCCAGAAGGACCGACCCGATGAGGCGCTCGTTATCCTCGGTAATCAGCAGTGCGCGCGCGGCCCCCTTCGATCCCTTGTCCGCCTGCGCGCGCAACTTGCCGCGCGAGGCCGCGGTCAGCGCCGTTTCGCTGCCCGAGAAGAAGGCCGACATCACCAGCAACAGACCAATGCCACAGGCCGTGATCCAGAAAGCGGCGTCGAGTACCGAGGTATCCATCATAAATTCCCAAAAAGCTTCACAGGGTTATGGTGAGCGCGCGACCAATCTTCAAGGGGCAGGAACGCCGGGTCAATCCCGGGCAAGCGGATGGTGCTCAAGCACCAGCGCGCTCAGACGTTCATCCAGAACATGGGTGTAGATCTCGGTCGTGGCCACATCGGCATGACCCAGCAGGGTCTGGATCGCCCGCAGATCGGCCCCATTGGCCAGAAGATGCGTGGCAAAGGCGTGACGCAGCGTATGCGGGGTGACCTTGGCGGGTGATATGCCCGCATGCACGGCCATGTCCTTGATCAGCAGGTAGAACCGGTGCCGCGTCAGATGGCCCAGCCGCCCGGACGAGGGGAAAAGATGCCGCGATGCGGGCTTGCCCTTGGCGCGGGCCGCATCCTGCGCGCCATCGCGCAGGCCCAGCCATGCCGTCAGCGCCGCGCGCGCCGGTGGCGACAGCGGCACCATCCGTTCCTTGCCGCCCTTGCCCATGATCAGCAGCATCCGCGGATCGCCCCGCGCCGCCGAGACGGGAAGCGAGACAAGCTCGCTGACCCGCATGCCCGTGGCATAGAGCAGTTCCATCAGGCAGGTGTTGCGCACCCGGTCGTCGCGGCGCTGTCCCATCGTGCGGGCGGCGGTCAGCAGGCGGTCAACCTCTTCGACGCTCAGCACCTTGGGCAGACGCTGGTCGCGCCCCGGACCCGAGATCTGGATGGCGGGATTGTCAGTGCGCCAGCCCTCCTCGAAGGCGAAACGGTAAAGCTGCCGGATCGCCGACAGCCGCCGCGCACGGGTGGATTTCGCAAGCCCCTGCGCATCGCAATGAATCAGATAGGCTTCGACATCGTCGCGACTGGCACCGGCGAAATCGGCGCGTCCCTCCAGCCAGTCGGCGAAATCCTTCAGGTCGCGCCCATAGGCCAGCAATGTGTTCGTGGCCGCCCCCAGTTCCGCCGCCTGCGCCTCGAGGAAGGCCGAGATCCAGCTTGCGCTGTCATGTGCTGTCATCGGCTCAACTCCGTGGTCCCAGCAGGATCAGCTGCAATGCGGCCCGCCGCGCGGTATCCTCAAGGCCCACGGCGCGCAACGTGGCGATCCCGTCGGCAAGGTCCACCAGCTCGCCCTGCGTGGCGCGCTGGATCATCCGGATCGTCTGCAGGATCGCTTCGCCCAGGCGTTGCGCGCGCAGCAGTTCGACCTGCGCGGGCGGCGGCGTCATGGCGGCAAAGCCCTCGCGGATGGTCATCTGCAGCGCGCCTTCGGGCTGCATCAGGTCGATCTGTCCGCGCGCAATCGCCGTCGCAAAGCGCATTCCGGGATGCAGGTCGCCCTTGGCAATGGCGGCGGCCTCGTAATCGGGGCCCAGCAAGGCGATGCGATATGCCAATGCGCCCGCCGCACCTTCCAGCGCGATCCGTTCCAGCGCGGGGCTGTAGAGGCTGGCAAAAGCCACGCCCAGATCCGCCGCGCCCATCGCCGACCAGACAGCCGGCAGGCTGGCGCCGATCGCATCCATGTCGCCCGACCGGATGGCCGCGTCAAAGCGCTGCACTGCCTGCACGCGGTCCCACACCCCGCCCGAGGCGGCAGGCTTGCGTTCGGAATAAAGGCCCAGCAAACGGTTCGGCGCCAGCGCGCCCGAACTGGCCAGGCGTTCGGCCGCCTCGATCTGCGCGCGCCATCCGGCGGTATCGCGCAGGTCAGCCACCGCAAAGGCGCGCGGCAGCGGCGCCGTGATCAAGGGCTCGCCCAGGGCCTCGTAAAGCCGGAACACCAGCGGGCTTGGCCGCACCGGCGCACGCGGCAGGGCCGTGTCTTCCAGCAGTTCGGGATCCATGAAACGTGCAAGAAGATCGGCCTCGATCTCGGGCAGGACATCAAGGGCGCGCGCCGTGTCCAGCGTCAGCATGGCCCCGTCCCAATCGCCCCGGCGCGCGCTGCAGAACACCTGCGCGCCATAGGATGGCGACAGATGCGGCGCGCGCATCAGCGCGGCACAGGCGGTATCCTCGGCCCCGGTCAGCATCGTCGCATCGAACCAGCGCGAGAAAAGCGCCGGGTTCTCGGGCCCTGCGCGTTCCAGCAGCGCCTGTGCAGGTTCCACCGCGCCCAGCCGCATCAGCGCATCGACCCTTGCCTGCAACAGCAGGCTGTCCTGTCCTGCATCGGGCGGGGCATCGGCCTCGGCCAGCAGCAGCGTATACATCAGCCCCTGGATCGCAGGCAGGCCCAGCCGCCCCGGTTCGCTGATCAGCGCGACCAGGTCGGAGGTGCGGCTGCCCTGCCAGAGCGACAAGGGCAGGCCCGATACCGAACTGGGCAACAGCCCCACCGCGTCAAGGCCCGCATCCTCAAGCGGGGTGACGGTGACATCGGGGATCTGCGCGCTGTCGACCACGGGCGGTTCCGTCAGCGGGGCGGGCACCGGCGGCGGCAGGCGCAGCGCACCTTCGGGAAAAGGCGGCGCCGCAAGGCCGCGCCCCTGGTCAAGCCAGTCGATCGCCGACAGCGGTTGCGCTATCGGCTGGCTCAGCACGCTCAGGGCCGACAAGGGGCTTTCCTGCGCTTGCGCCTGCGCGGCCATGGCAAGGCACAAGGACAGGGCGCCCGACAGCGCCACGG
>JANREX010000095.1:11634-42100 GCA_030758115.1 Paracoccaceae bacterium | reverse complement strand
CGGTCAATCGGCATCAAGCGTGACCGTGGACCGGATCTCCTGCTGGGGGCGCGAAAAATCTTCGCCAAGATGCGGTCCGACATAGGCGTAAATGACAATTCCGATTGCTCCGAGGGCAATGAGATAAAGCAGATATTTCAGAATGCGTCTCATGATGTCCTGCCTGCCAGCCTCTGTGTCCGGGCCTCTTTGTCTCAAGTTATAACTGGCATTTTCCGCAAGATCACGTCATTCAGGCGTGAAACATCAAAAAACGGCGCAACTTGGCCGAAACAGGCATGTGATGGGCTGGAAACTGAAGAAGACCGTGGTTCTTGTGGGCATGATGGGGGCGGGAAAGACCGCCGTGGGCAAGGCCCTCGCGGCGCGGCTGGACGTCCCCTTTCTCGATTCGGATGCCGAGATCGAGAAGGCCGCCGCCCGCACCATCCCCGAGATCTTCGCCCGCGATGGCGAACCGTTCTTCCGTCTCAAGGAAAGCCAGGTCATCGAACGGCTGCTGGATGGCAATCACGGGATCCTGTCCACCGGGGGCGGCGCCTGGATGTCCGAGCGTAACCGCACGGCGATCTCGGGGCGCGGTGTCGCGGTCTGGCTGGACGCGGACCTGCCGCTGCTGTGGCAACGCGTGCGCCACAAGGACAGCCGCCCGCTGCTGCGCACCCCGGATCCGCTGGGAACATTGCGCGCCCTGTTCGAGGCGCGCGTGCCCGTCTATGCGCTGGCCGACCTGCAGGTGAAGGTCAAGCCGCGCTACACGATCGAACAGACGACCGATCAGGTGGTCGAGGCGCTGCTGACCCGTCCCGATGTGCTGGAGGCACCATGACAAGCGAAATCGTCCATGTGCCCCTCGGGGATCGCGCCTATGACGTGCATGTCGGCCCCGATCTGCTGGACCGGTCCGGCGCCTTGATCGCGCCCTTGCTGCGCCGTCCGCGCGTGGCCGTGATCACCGATGCCAACGTGGCCGCCCTGCATCTCGATAGCCTGCGGGCCGGCCTCGCCGCCGAGGGCATCGCGATGGAGGCGCTGGTGCTGCCTGCGGGCGAGGGCACCAAAAGCTGGCCGCATCTGACCCGCTGCGTCGAATGGCTGCTGGAGCAGAAGATCGAACGCAAGGATGTGGTGCTGGCCTTCGGCGGCGGGGTGATCGGCGACCTGGCCGGCTTTGCCGCCGCGATCCTGCGGCGTGGCGTGCGTTTCGTGCAGCTGCCCACCAGCCTGCTGGCCCAGGTCGACAGTTCCGTCGGCGGCAAGACCGGCATCAACTCGCCCCATGGCAAGAACCTTGTCGGCGCCTTTCACCAGCCCAGCCTCGTGCTGGCCGATACGGCGGTTCTGGGCACCTTGACCGAACGCGACTTCCTGGCCGGCTACGGCGAGGTGGTGAAATACGGTCTGCTGGGGGATCACCAGTTCTTTGAATGGCTTGAGGCCAATGCCTCACGTGCCGCGGCGGGCGACATGGATGCGCGGATCAGCGCCGTGACCCGGTCGGTCCAGATGAAGGCCGCCATCGTGGCGCGCGACGAAACCGAAGAAGGCGAGCGGGCGCTTCTGAACCTCGGGCATACCTTCTGCCACGCGCTTGAGGCCGCGACCGGCTATTCGGACCGGCTGCTGCATGGCGAAGGGGTCGCGATCGGCTGCGCGCTGGCTTTTGAGCTGTCATCGCGCCTCGGCCTGTGCGCGCAAGAGGATCCAAGCCGCCTGCGCGCCCATTTGCGCGACATGAAGATGAAGGTTGATCTGTCTGATATTCCAGGCGATTTGCCAGATGCAGACGGGCTGATCGCCCTGATGGGACAGGACAAGAAAGTCTCGGACGGCAAGCTGACCTTCATCCTGGCGCGTGAAATCGGTCAGGCCTTCATCACCAGCGATGTGCCGCGCGATGCGCTGCATGCCGTTCTGAGCGACGCGCTGTCCACCCGCCGCTGATCGCGCCTGCGTTCTTCTTGCCGGAAATATCCTCGGGGGGGCGTCGAACAGAGTTCGACGTGGGGGGCAGACAGCCCCCCATGCGCGATGTCAGCCCGCGATGCGCACCAAGGCGTGGCGCTTCTTGCCCGCGCTCAGCTTGATCGTGCCGGCCAGGCTGGCCGCGTCCAGCAGCAACCCGGCATCCGTCACCTCGGCGTCGTTCAGGCGCGCGCCGCCTTCGGCGATCAGGCGCTTGGCCTCCTTGCCCGATCCGGCAAGGCCGCTGCGCACGATCAGCTGCACGATGGAAATGCCATCGCCCACCTCGGCCGCGCTCAACTCCAGCGTGGGCAGATCCTCGCCCACGCCGCCTTTCTCGAAGACCTCGCGCGCCGTGGCTTCCGCCGCGGCCGCCGCTTCGGCCCCGTGCAGCAGGGTCGTGACCTCATTGGCCAGGATGATCTTGGCCGCGTTGATCTCGGATCCCTGCAGGGCGCCAAGGCGATCGCATTCCTCGACCGGCAGGTCGGTGTAAAGCTTCAGGAAGCGGCCGGTGTCGGCATCGGTGGTGTTGCGCCAGAACTGCCAGAAATTGTAGGGCGACAGCATGTCGGCATTCAGCCAGATCGCGCCCCCCGCCGATTTGCCCATCTTGCGCCCGTCCGAGGTGGTCAGCAGCGGCGTCGTCAGCCCGAAGACCTGCGCATCGACCACGCGGCGCGTCAGGTCGATCCCGTTGACGATATTGCCCCACTGGTCCGATCCGCCCATCTGCAAGCGCACGCCATAGCGGCGGTTCAGCTCCATGAAATCATAGGCCTGCAGGATCATGTAGTTGAATTCCAGGAAGGACAGCGACTTGTCCGGGTCGTTCAGCCGCGATTTCACGCTGTCAAAGCTCAGCATGCGGTTGATCGAGAAATGCCGCCCGATGTCGCGCAGGAATTCAAGGTAGTTCAACCCGTCCAGCCATTCGGCATTGTTCAGCATGATCGCGCCGGTCGCGCTGTCGCCGTAATCCAGGTAGCGGCCAAAGACCTGGCCCATCCCGGCGATGTTCTCGTCGATCTGCGCCGGGCTCAGCATGGGCCGTTCGTCCGAGCGGAAGCTGGGATCGCCCACCTTGGTGGTGCCGCCGCCCATCAGCGTGACGGGCTTGTGGCCGGTCTTTTGCAGCCAGCGCAGCAGCATGATGTTCAGAAGATGCCCCACATGCAGCGATTTCGCCGTGGCGTCATAGCCGATATAGGCCGGAACCACCCCCGCGATCAGCGCATCGTCCAGCCCTTGCAGGTCGGTGCAATCGGACAGAAATCCGCGCGCGGTGATGATGCGCAGGAATTCCGATTTCGGGCGGTAGGTCATCTCTCTTGTCCCTCGGTGGTTTGCGCGGCATGTATAATGACCAAGGCGGTATATGCAAACCGCTATTGAGGGCGGAAATGGCCGGTCAGGGCAGGGGTGCAGATATGCGAGAAGCAAAGGTGATCCGCGCGTTGGGGGCGATGTCCGGCACCTCGCTTGACGGGGTGGATGCCGCCCTTGTCGAAACCGATGGCGAGGTGATTGCGGCCTTCGGACCCACGGCCTACCGGCCCTATTCGGCGCAGGAACAGGCGGTGCTGCGCGCAGCCCTTGGCAAATGGCCCGGCGATGCGGGGCTTGAGGCCACGCAGGCGCTGGTCGAGGCGGCGCATCACGAGGTTCTGTCGCGCTTTGACGGGGTGGAGCTTGTGGGCTTTCACGGCCAGACGCTGGCGCATGATCCGGGTGTGCGCGGCACGCATCAGCTGGGCGATGGCGCGGCGCTGTCGGAACGGCTGGGCCTGCCCGTGGTCTGGGATTTCCGGTCCGCCGATGTGCGGCTGGGCGGGCAGGGCGCGCCGCTGGCGCCCTTCTTTCATTTCGCCTGCGCCAAATGGATCGGGGCCAGCGAACCGCTGGCCTTTCTCAACCTCGGCGGGGTCGGCAACCTGACATGGGTGGATCCAGGCCATGCCCGCCCCGAGGATGAGGGTGCGCTGCTGGCCTTCGACACAGGCCCCGCCAATGCGCCGATCAATGATCTTGTGCATGCGCGTCTTGGCCTTGCCTATGACAAGGGCGGTCAGCTGGCGGCGCGTGGCAAGGTCGTGGATGGCGCGCTGGAGCTGTTTCTGGACGAGCCCTATTTCCTGAAGATGCCGCCCAAGTCGCTGGACCGCGACGCCTTTTCCGACATGCTGGATCTGGTGCGCGAGCTGGATGATGCCGATGCCGCCGCCACCATGACAGCGATGGCCGCCGCCGCCGTCATGCGCGGGATGGAGCATTGCCCCAGCCCGCCCGCGCGGCTTCTGGTCACGGGCGGCGGGCGGCACAACCCGGTGATGATGCAGATGCTGCGCGCGGGTCTGGACTGCCCGGTCGAACCGGTCGAAGCGGTCGGGCTGGATGGCGACATGCTGGAAGCGCAGGCGTTCGCCTATCTGGCGGTCAGGGTCGCGCGGGGTCTGCCGACATCCTGCCCGACGACCACGGGCGTGCGCGCCGCCGTCGGTGGCGGCATCCTGAGCGGAAAGCGTTAGCGCTAACATTTTTTTGTGGCGCAGGCTTTTGCAGCCATTGTGCCCGTGTCCAAGCATGATAGACTCCCGCCCGGAACACGCAGGGCGCAAACCCCGGTGGGCACCGCGCAACCTGTTGAAACACAAGGGCTGTTCTGATGGCATCACGGGTCATTCCGGTCGATCCTTTCGATCTGGTCATCTTTGGCGGTACCGGCGATCTGGCGCGGCGCAAGATCCTTCCGGCCCTGTTCCGGCGATATTGCGCCGGTCAGATGCAGACGGGCACCCGCCTGATCGGTGCGGCGCGGGCCGACATGACCGATGCCGCTTACCGTGATTTCGTGGCCCAGGCGCTGGATGAGTTCGACACCGCCCATGGCCACACGCCCGAACAGCGCGCGGCCTTTCTGGCCGATCTGCATTACGTGACGCTGGACGCGATGGGGGATGAAGGGTGGGAACGGCTGGCCGGGCTGATGTCGCGCGACCGGATCAAGGCCTATTACTTCTCGGTCGGGCCGGGTCTGTTCGGGCCGCTGGCCGAACGGCTGCACCGTCACGGGCTGGCCGACGAGGGGGCGCGGATCGTGGTCGAAAAGCCCTTCGGCCGCGATCTGGACACGGCCCGCGTGCTGAACCGGACATTGGCCCAGCATTTCGACGAAAGCCAGATCTACCGGATCGACCACTACCTGGGCAAGGAAACCGTCCAGAACCTGATGGCGATCCGCTTTGGCAACATGCTGTTCGAGCCGCTGTGGAACAGCCAGTATGTCGATCACATCCAGATCACCGTGGCCGAAACCGTGGGTGTGGGCGGGCGCGGCGATTACTATGACCGCGCGGGCGCGATGCGCGACATGGTGCAGAACCACCTGATGCAGCTTTTGTGCCTGATCGCGATGGAACCGCCCGCGAAATTCGACCCCTCCGCGGTGCGCGATGAAAAGCTCAAGGTGATCCGCGCGCTGGATCCGGTGGCCCCGGCGCAGATCGTGCGCGGCCAGTACCGCGCCGATGGCGACAAGCCGGGTTATCGCGATCACGTGGAAAACCCGGCCTCGACCACCGAAAGCTTCGTGGCGCTGAAGGCGCATATCAGCAACTGGCGATGGGCGGGCACGCCCTTTTATCTGCGCACCGGCAAGCGGCTGCGCGCGCGCACCTCTGAAATCGCCGTGGTGTTCAAGGAAGCGCCCCATTCCATCTTCGGGGCCGAGGCCGGGCGGCATCGCAACATCCTGACGATCCGGCTGCAACCCAACGAGGGGATCGATCTTGATGTGACCATCAAGGAACCGGGGCCGGGGGGCATGCGCCTTGTCGACGTGCCGCTCGACATGACCTTCACCGAGGCGCTGGGACCGGATGCCGAGGATGTGCCGGACGCCTATGAACGGCTGATCATGGATGTGATCCGTGGCAACCAGACCCTGTTCATGCGCGGTGACGAGGTCGAGGCCGCATGGGCCTGGACCGATCCGATCATCGCCGATTGGGAGGCGGCAGGCACCGAACCGGTGCTCTACGATTCCGGCAGCGCCGGCCCCGAAGAGGCGCTGGCCCTGATGCACCGCGACGGCCGCCGCTGGAGGGAGATACGATCATGACCCTGAACGAATACCCCGATTCCGAGATGCTGGCGATCAACCTGGCCAATATCCTGGCCGGCAAGCTGACCGCGACCCTGATGCATGAGGACCGCGCCACGCTGGTCGTGCCGGGCGGCAGCACGCCGGGGCCGATCTTCGATGCGCTCTGCGATGCCGATCTGGACTGGTCGCGCGTCGATGTGATGCTCAGCGATGAACGCTGGGTGCCCGAGGATGATCCCCGATCGAACGCAAGGCTGGTGCGGCAGCGGCTCCTGACCGGGCGTGCCGCCGAGGCGAGGTTCCTGCCGTTCCATGCCGGCGGCGACGATCCCGAGGACGTGCTGTCCGAGGTCGAGGCCATGATCCTGCCGCATCTGCCGATCTCGGTCGCGCTTCTGGGCATGGGGGCGGACATGCATGTGGCCAGCCTGTTCCCGCGTGGCGACAACCTGCGCCTGGCGCTGGACCCCGGCGCGCCCATCCTGGTCAGCATGCGCGCGCCGGGGCTGGACTGCACCCGCGTCAGCCTGAGCGCGCGGGTGCTGCGCGATGCGTTGAGCCTGCATCTGGTCATCACCGGGGCCGAGAAACACGCGGCGCTGGACCGCGCCATGCGCCTGCCACCGGAAGAGGCCCCGGTCGCGGCGATCCTGGACCAGGCCGAGGTACATTGGGCAGAGTGACGATGACATTGACGATTGATGCGTGCTGGTCGCGCCTGGATGCCTTGAAACACACCGCGGATGCGCGGCCGATCCTGTCGCTGTTTGATGACCCCGACCGCGCGGGCCGCTTTTCCGCCCGGTTCGACGGGATGCTGTTCGACTATTCCAAGACCGCCATTGACGAGGCGATACGGGCGGCCCTGCTGGACCTGGCACAGGCTGCGGATGTCGCGGCGCGCCGTGCGGCGATGTTCGCCGGCGACCGGATCAACGAGACCGAAGGGCGCGCGGTGCTGCACACGGCCCTGCGCGCGCCGGCGGATGCGGTGATCACCGTCGACGGTCAGGATGTCATGCCCGGCGTGCGCCACACGCTGGACCGGATGCAGGCTTTTGCCGATGCGCTGCGGGCGGGCCGGATCAAGGGGCAGGGGGGCGCGATCACCGATGTGGTCAATATCGGGATCGGCGGCTCCGACCTTGGCCCCGCGATGGCGGTGCTGGCGCTGTCGCCCTATCATGACGGGCCGCGCTGCCATTTCGTCTCGAATGTCGATGGCGCGCATGTGGCCGATACGCTCAAGGGGCTGGACCCTGCGCGCACAGTTGTGATCGTGGCCTCAAAAACCTTCACGACGATCGAGACGATGACCAATGCCCGCACCGCGCGCGACTGGATGGCGTCCGGCGTCGCCGATCCGGGCGCGCAGTTCGTGGCGCTCTCTTCGGCCATCGACAAGGCGGCTGCTTTCGGGATCGCGGCCGACCGCGTCTTCGGGTTCGAGGATTGGGTCGGCGGGCGCTATTCCATGTGGGGGCCGATCGGCCTGTCGCTGATGCTGGCCATAGGCCCCGCGCGCTTCCGCGAGATGCTGGCCGGTGCGGCGGCGATGGACGCGCATTTCCGGCAGGCGCCCCTTGCGGAAAACCTGCCCGTGCTGCTGGCCCTGACGGGGATCTGGCACCGGCAGGTACTGGGCCATGCCAGCCGCGCGGTGCTGCCCTATGATCAGCGCCTGTCGCGACTGCCCGCCTATCTTCAGCAGCTCGAGATGGAAAGCAACGGCAAGCGCGTGGCGATGGATGGCCGCGATCTGGCGCGCCCCTCGGGTCCGGTGGTCTGGGGCGAACCCGGCACCAATGGGCAGCACGCCTTTTATCAGCTGATCCATCAGGGCACGGATGTGGTGCCCTGCGAGTTCCTGATCGCGGCCAGGGGGCATGAGCCGGAACTGGCCCATCAGCACCGCCTGCTGATCGCCAATTGCCTGGCCCAGTCCGAAGCGCTGATGCGGGGCCGCAGCCTAGACGAGGCGCGCGCCATGATGGCCGCCAAGGGCCTGTCGGGGGCCGAGCTTGAACGCCAGGCGCGCCACCGGGTCTTTCCGGGCAACCGGCCTTCGGTGACGCTGGCCTATGACATGCTGACCCCGCGCCGCCTGGGCCAGATCGTGGCGCTGTATGAACACCGCGTCTTCGTCGAAGGGGTGATCCTGGGGATCAACAGCTTCGATCAATGGGGGGTGGAGCTGGGCAAGGAACTGGCAACGGCCCTGCAACCGCTGCTGGAAGGGGCCGATGCCGGGGGCAAGGACGGCTCGACCCGCGCGCTGGTGGGGTTCCTGACAGGGCCGTGACCAGCCGCGATGCGAGGGGGCCGAGGAACCCCTTTACCCGTGCAGCGCCAGAAGCCAGCCGCCCGCCATCACCAGTGTCAGAAGGGCAAGGGCAAGGCCTTCGCCGCGCTGCAACCCGCGCCGCCCAGGGGCATGATTGGTCCTGGTTGGGGTGGTTCGAGGTTGAGCCTTGTCTGTGCCTGACGGTCGCATGACGCCTCCTTCTGGAACCGGGGCCGGAGCCTGCTGCCACAGACACCCGACCCCGCCGATGACCGCCCGCCGCTGGAAGAGCCGGACAGGCGGTCAAACCCCTTGATCACCTGGGCACAAGCACGGCGTTCACAACATGGATCACGCCATTGGACTGCATGACGTCCGAGATCGTGACGCGCGCGGCATTGCCGCTTTCGTCATAGATATAAAGGTTGCGCCCCTTGACCTGCGCCGACAGCGCATCGCCCGAGACCGTGTTGAAATGATAGAACCCGTCAGCGCTGGCGCGGGCGCGCGCGGCGATCTGCGCGGTGCTCATGTTGCCGGCCACCACATGCGCGGTCAGCACCTTTTGCAGCATCGACAGGTTCTCGGGCTGCAAAAGCGTCTCGACCGTGCCGGCGGGCAGGGCGGCGAAGGCGTCATTGACGGGGGCAAAGACGGTGAAGGGGCCGGGACCCTGCAGGGTGTCGACGAGGCCTGCGGCCTGAACGGCGGCGACAAGCGTGGTGTGATCGGCCGAATTCACCGCATTCTCGACGATGTTGCGGGTCTCGAACATGTCGGCGCCGCCCACCTGCGGATTGGCGGCCATGGCGGTGGATGCGGCGGTCAGGCTGGCGGTCATGCTGGCGGCCAGAACGAGGGCCTTGAAGGTCTGTGTCATCGATATCTCCCTTTTCATGTGGTGCCCGGTCGAGGCGGGCATGTCACAGTCACGGGCGGAAGAGGCCGAGAGTTTCAGAAGGTCCGCATTTTCTTGATGCCGCGATCCCGGAGGCGGTATCGGATCGCCTTCGGCGAGGATATTTGAAGCAAGAAGAAAGCGGCATGAAAAAGGGCGGCCCCGTGCAGGCCGCCCCTGTGTCGAGATCGGTTCGGATGATGATCAGCGCAGGATCGAGCGGCCTGCGTAGATGGCGGTATCGGCCAGCGATTCCTCGATCCGGATCAACTGGTTGTATTTTGCCAACCGGTCCGAGCGGGCCAGCGACCCGGTCTTGATCTGACCGCAATTGGTGGCCACGGCCAGGTCGGCGATGGTGGCATCCTCGGTCTCGCCGGAACGGTGCGACATCACGTTGGTCATGCGGGCGCGATGCGCCATGTCCACGGCGCGCAGCGTTTCGGTCAGCGTGCCGATCTGGTTGACCTTCACCAGCATGGAATTGGCGCAGCCGCGTTCGATCCCCATGGCAAGGCGGGCGGGGTTGGTCACGAACAGGTCGTCGCCCACAAGCTGCACCTTGGCGCCCAGGCGGTCGGTCAGCGCGCGCCAGCCGTCCCAGTCATCCTCGGCGCAGCCATCCTCGATCGAGATGATCGGGTAATCGGCGCAAAGGGCTGCCAGATAATCGACATTCTGATCGCTGCTCAGCGTCTTGCCCTCGCCGGACAGCACGTAGTTGCCATCGCGGTAATATTCGGTGGCCGCGCAATCCAGCGCCAGGCAGATGTCGTCGCCGGGGCGGTATCCCGCCTTTTCGATGGCCTTGAGGATGAAATCCAGCGCCTCGCGCGTGCCCGACAGGTTGGGGGCGAAACCGCCCTCGTCACCCACGCCGGTGGCCAGACCCGCTGCCGAAAGTTCCTTTTTCAGCGTGTGGAACACTTCGGCCCCCATGCGCACCGCGTCGCGGATCGAGGCGGCGGCGACCGGCATGATCATGAATTCCTGGATGTCGATCGGGTTGTCCGCATGCTCGCCCCCGTTGATGATATTCATCATCGGCACGGGCAGGACGCGCGCCGAGGTGCCGCCGATATAGCGGTAAAGCGGCTGCGTGGTGAAATCGGCGGCCGCCTTGGCCACGGCCAGCGACACGCCCAGGATCGCATTGGCACCCAGCCGCGCCTTGTTCGGCGTGCCGTCCAGTTCGATCATGCTGAGGTCGATGGCCACCTGTTCGGTGGCATCCATGCCCAGCAGGTTTTCGGCGATCTCGCCATTCACCGCGGCGCAGGCCTCGAGCACACCCTTGCCCAGATAGCGCGCCTTGTCGCCATCGCGCCGCTCGACCGCCTCATGCGCGCCGGTCGAGGCACCCGAGGGCACGGCTGCCCGACCCATGGTGCCATCTTCCAGGATGACGTCCACCTCGACCGTGGGATTGCCCCGGCTGTCCAGGATTTCGCGGGCGTGGATGTCGATGATCGTGCTCATGGTGGCGTCCCTTCGGGATGTGAACTGCATTGCGCGCGCTTTTAGAGGGCGCATGGCCCAAGGGAAAGGGGGCGCGCGGCAGGTTTGCGCTAACCTTTCGTGTATTTTCCGGGGTTTGCGCTAACCTTTGGCCGCCTGTCCGGTGCTCCGGCGCAGCCGCGCCTCGCGCCAGAAGGTATAGATGCCCGATGCGACGATCAGCGCGGACCCCGCCAGTGTCGCCAGATCGGGCCGCTCGCCGAAGAAAAGCACGCCGAAACACAGCGCAAAGACCAGCCGCGAGTAGCGGAAAGGCGTGATCACCGCCACATCGCCGATCCGCATCGCGGCCACGATCGCGTAATAGGACAGCACGCCAAAGGTCACCGTCGCCGCGATGAACAGCCATTCCAGCCCGTTCAGCAGGCGCGGCGCGTCACCGGTGAAGGCCAGCATGCCCATGCCCGCAGGCACCAGCGTCAGGAAAGCATAGCTCGACAGTTGCATCGACGAGATCGCGCGCGGCACCGTCCGGGTCGCCAGATCGCGCAGCGCCAGCCCGATCACGCCCATGACCGCGAAAAGCGAGGCAGGTTCGAAAGCGTCAAAGCCCGGCCGGATGATCAGGATCACGCCGGCAAAGCCGACCAGGATCGCGCTCCAGCGGCGCCAGCCGACCTGTTCGCCCAGAAACAGTGCCGCGCCCAGCGTGACCACCAGCGGTGTCGCCTGCAGGATCGCCGAGGCCGAGGACAGCGGCGTCAGCGCGATGGCGGTGATGAAACCCACGGTGCCGATCAGCTCGCCCGCGTTGCGGATCAGCACGGACCGCGCCAGCAGATCGCGCGAGAACAGCGCATCGCCGCGCATCAGCGCAAGGATGGCAAAGACCACCGCGCCCGCCGTGCCCAGCAAGATCAGCACCATGCCCAGCGGCACGGTCGCGGACAGCAACTTGATGAACATGTCCTCGATCGCGAAGCCAAGCATGGCGGCGGTCATCAGAAGCGAGCCACGCAGGTTTTCCATCGGTGATCAGGCCTGTTGTCGGGGATGCTGCGTCGCGGGCGACGTGGCCGGGGGTCCCGACCGGATTAGTCGCGTGGTGGGGAAGGTGCAAGGGGCGGCGCGGCATCGGGGCGCGTCTCGTCCCTGGCCGGGGTCAGGCCGTAGCGGGCCACGAGGCGCCAGACATGGGCGGGCACCATGTTCTTGAGGCGCGCGGGATGGGCGCGGCGCAGGTGCAGCACGGTTTCGATCGCCTTCATCTCGACCCGCGCGCGGGCGAATTCCAGACCACGCGGCCCGGTGCGCGGCTGCAGGAAGGACACGACAGGGCGCAGCCAGTCGGGCATGCGGCGCAGGGGCAGGCCGCCTGCCGCCCTTTCGGTATTGGCCAGGAACCCGCGTACGGCACCCGCGCGCTTGCCCTTGTCGGTCAGCGGCGCTGTCTGCAGCGCGCCTTTCAGCCGCGCCAGCATCTCGTCACCTCGCGCATTGCGGCTGAGGATCCATTGATCCCCGTCGCCGCCCATGTAGCCCACGGTAATGTCGGCCAGCCGGTTTGTGTAATCCACGCAGGTCTTGCAGGTCATCGGAAAGAAATCCGCCGGAAGCTGCGAGATCGGCAATTGCAGGAAAGGGATCATGCGCGCCTTGCGTCCGTCGTCGAAGCGCAGTTCGACCCGGTAATCGGCGCGAAACTCCAGGTAGCTGATGGTTTCCGGGGCCGGGTCCAGCAGCGACAGGAAATCATGGAAGCTTTCCGTCGTCGTATTGTCCGAACAGGGCGTGCCGATCACGTAGATGCGGTCGAACCCCAGCTCGGCCTCCAGCGCGCGCAGCGCGTAGACCTGGCAGGGAATGCCGATCAGCGCGATCCGCCTGTGACCCGCGGCGCGCGCGGGTTCCAGCAGCGCCAGCAGCGGCGCATAGCCCATGCGCATGCCGCGGCATTGCGCCAGCGCCTCGGGGTCGGTCACGATCACGGGCAGGGGTTTCCAGCGGTCGGCGGGATCGGGCGCCATGGTCAGCACCGCATCGACCGTGCCATCGCGCAAGAGTGCCGCGGCCAGGGCCGTGGTGATGCCGGTCCATTGCGCACCGGGGGCGGGCGGCGCAAGGCGCGCGCGCAGCATCTGGGTATAGGGGCCGAAGAACGCCTCCTCGCCCTGATCGGGATCGGCTGGCCGGCCATGTGCGGCCTGTTCCAGCGTGGGGTAATCGGGTTGGATGAACTGGCAGGCGCGGCCGCAGGCGCGCCCGTCCCCCATGCGAGAGACACCGCAATCGGTGCATAATCCCGGACGTGCGGCCCCGGTGAGGACCGGGGCATCGAGGCCATGTGAAAGGGGCGTGTCGCGCGTCATGCCCAAGACCTAGCGCAGCTTTTGCGCGCCGTCAGGTCTTTTCCGATCCGCGTTTCAACGGAACCCCGTAAAGTTCCAGTTTGTGGCCCTTCAGCGCATAGCCCAGGCGGCGCGCGATCTTTTCCTGCAGGGCCTCGATCTCGGGGTCGCAGAATTCGATCACCTCGCCGGTCTGCATGTCGATCAGGTGGTCGTGATGCTCGCGCGCGCCATCCTCGTAGCGGGCCCGCCCGTCGCCGAACTCCAGCTTGTCGAGAATCCCCGCCTCCTCGAACAGCTTGACCGTGCGATAGATCGTGGCGATGGAGATGCGCGGATCGATGGCGGATGCGCGGGCATAAAGCTCCTCGACATCGGGATGATCGTCCGATCCTTCCAGCACGGTCGCGATGGTGCGGCGCTGTTCTGTCATGCGCAGGCCCTTGGCCTCGCAGCGGGAAATGATCGTATCAGCCATGCGCCTGCCCCGTCGGGTGAAGTCTGTCTTTCGGTAGCGCAGGGTTTAACGGCACCTGCGGCGCAGTTCCACCCTGTTTTGGCGCGGCGGGTTGACTTCTGCGGCCATGACGCGCATATGCACATCCAAGCAAGGACCTCTGCCGCGTGAGCAGACAAGCAAGACCCCTGCGTCGGCCCTCGGGCCCAGACGCGAAGGGCGGAACAGGACCTTTGCCGATTTTCCCAAGATCACGCGTGGGGATCAGCGCTGCGGCGGCTGATCGGACATGTCGTTCGATGGTCAGGCCCGGCGTGTAACCACGAGCGTTCCCGTTTCGGGACGCGCAATATCGTCATGCCGGATGCGTCCGCATGGCGCAAAAGGACATGACGTTGAACGAATTTGAAATGATGGGCCTTCCGGCCAGCCTGGTGAAGCGCCTCAAGGAAACCGGCATCACCGAACCGACCCCGATCCAGAGCCGGGCGATCCCCTATGCGCTGGACGGCAAGGATGTGATGGGGCTGGCGCAGACCGGCACCGGCAAGACGGCGGCCTTCGGCCTGCCGCTTCTGGCGCAGCTGATGGCGGACCCCAAGCGCCCGATGGAAAAGCATGTGCACGGGCTGATCCTGGCCCCGACCCGCGAACTGGCCAAGCAGATCGCCGATACGCTGGCGGCGCTGGTCAAGGGCACGCCGATGAAGGTGAACCTTGTGGTCGGCGGTCAGTCGATCTCGGCCCAGGCCGGGCGCCTGCTGCGCGGCACCGATATCCTGGTGGCGACGCCGGGGCGTCTGCTGGACCTGCTGGACCGCCGCGCCGTGCGTCTGGACGCCACCCGCTTTCTGGTGCTGGACGAGGCTGACCAGATGCTGGACCTGGGCTTCATCCATGCGCTGCGCCGCATTGCGGGCCTTCTGCCCGCACAACGCCAGACCATGCTGTTCTCGGCCACGATGAACAAGCAGATGTCGGAAATCGCCGCCGCCTACCTCAACAACCCGATGCGGGTCGAGGTCAGCCCCGCGGGCAAGGTGGCCGACAAGGTCACGCAAGCCGTGCATTTCATCGCCAAGGCCGAAAAGACGGCGCTGCTGATCGAACTGCTGGACAAGCACCGTGACGAGCTGGCGCTGGTCTTCGGCCGCACCAAGCATGGATGCGAAAAGCTGATGAAGACGCTGGAGAAGGCAGGCTATGCCGCCGGTTCCATCCATGGCAACAAAAGCCAGGGCCAGCGCGATCGCGCGCTCGAGGCGTTTCGCGCGGGCAAGATCCGCGTGCTGGTGGCCACGGATGTGGCCGCACGCGGGCTTGATATTCCCGACGTGAAGCATGTCTACAACTACGAGCTGCCCAACGTGCCCGAGAATTACGTGCACCGGATCGGCCGGACCGCACGCGCGGGCAAGGACGGGGCGGCCATCGCCTTCTGTGCGCCTGACGAGATGGGCGAACTGCGCGATATCCAGAAGGTGATGAAGATCTCGATCCCCGTCGCCTCGGGGCGTCCGTGGGAGGCGCTGGATGCGCCGGATGCGCCCAAATCGGGCGGCGGTCGCGGTCGTGGCGGCCCGCGTGGCGGTGGCCCGCGTGGTGGCGGTGCGCGAGCGGGCGAAGGCGGGGCCAAGCCCGGCACCACCCAGCCGCGCCGCAGACGGCGTTCGGGCGGCGGCAAGCGTGGCCCCTCGGCCAGCCAGGCAGCTTGAGCCAAAGAAAAAGGCACCCTCCGGGGTGCCTTTTGCATATCACGCCAGCCCCAATCGCCGGCTAGGCCCGCGCGGCGATATCCACCCAGACCGGCAGGTGGTCCGAGGCCACGCGCGCAGGCTTGCCCAGATAGGCCCCCTGATCCAGCGCCTGCAGGTCATCGGACAGGGCGAAACGGTCCAGCCGCGCGACCGGCCGTGCCGCGGGAAAACTGGGCAGCCCCGGCAGAAAGCGCAGGCCCTGCGCCATCGTGTCAAGGGGCATGACGGATCCCCATTCGTTGAAATCCCCCGCCATCACGGTCGGCATGTGGCGCAACTCGCGCAGGCAGCGCATGATCGCCGCCACCTGCAGGATGCGGTAGCGCCGGATCAGGCCCAGATGCAGGCCGATCACCCGCAAGGGGCCGATGGCAGTGTCCAGATCGACGCGGATCGCGCCGCGCGGCTCCAGCCCCGGCAGGTCCAGATGCGCCGTGGCCATCACCTGCACATGGGGCCGGATCAGCATGGCATTGCCATGCCAGCCCAGCGATCCGCCGGGCCGATGCCCGCCGGTGCCCACGGGCACGATGCGCCAGCCGTCATCCTCGATCATGCCATGGGGCAGGGCGGCGGGGCGCGGGGGCAGGCGCTTGTCCGCCTCTTGCAGCACGACGACATCCGCGCCCAGCCCTTCGATCACCTTGAGACTGCGATCGGGACGGCGGCGCAGGTCCAGCCCTACGCATTTCTGCAGGTTGTAGCTTGCAATTTTGAGACGGCATGCGGACATGCTAGGGATATAGCTGCCACGAAAGGGAGCGTCACGAGGTGTTTGCCGATCAGACATGGCTTGCCCGGATCATCTGGGGTCTGCTTGCGCTGTTCGCGCTGGATGCGCTGTTTCAGGGCAACTGGCCGCTGGTCTTCGTGTCGCTGGCCACGCTGGCGCTGTCGCTGGTGCCGCTCTTTGCCGCCCGCTGGGCCGAGATCGTCGTGCCCCCCTCTTTCATCGCGGCCATCGTGGTCTTTGTCGGCGGCACGCTGTTCCTGGGCGAGGTTTTCGATTTCTACAACCGGTTCTGGTGGTGGGACATGGTCATGCATGCCGGCAGTGCGATCGGCTTCGGCCTGATCGGCTTTGTGCTGGTCTTCATGATGTTCCAGGGCGATCGCTACGCGGCCCCGCCCTTTGCCGTGGCCTTATTCGCCTTCTGTTTCGCCCTCGCCATCGGCGCGATCTGGGAAATCTTCGAATTCGGGATGGATCAGATCTTTGGACTGAACATGCAGAAATCCGGCCTGATGGACACGATGGCCGATCTGATCATGGATTTCATCGGCGCGCTGATCGGGGCGGGGGCCGGTTATGCCTATCTGCGGGGGCGGGCCAAGGGCGGTCTGATGGGGCTGATCGACGATTTCGTGCAACGCAATCCACGGTTCTTCAACCGCCATCGCAAGCGGCGCTGAGCCTGCCGGACGCCCTTGACCTTCCGCATGGTTTCGCGTCCACTCCGCCGCATGGATCGCAAGGACAGGATAGACGCCATCGGGGCGGTGGCGTTGACGGGCTTTGCCACGGCCATGGCCTTCAATCAGGTGGTGATCAAGCTGGGAAATGGCGGGTTTCAGCCCGTCTTCATGGCGGGTCTGCGATCCATCGGTGCGCTGGTCGTGCTGCTGATCTGGATGCGGCTGCGCGGGATCAGGCTGGATTTCAGCCGTGACACGCTGGTCCCCGGTCTGGCGCTTGGTGCGCTTTTCGCGGCCGAATTCCTCTGCCTCTTCTGGGCGCTGGATCACACGACGGTCGCGCGCGCGTCGATCCTGCTCTATTCCATGCCTGTGCTGCTGACCATCTCGGCGCATTTTCTGCTGCCCGGCGAAAGGCTCACGCGGCGGCGGTTGCTGGGCCTTGTGCTGGCCATGGGCGGTGTCGCATTGGTGCTGGCGCAACGCGGCGGTGGTCAGGCCTCCTTGATGGGGGATCTGGCGGCCTTGGGCGCGGCGATTGGCTGGACCGGGATCGCGCTGGTGGTGCGCATGACAGCGATCCAGCGCGCAGCCCCCGAGATGCAGCTGTTCTGGCAGCTGTCTGTCAGCGCGATCCTGCTGATGATCGCGGCCCCGCTGTTCGGGCCGCTGCTGCGCGATCCGCAGATCATCCACCTGCTCGGGCTGGCCTATCAGATCGTGGCCGTCGCCAGTTTCGGCTTTCTGTTCTGGTTCTTCCTGATGAAGATGTACCCCGCATCGGGGGTGGCCAGCTTCTCGTTCCTGACGCCGGTTCTGGCGGTGGGGTTCGGCTGGCTGATCCTTGATGAACAGGTAGGCCCCGCCGTTCTGATCGGGCTGGTGCTGGTGGCCGCGGGTATCGTTCTGATCAACCGCAGGCCGCGCGTTCCGGCCTGAGCTGCCTCACGTTCCGCAAAAGGTCTGGGCCACGATCTCATGCGCCAGCGGCGGGTGGGTCAGATCCTCTTGCCCCGGCTGATCGGTGAAAGGATCGGACAGCACGCCAAGCAACCGCTCGAACGGGGCCATGTCGCCTGCGACAGCGGCCTGGATCATCTCTTCGACCCGGTGGTTGCGCGGGATATAGGCGGGATTGGCGGCCAGCATCCGCGCCTCGGCCCCGTCTTCATCCTGCAGCCGCTCCTGCCAGCGGGCCTGCCACTGATCGAAAGCGGCGCGATCCGTGAACTGATCGCGCGCGCGGCCCTGCGCCAGCGCACGGAAACTATTGGTGAAATCGGCCTGTCCCGCCTGCATCAGCGCCAGCAGATCGTCGATCAGCGCGGCATCGGCGGGATCGTCGCCCGTCAGCCCCAGCTTGGCGCGGAAGGCGGCCAGGCGTTCAGCCTCGATCAACGCGGGCATGGCATTGATCGCATCGGTGAACTGGCTGATCGCCGCATCGGTATCGGGCATCAGCGGCACCAGCGCGGTGGCCAGCTGCGCCATGTTCCACACGATCACCCGCGCCTGGTTGTCATAGGCATAGCGCCCATGCGCGTCGATCGAGCTGTAGACCGTCACCGGATGATAGGTGTCCATATAGGCGGCCGGGCCATAGTCGATGGTTTCTCCCGACAGGCTGGTGTTGTCGGTGTTCATCACCCCGTGGATGAAGCCGACCGACAGCCATCTGGCAACCAGTCGCGCCTGTGCGGCGATCACCTGTTCCAGCATCTCGGCGGGACTGGCGGCCTGCGGATAATGCCGGGCGCGGGTATGCTCATAAAGCGCCTGCAAGCCTTCCATGTCGCGGCGCGCGGCGAAATACTGGAAGGTGCCCACCCGGATATGGCTGGCGGCCACGCGGGTCAGCACGGCACCGGGCAGCACGGTTTCGCGGTAGACGCTTTCGCCCGTCAGCACGGCGGCCAGCGCGCGGGTCGTGGGCACGCCCAGGGCATGCATCGCCTCGGACAGCAGGTATTCGCGCAGCACCGGACCCAGCCAGGCGCGCCCGTCGCCCATCCGGCTGTATGGCGTCTGACCCGATCCCTTCAACTGGATGTCGCGGCGCTGTCCGGCGCGGTCCACGACCTCGCCCAGCAGCAGCGCGCGCCCATCACCCAACTGGGGCGAGAAGCCGCCGAACTGGTGCCCGGCATAGACCTGCGCCAGCGGGGCGGCGCCTTCGGGCAGGGCGTTTCCCGCAAAGACCGCGGCCATGTCGTCAGGCGCGCCGGGCGTGATGCCCAGATCATCGGCCAGCGCGTGATTGAAAGCCAGCAGACGCGGTGCGCGCACCGGTTGGGCGACCTGCCGCGTGTAAAAGCGCGGCGGCAGGTTGGCATAGCTGTTGTCGAAGGGAATATGCAGGGTCATGAACCACCATATAGGGCAGGGCGCGCGGGTTACAGCACCCGCGACATGAACATCGTATGATCGCGCGGGGCAAAGCGCGCGCGGGCATAGAACGCCTGGGTGCGGGTATCGTCGCGCGCCACTTCAAGATGCAGGGCGCGCACACCGCTGGCCCCAAGTGCTTTCGCGATGCCGTTCAGCGCCTCGAACCCCATGCCGCGCCCGCGCACGGCGGGGCGCACGAAGATCTCGTCGACGATTCCGTCCAGCCCGCCAAATTCGACCGACCAGCCGAAGGATATCACCACATAGCCCACCGGCGCCCGGCGCGGCCCGATCAGCCAGACCGCGCCATGGGGCGATCCGTCCAGCAGCGGCGCGATGGCGCGGGTATGATGCGCGGCGTCGGTGTCATATCCCATCTCGGCATGGAAGGCCGCGACCAGCGGCAGGATGCGGTCCAGATCCTCGGGGGCGGCAAGATGCAACAGGCTCATAGGCGGGCCAGCCTTTCGGTCAGCAGGGCAAAGAAGCCGTCAGCGTCCACATCCCCCATGAACAGCGCATTGGGCGCGCGTGTCGTGACCCGCCACCAATCGGCCACGGTCATGCCCATGGTCAGTTCGGACTGGGTCTCGATCTCGACATTGACATGCCGTCCGGTGAACAGATCAGGCCGGATCAGCCAGGCGGTCACGCAAGGGTCATGCAGGGGCGCGCCGAGCGAGCCGTATTTTTCCTTGTCGAACCGTTCGAAGAACTCGGTCATCTGCGCCACGGCCACGCCCACGGGCGTGCCAAGCGCGCGGAACCGGTCGTTGCGTTCGGCGGTCACCAGCGCCTTGTGCGTGACGTCCAGCGGCATGACGACCAGCGGCACACCGGCACGGAACACGATCCGCGCGGCTTGTGGATCGACATAGATGTTGAATTCGGCCGCTGGCGTGATGTTGCCCACCTGGAAATAGGCCCCCCCCATCAGCACGATCTGCCGGATGCGCGGGATGATGTCGGGGGCCTTTTCCATCGCCATGGCAATATTGGTCAACGGCCCGAGAGGGCAGAGCGTGACACTGCCAGATGGTTCCGCGCGCAGCGTGTCGATGATGAAGTCCACCGCATGCCGGTCCTGCAGGGGCATCTGCGGATCGGGCAGCACCGGACCATCCAGCCCGCTTTTCCCGTGCACATGTTCCGCCGTCACCAGATCGCGGCCCAGCGGGCGGTCACATCCGGCAAAGACAGGGATATCGGGGCGTCCGGCCAGTTCGCAGACCATGCGCGCATTGCGCTGGGTCAGCGCCAGCGGCACGTTTCCGGCCACCGCCGTGATCCCCAGAACCTCGATCTCGTCCGGGCTGGCCAGCGCCAGCAGGATCGCCACGGCATCATCCTGTCCGGGATCCGTGTCGATGATGATCTTCTGCGGGGTGGTATGCAGGGTCATGGCCCGTCCTTGATGCGTGACGCTTGCCTGCGCCGGTCATGGTCATCGGGCCCTCGTGCCCGGCCATGCCGGACCGGGCGGGTCCTGACCCATGTATGGAAGCAACCGCGCCGGACCGCAATCCATCAGGGCGCCCCGCGACGCCCCGATGATGCAAACACGCGGGTTTCAGCCAGTCATCTTCTGGTCGGCATCGGGAACGATCAGATGCATGGTCTGGATCAGTTCCTTGAGCTTGGTGGTCGAGATGTTCTCGGTGCGCGGCAGATAGAGGACATCGCAATACTGCCGCAGATCGTCGAACTTGCCTTCCCAGTCGTCGCCCATCGCGAAAAGATCCACGCCATGGGCGGCGATATCCTTGGGTTTCTGTTCCCAGCAGGTTTCGGGAATGACCATGTCCACGTATTGGCAGGCCTCCAGCACCTCGACCCGGTGGGCATAGGGGATCGCGGTGCGCTTGCCCTTGAGCGTGTTGAACTCGTCGGTCGAGCAGGCCACGATCAGCTTGTCGCCCAGATCCGCCAACCGTCTGAGCAGGCGCACATGGCCCACATGGAACAGATCGAAAGTACCATAGGTCAGGATCGTGCGACCGCCCGACTTCGTTTTCTCGTTACGCATTGTCACCACCTTTATCGTTGCTGCCAAGAGCATCCATGAAAGACCTGAAACGTCGGTTTGCGCGGTTCCAGGGAAATGCAAATCCGGGATCGGGCGCGCGCCACCCCTCGCCGTAATTCACCGCCAACATGTCCTCGGCCCGCGACGGTATGGGCAGGCCGGTCACCGCGCAGCGCGCCAGCGGCATCAGCGCATCGGCGGGCAGGTCGCCGCAGGTATGCGGATAGACATGCAAACGCCCATCGGCGATCCATGCCGGGAACAGGTCGATATTGTAGACACCGCCCGATTGCAGCTTGAAGACACCGGGGTTCGGCCCTTGCTTGTCCGACAAAAGCCCCGCTTGCTTGAGGCGCTGATAGGTGTCCTGCCAGGCGCGCGCGGCGCTGTCCTGGCTGTCGGCCTCCAGCAGCACGGCAAGGTCGACGTCATCGTCATGCGCGATCAGGCTCTTGTCGCGCACAACACCCAGAAGCGTGCCCGAATTCAGAAAGACCGGCCCGATGACGGCCTTGACCTTGTCCAGCATGGCGCCGACATCGGCCCATATGCTGTCGTGATCCTGGTTGTGGAAACTTTGCGGGAAATAGATGCCGGCCAGGGAATGGCCACGCGCGCCCGCCGCTTTCAGAAGATCCGAGAAGCGTTCGAATTCGACCATCTGCGCTGCGGCCAGGCGTTTCTTGTAAAGCCGGTAAAGCGCCTTTTGCGCGCGGCGCGGGCGTTTGCCCGCCCCGATGACCAGCATGATGAACGCCTCCAGGTAATCGGTGGAAAAGGCGTCGCCGCGCAACTCGGCAAAGGCCTCAAGCTCCTTGGCATGGGCGGCGGCGCTGAACCCCGCGCGGGGCAGAACCAGCTGCGCCAGCGCGATATCGCGGATCTCTCCCACGCGCGCGTCGATCTGCCTGTCAGGCGACACATCCAACTTGTTCATCGTCTTGTTCCGCACCCTTACTCCTGGCACATCGGTCACCATCTCACCGTTCGGTGAAGAAATCGCGGCAAGCGACGAAAATCTTGCTGGCACGCGCCTTGCAGGTCCTTCATGCGTGAGCCCGGCCCGCAGAACAGGCCTTGCGATCACACGCACTGCGGCCTTGCGGAACCCGCAAAAGGCGGCAGTTCACGCCCCCTTGCACGTTCGCAAAGCGAACTGTCACATGCCGTCCGATATACCATACTGCCCGATCTTTTGATTTTTTCAGATAACTATGGGGCAAAATCGGCTGTGGCGACACCCTTAAGTTTCTCTGCGCCGGGCAGGGCATATCTTGGCCGCCATGTGTTGCACGAGGGCCGCGCTTGGCGCGCTGGTGCCGCAAGGCGCAGCGCGGGCGGCGCATCACGATTGACCGGAGGGGCAACAGGCCATAGGCATGGCATCGGGCGATGGGCCCGCGGTTTTAGTTTGCAGAGTCCTGGGAGTGTTTCATGGATAATCGTCGTCTGGCCACTGTCCTGAAGCGCGTCTTTTCGCCCTACAAGCTGAGCGTCTACAAGCTGCTGCGCGAGCGCGCGATCGCGGACTCGGCCGGTTATGCCGAACAGCATCTGTCGACGGCGATGATCTTTGCCAAGGATGAAGAGCTGTGGAACTACGCCGCCTCATCCGCCCGGATCGAGGGGGGCGCGATCCTGGAGTTCGGCGTCTTCAAGGGCCGCTCGATCAACCATTTCGCCGGGCTCTTTCCGGATGCAACCCTGCACGGCTTTGACAGTTTCGAAGGTCTGGCCGAGGATTGGACCGGCTATCACCTGCCCAAGGGCACCTTCAACCTTGATGGCAACCTGCCGCAGGTCAAAGACAACGTGACCCTGCACAAGGGCTGGTTCGACAAGACCCTGCCGGATTTCCTCAAGACGAAGCCCGGAAATATCCGTCTGTGCCATATTGATTGCGATACCTATGAAAGCAGCCTTTACGTGCTGCAGAAGGTGGCGCCGCTGCTGGTCAAGGGCAGCATCGTCGTCTTTGACGAATATTACGGCTATCCGAACTGGCGCTTTGGCGAATTCCGCGCCTGGGCCGAGGTCTGCGCCGACAAGGGCGTCAAATACAAGTACATCGCCTTTTCGGACATGCAGGTCGCGGTCGAGATCCAGTAACCCCATCGCCCGGTCCGGGCCACGCAGACGCGAAAGGGGCAGCCCTCAAGCCGCCCCCTTGCAGGTTTCCGGATTTGCCGGATCAGCCGTCGAAATCCACGGTTTCGGTCAGGCGCAGCGCGGTGCCGCGCAGCTTTGCCAGATCCATCAGGTTCACGTCATCGGGTGTGAACCCGCCCCAGCTTTTCACCAGATCGTCCGGCTCGATGCCCGGTGCGATCGGGTATTCGGCATTCGCCTCGGCATAGATCTGCTGCGCTGCGGGCGAGGTCAGGAATTCCATCATCTTCAAAGCGTTCTCGCGGTTCGGCGCGGCCCTGGTCATCGCCACGCCCGAGATGTTCACATGGGTGCCGCCATTCTCGAAGGTCGGGAAGACGATATCGACGGAATTGGCCCATTCCTGCTGCTCGGGATCGGCCAGCATCTGTGCCATGTAGTAGGTATTGCCCAGGCTGATGTCGCATTCCCCGGCCCAGATCGCCCGGACCTGTGCGCGGTCATTGCCCTCGGGCTTGCGCGCCAGGTTCGCCTTGAGCCCTTCAAGCCAGGTCTTCGCCGCCTCTTCGCCATGGTGGTGGATCACCGCCGAGGTCAGGCCCAGCGTATAGGAGTTGGTGCCCGAACGGGTGCAGATGCGTCCCTTCCACTTGGGATCGGTCAGATCCTCGTAGGTGGTCACCTCGCCCTCGGCCACACGGTCCCTGGAGGCATAGATGATCCGCGCGCGGGTCGTCAGGCCCCACCAGTGACCTTCGGGATCGTGGTAGATGGCGGGCACATTGGCGCGCAGCGCCGCGCTGTCGACGGGCTGGGTCAGCCCCGCCTCGACAACTTCGGCCAGGCGCGAGATATCGACGGTCAGCACCAGATCGGCGGGCGACCGGTCGCCCTCGGCGGTCAGACGCTCGACCATGCCCTTGTCCAGGAAGGCCACGTTCACGGCAATGCCGGTTTCGGCGGTGAAGGCATCCGTCAACGGCTTGATCAGGTCGGGCTGGCGGTAGGAATAGACATTCACCTCCTGGGCAAAGACGGGCAGGGCCAGGGACATCGCTGTCGCGCTCAGCAGGGCGGTGGTCAGGTGTCGGGTCATAACTTCCTCTTTGGGGCAGTGTTGCGTTGCGCCCTGTAAACTTGAGTTTTTTTGTCGGGTCAATACCTGAATCAAATAGTCAGACAAATCCTGCCAGCCCGATCCTACCCCGCGCGCGCCTTGTCCTTGCGCTTGGCCTCGTTCCACAGCGCGTCCATCTCGGCCAGGTCGGATTGCGCGGGGGATGAACCCTTGGCGGCAAGGCTTTGTTCTATATGCTCAAACCGCCGAACGAACTTGGCGTTCGCACCGCGCAGCGCGGCCTCGGGGTCGATATCCAGATGCCGGGCCAGGTTGGCCATGACGAACAGCAGATCGCCGAACTCCTCTTCGATTTCGGTCTGCGACAGGCTATCGCGGGCCTCCGTCAACTCGGTCGCTTCCTCGACGATCTTGTCCAGAACCTGGGTGACATCGGGCCAGTCGAATCCCACGCGCGCCGCGCGCTTCTGCAGTTTGACCGCTCGCAGCAGGGCGGGCAGACCCACTGCGACACCGTCCAGAACGCCCCCCTGCGCGGATGCCGCGCGTTCGGCCGCCTTGATTCTTTCCCAGTCCAGCGTTTGCTGTTCGGCCGATTTGTCGCGGCTCTCGCTGCCGAAGACATGCGGATGGCGCGCCACCATCTTGTCCGACACGCGCCGCGTCACGCTGTCGAAGGTGAACAGCCCCGCCTCATCGGCCATCTGGCTGTGATAGACCACCTGCAGCAGCAGATCGCCCAATTCGCCCTCAAGCTCGGGCCAGTCCTGCCGCTCGATCGCATCGGCCACCTCATAGGCTTCTTCGATCGTGTAGGGGGCGATGGTCGTGAAATCCTGTTCGATATCCCAGGGACAGCCGGTTTCGGGATCGCGCAGGCGCTGCATGATCCGTAAAAGCCGGGCCAAGCCCCCGTTCGCGTCATGGATCAGGCTGTCATCGGTCATTGCGGCGGCTCCGGATTTCAGGTTTGGTGCAACCGTGACCGCAACCGCCAAAGGAGTCCAGAGATGGCCGTGATCAACCGTATCGCCGGATTTGCCGAGGACATGACCGGGTGGCGGCGTCATCTGCACCAGCATCCCGAGCTGGGCTTCGATTGCGTGAAGACAGCCGCTTATGTTGTTGAAAGGCTGAAAGAGTTCGGGATCACCGAAATTCATGAAGGTATCGCGAGAACCGGCGTTGTCGCCATCATCGAGGGTCGGGGACCGGGGCCCGTGATCGGGTTGCGCGCCGATATGGACGCGCTGCCCATCGCCGAGGAAACCGGCGCCGCCTATGCCTCGACCGTGCCGGGCGTCATGCATGCCTGCGGTCATGACGGGCATACGACGATGCTGCTGGGGGCGGCGCGCTACCTGGCCGAGACGCGGAATTTCGCGGGCAAGGTTGCCCTGATCTTCCAGCCGGCCGAGGAAAACGGCGGCGGCGGCGGCGTCATGGTCGAGGAAGGCATGATGGACCGTTTCGGCATCGACGAGGTCTATGCCCTGCACAACGCCCCCGGCTTTCCCGAGGGCGCGTTTTACACCACGCCGGGTCCGATCATGGCGGCGGTTGATACATTTCACATCAATATCAGGGGTTTGGGCGGTCATGGTGCGATGCCCCACGCCACCCGCGATCCGGTGGTCGCGGCGGTGGGTATCGTACAGGCGATCCAGACCATCAGCAGCCGGAACCACTATGCGCTGGATGACCTCGTGATCTCGGTCACCCAGATCCACACCGGCAGCGCCGAGAATATCGTGCCCGAAACCGCCTATGTGGGCGGCACGGTGCGCACCTTCGACAAGGCGGTGCAGGCCATGGTGATGGACCGCATGCAGGCGATCGTCACGGGGCAGGCCGCGGCCTATGGCGTCGAGGCGGAACTGGAATATGAGGTCTGGTATCCCGCAACAGTCAACGATCCGGCGCGTGCGGCCTTTGCCGCCGAGGTTGCGGCGGAAGTCGTCGGCGAAAATCTGGTGACCCCCGAAGCCGGGCGCGAGATGGGCGCCGAGGATTTCGCCTATATGCTGGAGGCGCGGCCCGGTGCCTATCTGTTCCTGGGCCAGGGCGAAAGCGCGGGCCTGCATCAGTCGGGTTATGATTTCAACGATGCGGTGGCGCCGATCGGGGCCTCGTTCTTTGCCCGGCTGGTCGAACGCGCGGCCCCGCTCAAGACCTGAACCACGCTGCCGCAAGCGCGGTCTCAACCGACATCTGGATGGAGTGCAGAAATGGCGCTGGAAGATGCCAAGACACAAGTAGATCAAGCCTTTACGCGCAACAGTTTACGTGGACTGAGTTATGAGAACGCCTTTGGCGGGGCCACGTCATTCCTGCGCCGCCGTTATACCAAGGACCTGACCGGCGTCGATCTGGTGGTGACGGGCGTCCCCTTCGACCAGTCCGTCACCCATCGCCCCGGCACCCGCTTCGGCCCCCGCGCCATCCGCGAGGCAAGCTGCCTGCAGCCCTATGACCCGCCCTATGGCTGGGGCTATGATCCGTTGGGGCAATTCAGCATCGTCGATTATGGCGATCTGGCCTTCGACTATGCCCGCGTCAGCGATTTCCCCGAGGCCGTGCGCCAGCATTTCCGCACCATCCTGGCCGCCGGTCCGGGAACGGTCATGCTGGGGGGCGATCACTATTGCACCCTGCCGATCCTGCAGGCCTATGCCGAGAAATTCGGCCCCCTGTCGGTGATCCAGTTCGATGCCCATTCCGATCTGTGGGCCGATGACGACATGTCCCGCATCGACCATGGCACCTTCATGTACAAGGCCGTGAAGTCGGGGATCGTGGATGCCTCCCGCTCGGTCCAGATCGGGATTCGCACCGAATGCGATGACTATCTGGGCATGGAATATATCGACGCCCGCCGCGTGCACGAAGAAGGCCCCGCCGCCGTGGTCGCCCGTGTCCGCGAGGTAGTGGGGGATCATCCCGTCTACCTGACCTTCGATATCGACGCGCTGGACCCCGCCTATGCGCCGGGCACCGGCACGCCGGTCTGGGGGGGCTTGCACAGCTGGCAGGCGGCCGCGATCCTGCGCGATCTGGCGGGCATCAACCTGGTCGGCGGCGACGTGGTCGAGGTGTCGCCCCCCTACGACACGACGGGTGCGACGGCGGTGGCGGGTGCCCATGTGGCGATGGAACTGATCGCGCTTTGGGGATGGACCCGGCGGCAAGGTTGAAAGACGAGTATTTTCAGAACGATGAAAGGGTAGGACGATGAAGCTTCTGTCGCTTGTCTTGCTGGCGGTGCTGGGCTTTGGTCTCTGGGTGCGTCTGGCCCCCTCGGATCCGGTGCGCTGGCATGTGTCGGTGGGCGATGCCGGAAACCGCGATTTCGCGGGCGCTGTCATCCGAACGGTTCCGGCCCAGCCCGGCGACATGGCGCGGCTCGACAGGATCATCCGCGACACACCACGCACGGTCGTGCTGGCTGGCGCGCCCGAGGAAGGGATGGTCACCTATGTGACCCGTTCGCGCCTCTGGGGTTTTCCCGATTACACCACGCTCGAGGCGCGGCCCGGCGTCATCGTGATCCATGGCCGGCTGCGTTTCGGCTCGTCCGATCTTGGTGTGAACCGTGCGCGGGTCGAGGGATGGCTGACGACGCTTGCGGCGGGGCGCACTTGACCGCCAGACGGCTTTCGGCAAGAGAAGCGGGATGATTTCAGCGGACAAACTCGACCAGATCACCCAGCGCTTCCAGTTTCTCGAGGCGAAGATGGCGCAGGGCGGCGGCGATATCGCGGCCCTGGGGCGCGAATATGCCGAATTGCGCCCGGTGGTGGCCCAGATCGCGGCCTGGCGGCGGCTGCGCGACGACCTGGCCGAGGCCGAGGCGATGCTGTCCGATCCAGAGATGCGCAGTCTGGCCGAGGAAGAACTGCCGCAACTGCGCGCCCGCCTTCCGGAAATCGAGCACGGCCTGCAACTGGCGCTTCTGCCACGCGACGCGGCCGACGCCCGCCCCGCGATGATCGAGATCCGCCCCGGTACGGGCGGCGACGAGGCGGCGCTTTTCGCAGCCGACCTGCTGCGCATGTACCAACGCCATGCCGAGGCGCGCGGCTGGTCCTTCCAGATCATCGAGTTGCAGGAGACCGAATTGGGCGGCATCCGCGAGGTCGTGGCCCGGATCGCGGGTGAAGGCGTCTTTGCCCGGCTCAAGTTCGAAAGCGGCGTGCACCGTGTGCAGCGCGTCCCCACGACGGAAAGCGGCGGGCGCATCCATACATCGGCCGCCACCGTGGCCGTCCTGCCCGAGGCCGAAGAGGTCGATGTCACCATCGATCCCAATGACATCCGCATCGATACGATGCGCTCCTCAGGGGCGGGGGGGCAGCATGTGAACACAACCGATTCCGCCGTGCGCATCACCCACATTCCCAGCGGCATCGTGGTCACCAGCTCGGAAAAATCCCAGCACCGCAACCGCGAGATCGCCATGGGCGTCCTGCGTGCGCGGCTCTTCGACATGGAGCGGCAGAAACTGGCCAATGCCCGCGCCGCCGACCGCAAAAGCCAGGTGGGCAGCGGCGACCGCAGCGAACGCATCCGCACCTATAATTTCCCGCAAGGCAGGATGACCGACCACCGCATCAACCTGACGCTCTACCGGCTGGACCAGATCATGCAGGGTGATCTGGACGAGGTGATCGACGCGCTCATCGCCGAACACCAGGCGGGCCTGCTGGCCGAGATGGAGGGATGAGCCCGACCGTCGATCAATCCCTGCGCGCGGCAGTGCAGGCGCTGACCGCCGCCGGTATCCCCGAGGCCGCTGCCGACGCGCGCCATCTTGTCGCCCATGCGCTGGGGGTGGCGCGCGACCGTCTGATCCTGATGGGACCCGATCCCATGCCCGCAGGGGCACAGGGCACACTGGACGGACTGCTGGCGCGGCGCATCGCCCGTGAACCTGTCGCGCGCATCCTCGGTCAACGCCTGTTCTGGGGGCGCAGCTTTGCCGTTACCCCGGATGTGCTTGATCCGCGCGCCGATACCGAAACGCTGATTGCCACCGCCCTTGACGGGGCCATGCCCGCGCGGCTGCTGGATCTGGGCACGGGCAGCGGCGCCATCGCGCTGACCCTTCTGGCCGAATGGCCGCAGGCGCGCGCCGTCGCGACCGACATCAGCCCGGCCGCGCTGGCCGTGGCCGCACGGAACGCCGAGGCGCTGGGTGTCGCCGATCGTCTGGACCTTTCGCTCAGCGATTGGTTCGCGGCCGTTTCGGGGCGCTTTGACCTGATCCTCAGCAACCCGCCCTATATCGCAGCGGACGAGCTGTGCGACCTTGCCCCCGAGGTGCTGCTGCATGATCCCGCCTTGGCCCTCAGCCCCGGCGGCGACGGGCTGGCGCCCTATCGCATCATCGCGGCGCAGGCGGCCGCGCATCTGTCGCCCGATGGCCGCGTGATGGTCGAATTCGGCTGGACACAGGGCGCCGCCGTGCAGGCGATCTTTGCCGCTGCAGGCTGGCGCGATCTGCGCCTGATCCGCGACATGGAGGGGCGCGACCGTGTCCTCAGCGCCTGGATCCCCGCTGATCCGGCTGAAATGACACGAAAATAGCGATAATTCGCTCAAGGCTGCCGCTTTCCTCTTGTCACGGGCGCGTGGTCATGTTTACTCAGTCCCAGTCGAGATGCAGGACGCCAACCATGCTGTCCCGCTCGACGCCAAGCCAAAAATAACGTGGACCCGGTTTTTCAAGACAGAACGCATGAGGCGTGAAGCGGGTCGCACGAAGCCAGAAGACGAAGGCTGACAGCTACACATGAGATCATCCAAATCCAGGTCGCGCAAGTCGGGCCGCAACAATGCCCCCAACCGCAGTGTCGGGAATATCATCAACCGGGTTTTCGACAGCTCGGGTCCCGAGGGCAAGGTCCGCGGCACGCCGCAACAGATCATTGACAAGTACAACCAGCTGGCGCGCGATGCGCAGCTTGGCAATGACCGCGTGGCGATGGAAAATTTCCAGCAGCATGCAGAGCATTACCTGCGGCTTCTGGCCGAGGCGCAGCGCGAGATCGATCAGCGCCGCGAGCAGCAGGAACGCGAGAATCGCGACCGCCAGTCCGAGCGCGATCAACAGCAGGCGCAGCAGGGCCAGCGCGATCAGTCGCGTGATCAGGGCCGGGATCAGGCGCGCGACCAGCG
>JANREX010000095.1:0-11534 GCA_030758115.1 Paracoccaceae bacterium | reverse complement strand
CGCGAGCGTCAACCCCGCCAGGATCACGACGCACCGGAACATTCCGGCGAACAACCCGCCGAACAGCGCCGCGACACGCGCCGGCACGACCAATCCGACCAGGACCAATCCGACAGGGACCAATCCGACCGTGATGCAGGACCATCGCAGGATGTTCTGGATCTGGGCGGTGACAGCGGTCTTGTCGACACGCCCGAAAGCAAGTCCGAGCAGCCTGAGGCCAAGCCCGCGGCCAAGCCCGCCGGCCGTGCCCGCGGCGAAGCCCGTCCGAAGCCGGAGGGCGATGACCAGCCCAAGCCGAAACCCCGCAGCCGTGCCCCGCGCAAGCCGCGCGAACCGCGCGCCGAGGGTGGCGGGACACCCGGATCATCCGAAGCCGCCGAATAAGGCGGCTGCACTTCGGGCATGAAAAAAGGCGCGCCGCTCTGATCAGCGGCGCGCCTTTCGCTTTGGTGGCGGTGTTGCCCGGCTCCGGTCTGCCGCGCTCAGCGCGCGGCCTTGACCGACCGGGCCAGCGCGCAGAACTGTTCCAGCCCCAGGGTTTCGGCCCGGTCCGTGGGTTTGATCCCGGCGGCGATCAGATGATCCTCGAGGTCGGGCACAAGGCCCTTGCAGGCGGCGCGCATCATCTTGCGCCGTTGGTTGAAGGCCATGGCGATCACCTGTTCCAGCACCTTCGGATCGGCCGGATAGCGCGGCGCGGGCAGGGCGGTCAGATGCACCACGGCGCTCGAGACCTTGGGCGGCGGGCTGAAGGCCTCGGGCGGCAGGTTCAGCACGATCCGCGCCTCGCAGCGCCATTGCGCCAGCAGGGCCAGACGGCCATAGGCCTTGCCGCCGGGCTGCGCCACGATCCGCTCGGCGACCTCGCGTTGGAACATCAGGGTCAGGCTCTCCCAGAAGGGTGGCCATGCGGCAGGCGTCAGCCAGCGGATCAGAAGCTCGGTGCCGACATTGTAGGGCAGGTTCGCGGCAACCCGGATCGGCGGGGTCAGATGCGCCAGCGGATCGACCTCCAGCGCATCGCCAAGGATCACCTGCAACCGGCCCGGATAGGCGGCGGCGATCTCCTCCAGCGCGGGGATGCAGCGGGGATCCTTTTCGATGGCCAGCACCCGCCGCGCCCCTTCGGCCAGCAGCCCGCGCGTCAGCCCGCCCGGACCGGGTCCCACCTCCAGCACATCGCAGGCGCTCAGGTCGCCCGCCTGCCGCGCGATCTTGGCGGTCAGGTTCAGGTCCAGCAGGAAATTCTGCCCCAGCGCCTTTTTCGCCGCGATGCCATGGGTCTCGATCACCTGGCGCAGGGGGGGAAGGGTATCGATCCCGCTCATGTCTTCACCGTTCCGGAAATACTCATTGCGCGCCCCGCGCCCGGGCCATGACATCCGCCATTTTCAGCGCCGCGATCAGTGACGATGGATCTGCCACACCTTGCCCCGCGATGTCGAACGCGGTGCCATGGTCCGGCGAGGTGCGGATGAAGGGCAAGCCCAGCGTGACATTCACGCCGCCCGCGAAATCCAGCGTCTTGATCGGGATCAGCGCCTGGTCGTGATACATGCAGATCGCCGCGTCATAACGGGCCCGCGCTGCGGCATGGAACATCGTATCGGCCGACATCGGCCCCGCGATGTCCAGCCCTTCGGCGCGCAGCGCCTCCAGCACGGGGATGATCATCTCGATCTCCTCTTGCCCCATCGCGCCGCCTTCGCCGGCATGGGGGTTCAGCCCCGCCACCGCAAGACGGGGCGCGGTCAGCCCGAAATCGCGCCTGAGGGCGGCATGGGTGATCAGGATCGTATCGGTCAGAAGCGCTGCGGTCAGCGCCTGCGGCACCTCGGCCAGCGGGATGTGGATCGTCACCGGCACCACGCGCAGCGCGTCGCAGGCCAGCATCATCACCACCCGGTCGACGCCGGCCAGGGCTGCCAGGTATTCGGTATGCCCCGGATAGGCAAAACCGGCCCCGTCCTTCAACGCCTTCTTGTGGATCGGCGCGGTGCAGATCGCCGAAGCCGCGCCGGATTGCACCAGCTCGACCCCAAGGGCAATGGCGTCGATCACACCTTGCGCGTTGGCCGGATCGGGCTGACCGGGCGTGGCCGGGGCCGCGAAGGGCAGGGCCAGCACGGGCAGGGCCATGCGGCTGACATCCACCGCCTGTGAAGGTGCGTCGATGATCTGCAGCGGGGTGCCCGCAGGCAGGTGCCGCGGATCACCGATCCAGAAGAACGGCAAACTGCCCTTGAGGGACTGCCAGGCGGCGGCTGCGATCTCGGGGCCGATACCGGCGGGTTCGCCGCAACTCAGCGCGATGGGGGCCGTCATTGGGGGGTGATGCGCGCGTCGGATACAAGCTGCGCCAGGTAGCCGCGGGCATAGGCCTCAAGCCGCTGGCTGCGCAGCTGGTTGGTCACCTGCTCGCGCGAGGCGTCTTCGGCCCCGGCGGCGGTGCGACCGCAGAGCATCAGCACCATCAGCGCCTCGCCGCCGTCGGCGGAAGGCCGCGTCAGGTTGGCCGAAATCTCGCCCCGGTCCAGCTTGGCCAGTTCCAGCGCCACATCGCGCGGCAGATCGGCAGGCGTGCTGGCAAGCCGCTCCAACACCTCTTCGGGCTGGCCCTTCGCCAATCCGTAAAGATCGTTGCAGGTATCCACGCTGGCGCGGATCTGCGCGACCTGGGCCAGGTTCGCCTCGGTCCGCCCGCCGGGCAGGTAATAGGCGGCATAGTCGATGGCCGAGAATTCCGGCGTGGTCACGCCCGTTTCCTGGATGCCGCGCAGCTGGAACAGGGCGATGGCCCCCTCCAGCGGGATCGGCTGGGTCACCTCGCCGACGGCCAGACCCAGGATGACGGGCCGCAGCGGCTCGGGCAGGTTGGTCAGCGCCATCCACTCAAGCCGGCCGCCATTGGCACGGCTTTGCGTGGCCGAGACCCGCGACGCCTGGGCCGAGAAGGCCGCGACCGAGGTGATCTGGCTGATTTCCTCGGCAAGCGCCTGCGCCTCTGCCGCCTGCTGGGGCGGGGCGGGCAGGATGATTTCGGACAACAGGACGCGCACGGTGCTGCCGCCGGTGATCGCCCCCAGCGCCTTGTCGATATCGGCCTCGGAGACGCGGACGCGCGACAGGAAGCGCGCGCGCACCAGTTCGCGCCAGCTGAGCGCCGAGACGATGAAATCGCGGAAGCTTTCCTCGGCCACGCCTGCGCCGGCGATGGCACGGATGAACTCCTCGCGGCTCAGTTCGGCGCGCGCGGCGAATTCGCTCATGCCGTCCATGACGCCCTGTTCGGTGACCTCGATCCCGTTGGCCTTTGCCTCGGCCACTTTCAGCCGATCCTCGATCAGCTGTTCGCGGGCCACCGTTTCCAGATCGCCCGGCGTGCGGAAGACGCGCAGCAGGGCTATGCGCTGTTCGACCTCGTAGCGGGTCACCACGGTGTCATTGACCGTGACAACCGGGGCGAACAATCCCTGCGCCTGGCCCGCCGGTGCCAGTCCGATCCACCCGGACAGGGCCAGAAGGGCGGCGATCGCCATGCGGACGGCGACAAGGGAGAAAGGGCGTTTGGTCATTGTCATCAAGGCGCGTTCCTGCAAGTCCGTGTATAGCTGTCATCGGCGGTGCCAACGCCAAATCCCCGGATGGCGACGGTCAAGCCGATATCCGTCGATGGCTCGACGATAGCCGATGAGGTGAAGCGGCGCGAGAGGGAAAGGTTCACATCCACGCATTCGTTTCTGTAGCGCAGCCCAACCCCGGCCTCGGCGGTCTTGTCGGCCACCACGTCATAACGCAGGTTCGCCGAACCCGTCCAGTGACGCGACAATCGGTACCCGCCTTCAAGTGACCATTCCGACTGGGTATCGGCGCGGTCCTCATCCGCATCGGCCCCCAGCCAGACATAGGAGGCGGACAGGTTGTAATCGGGCCGGAACAGGGTCAGGCGCGCCTCGGCCTTGGACAGCGTCACCGCGTCGTCGAACAGGGTGCGCGCGCCCAGTGACAGCCCGTTCGCGGTCTTGATCTGACCTGCGACCAGAAGATCGGATGTCTGGCTGGACAGGCCCGAGCTGCTGCTGAAATCGCTGTCCACGCTGTCGCGCCAGACCTGGCCCATGGTCAGCATGGTCTGCGGGCCGCCGGGCGACTGGCGCAGCCACTGCAACCCATAGGCGGCCATCAGCCCGCGTTCGCGCCGGTCCGGCGCCGGAAAGCGCGACAGGCTCAGCAGGTTGCCCTCGTCGAATTCCACGCGCGTGCTTTCGTCATTGGGCAGGTCGCGGCGGCTGCCGCCGGTCCATCCGAGCATCGCCACCGGTTCCAGCAGATGGCGCACTCCGTCAGATCCCTCGCGCATCAGCGGCCAGCGCAGCGTGACCGAGGTCTGCGGCACGACTTCGGTCAGATCACCGTCGAAACTGTCGTCCTGCGATGTGCGAAACCCGTCGACCGCCAGACCGCCGCGAAAGGCCGCCTGCATGCCATATGCCAGCGACCAGTTGCGCAGCCAGAACATCTCGGCGGTGACCCGGCTGATGTCGCGACCGATGCCGTCGGTGGGATCGTCCGAGGACCGGTAGCGCGAATTCGCGTCAAGCCCCATCCGCAGCTCGCCGCCCAGGCGCGCGGGAAAGAACCGCCGCTCATAGGTCAGATCCCCGATGATCGTGGGCAATGTGCTGTTGCTTTCCGAGGCGCGCAGCGTCTCGAAGCTGGTCAGGCTGATGTTGGAATATTCGTCGCGCCGGGTCCGGGTGATCGCGATCGCGCTGTCCAGCCTTTCCTTATCGGAATAGTCGTAATCCAGCAGATAGGCCTCGTCGCTGGTCAGTTCGAAGTCGAAACTCAGCTGGTAGTCGCGCGGCAGGAAAAACCGCCCCTGACCGAACAGGTAGCCGCGTCGCCCGCCCGGCCCGATCGTATCGTCCGTGATCGCGCCGTTCAGCTCGATATCCCCGCGCCGGAACGCCTGGCGGTACCTCAGTTCCAGGGTCCGGGTCTTGGGCGACAGGTAGGGCGTGATCGTCAGGTCGCGATGATCGCCCAGGGTCACGAAATAGGGCGCCTTTACCCCCAGACCCAGCAGAGAGGTCTGGCGCAATTCCGGGATCAGGAAGCCCGTGGCGCGCTCCTGGGTGGGGTCGGGCAGGCGCAGGCGTGGGAACCACAGCACCGGCACATCCAGCACGCGCAGTTGTGCGTTCTCGAAGTATAGCTGCTTTTCCTGCTGGTCATGGACAACGCGTTTGGCCCGGATCTGCCAAAGCGGCGGCTGGCCGTCGTCGCAGACCCGGCAGGAGGTGGCCGCGGCCTTGTATAGCTGCGTATAGCGCCCGCCCACCCGGTCGATCCGGTTGGCGGCAAGCTGCACCTGCTGGTCCAGCACCATGCGCGCACCGCGCAGCAATCCGTTTTCGAGGCTTGCATCCAGATCGCCGCTATCGGCCAGAACCACGATCCTGTCGCCTTCGATCACGGTGATCGGACCCTCCAGCGTCAGCCGGTCGGCCGTGCGGTCATAGACCACCCGCGCCGCCTTGAGCCGGGTTGCGCCTGACAGCGCCTCGACATTGCCTTCCGCGATCAGCCGGTCACGCCCTTCCAGCCGCAGGCTGTCGGCGACCAGCGTGGCGGGCGCGCCCGTCGATGCCGCGTCAAGCGTTTGCGCGTGCAGGCGGGACAGCGGCAGGGGGGACAGCACCAGGGCCGATCCCGCCAGCAGCAGCGCCGCCAGGCGCAGCGCGCGGCCTGTCAGACAGCGGCCTGTCAGACTGCGGCCTTTCAGAGGGTGGCCTGTCACAGCGGGCGCGCGCATCAGCCATCCTCCATGTGCAGCAAAAGACCCATGGCCAGCATGACCGATGCGACCGGGGGTGCCCAGGCGGCCAGCATGATCGGGATCTGCCCGTTCTCGCCCATGATCTGGGCGAAGTTGCGGATGTAGAACAGCGTGAAGCCCAGCATCACCGCCGACAATACCGCAAGTCCGGTGCCGCCGGCGCGCGCATGGCGCATGGTGAAGGCCGCCCCCAGCAGCACCATGGCGGTCAGAAACAGCGGGCGGGCCAGTTCCATCTGGAACCACACCAGGTGACGGCGCGCGGAAAACCCGGCCTTTTCAAGTTCGGCCACATAGGCGGGCAGATCCCAGATCGAGATCGCGTCAGGCTTGCCGAAACTGTCGCGGATCCGCTCTTGCGTCAGGTCCGACGGAATGGCCAGCGTCGCATGGGTTTCGGCCAGCGCCTCGGGGTTCTGGTCCAGTCCGAGCGGCCAGACCTTGACGTCGCGCGCCAGCCAGGCACCGGGCGTCAATGCGGCCTCTGCGGCCTCGATCCGCCGGATCGGCCCGCCCTGGGGCGCGTAGCTGAGAAAGGTCACGTTGTAGAATACCGTGCCGGTCTGGTTCGCGCGCGTCGCACGGATCACCGTCTGCCCGTCGGTCCCGCCCTGGCGCAGCCACAGCCCCTCGCGCGAGATCGACAGCACGTCGGTGACACCCGACCGGTAACCTTCGAACAGGCTCGAATAGCGCTTGGAGGTTGCCGCCACCAGGGGGTTGAGCATGGCCACCGCCAAGGCGCCGATCAGCAGCGCCACGACCACCGGGGCGAGCAATGCGCGCAGCCCCGACCGGCCCGACGCCCGCGTCACCACAAGTTCGCTGCTGCGCGCCAGGCTGAGAAACAGCGCGATGGTCGACAGGATCATGACCAGCGGCAGGATGTCATTGATCGCGCGCGGCATGTTCAGCAGGGTCAGTTGCACGATGCGGCCAAAGCCGATCCCGTCAAGCGCGAAGCGGCGCAACTGTTCGACCAGGTCGATCAGCGCCAGCAGCAGGAAGAACACCGTCAGGATGCCCAGAAAGGTCGTCAGGAAGCGGCGCGCGAAATAGCGGTGCAGGATCATGCCGTCACCCCGTCCTGCACCGGGGGTGCGATGGCCCGGCGGCGACGCGGGCGCGCGCTCATGGCCAGCAGGGACGCCGCCATCAGCATGCCCCCCAGCGATGGCGCATAGACCAGTGGCCACAGGTCGGGATTGGTGCGGACCGGGTCTGTCACCAGCCCTTCGATCAGCTTGACCAGCACCAGCAGGACCAGTGCGCCCACGATCTGTTTCCAGACGCCAAACCGCGAGAAACCACCCACCAGCAGCGCCGAAAACCCGATCAGCGCCGCCGCCAGCGCCATCAGCGGCTGATTGAAGCGGCCGTGCAGCTCGTCCACGATCACCCCCATGGACTGCCCGGTTTCAAGGGCAACTGCGTCAGGCGCGGTCAGCAGCTCCCAACTGCCGACATGGCGCACCTCGCGCACATGCCCGCGCGGAGAGGCCAGAAGCCCGCTGATGTCATAGGTGAAATCGGCGAAATGGATGGTGAACAGCCGCGAGCTGTCCATGAAATAGGCCTGTGACAGCCCGTCGACCATCACCAGCCGCGTGCCCTTGTCGTCATTGACCAGAAAGGCCTCGTTGGCGGTATAGGTCATGACCCGGTCCGGGCGGTTGCGATCCGACAGATAGACATCGCGCAACGCGCCCTCGGCGGTGATCTCGCGGATATAGAAGGTGATGCCCGCCGAAGGATGCAGGAACGTGCCCTCGGTCAGCAGCTTGGCGGTGACATTCTGCGACAGTTCGGATTCGCGCTTCTTCATCTCTTCCTGCGAGGCGGGGACCAGCAGATTGGTCAGCACCGCCATCATCAGCGCGACGATCACGCCATAGATCGCGACGGGCCGCGCCAGCCGCCAGGGGCTGAACCCCGTGGCCTGCATCACGATCAGTTCGCTTTCATTGCTCAGCCGGTTGGTGACATAGACCGCCCCCGCGAAGGCCGCGACCGGCAGCACGAGGCGGATCACGTTCGGCAGGGTCAGAAGCGAGAATTCGACAAAGACCATCGCCGACTGGCCGTCACCGACCAGCCTGTCGAACAGCCGTACCGCCTGGTTGATCCAGTAGATCGATACAAGGATCAGGGCGAAGAAGCCGAACAGGACCATCATTTGCGACAGCAGGTATCTGTCGAATCTTGCCACTCGTTTCCCCCGGAAGTCCCGTCATGAACAGGGTGACCCTACAGGATGTGACAGGGGTGGAAAACTGCTATCTGGTCAAGCCGGCGGCGCGCCGCTAGGGTGACGCTTCAGCCTCGTTTCGCCCCTTTCGCCCGCAGGAGAGACCCCCATGACAGCCCCCGTGACACTGACCGCTACCGCAATCGATCTGCTGGCCCTTGAAACGCTGGAAGGGCGCATCGCGCTGCTGGTCGACACCGCCGAGGCGCTGGATCTGGCCGTGCGCAAGGTCAATCGCCTGACCAGGGGCGCCTTGAGCCGCATGGTGAATTCCGAGGCTTTCGGCAAGCTCAAGCCGGGCGAGACGATGACGCTGGCTTTTCCCGCGGGCATGGCAGCGGAGGCCGTGGATGTGGTGCATTTGCCCAAACGGGCCGATGCGGCCCAGGCGCGCAAGGCGGGCGTGGCGCTTGGCAAGCTCAAGGGCAAGGCCGCGGTCACGGTGATGGCGGGATCGAACCGCCACGCGGCGCAGATCGGCATGGGCCTGGCCCTGCGTGCCTATGCCTATGACGAGATGAAATCGAAGCCCGCGACCGATGCGCCGGCCACCCCCGGCGCGGTGACCCTGATGGTCGGCAAACCCGCCGAGGTCGAGGCGGCGCTGGTGCCGCTGCGCGCAGCCGTCGAAGGCGTGTTCCTGACCCGCGACCTGATCAGCGCCCCCGCCAATATCCTGACCACCACCAGTTTTGCCGACCGCCTGCTGCAGTTGCGTGACATGGGCGTCGAGGTCGAGGTGCTGGAGGAGGCGGATCTGGAAAAGCTGGGCATGGGCAGCCTTCTGTCCGTGGGCCATGGCAGCGAAAGCCCCTCGAAGGTTGTGGTGATGCAGTGGAAGGGCGGGGACAAGGACGCAGCCCCTCTCGCGCTGGTGGGCAAGGGCGTGGTCTTCGATACCGGCGGCTACAGCCTCAAGCCCGCGGGCGGCATGGAGGACATGACCATGGACATGGGCGGCGCGGGTGTCGTGGCGGGGGTCATGCACACGCTGGCGCGGCGCGGCGCAAAGGCCAATGTCGTGGGGCTTGTGGGTCTGGTCGAGAACATGATCTCGGGCCGCTCCACCCGACCCGGTGACGTGGTGCGCGCGATGAAGGGCGACACGATCGAGGTGATCAATACCGATGCCGAGGGGCGTCTGGTCCTGGCCGATGTGCTCTGGTACGCGCAGGAACGGTTCAAGCCCGCGGGCATGGTGGATCTGGCCACGCTGACCGGGGCGATCATCATCGCGCTGGGGCATGAAAAGGCCGGTGTCTTCGCCAATGATGACAGCCTGTGCAACGCGGTGCTGAAAGCCGCCGAGGCCGAGGGCGAGGGCGCATGGCGCATGCCGCTGGGCCCGGCCTATGACGCCAAGCTGAAATCGCCGATCGCCGACATGAAGAACGTGGGCGGGCGTGATGGCGGCGCGATCACCGCCGCGCAGTTCCTGCAGCGTTTCGTGCAGGAGGGCACGCCCTGGGTGCATCTGGACATCGCCGGTGTCGCAAGCGTCAAGGAAGACACGGCCCATGCGCCCAAGGGTGCCAGCGGCTGGGGCGTGATGACGCTCAACCGGCTGGTGGCCGACCGGTTCGAGGGCTGACAAGGGGGCGGCACGGATGGGCGCGGCCTATTTCTATCACCTGACGCGCAACCCGCTCGAGGTCGCTTTGCCGCAGTTGCTGGGCCGCGCCCTGCAGGCTGGCTGGCGCGTCGCGGTGCGCGGACGCAGCCCCGAACGGATGGGCTGGCTGGATCAGCAATTGTGGCTGGGCGCGCCGGACGGGTTCCTGCCGCACGGGATTGGTGGCGGACCCCATGATGCCGCCCAACCGGTGTTGCTGATCACCGGGCAAGAGGCCGCGAACGATCCCGCCTGCCTGATGACCGTGGACGGGGCCGATCTGACACCGGATGAGGTGCGGCGGCTGGAACGGGTCTGCGTCATCTTCGACGGCAATGACCCGGATGCGCTGCAGGTGGCGCGCGCCCAATGGAAGGCGCTGACCGATGCGGGCTGTGCCGCGCAATACTGGTCCGAGGAATCGGGGCGCTGGGAAAAGAAGGCCGAGCGCGGCGCCTGAGGCTGCCCTGGCAAGATGGATATTTTTGGCAAGAAGAAACAGGCGCCCCTAGCGCGTCAGGATCAGCGCACCCTGCCGGATCTCGACCGACGCGAAGCGCTGCAGATAGGTCATGCCCAGCAGCGACTCGCGCATCTCTCCCTCATTGACGAAGGCGCGCAGGCCGCGATCCTCGATCCCGCCAATCCGGATGCTGTCCAGCCGTACCGGCGCCGTGCGCACCGGGCCATTGGCGGTCATGGCGCTGCCGATGAAGGCAAGATTGGCCGGATCGAGCCCCGCGCTCTGCGCGTCCTGCCGGCTGAGGTAGATGTCGCTGGCGCCTGTATCGACAAGAAACCGGATGTCGGCCCCGTTCACCTGCAAGGTCATGTAGTAATGCCCGTCGGGCGCGCGCGGCAGTTCGATCCGCCCCTCGGAGGTGATGACCGATTGCGTCGGGCGCACGGTCTGGCGGATGTCGGACCACAGGCCGAAGGCCGCGATCACGCCAAGGAACAATAGCCCCCAGACCAGCGCCTGCTGCAGGGTCCGGCCCAGTGACTGGCGGTTCTGCACCACGAACCAGAAGACGATCACCGCCCCCAGCAGGATCAGATAGGTCAATCTGCCCAGATCGTTGCCATCCATGCAGCACCTCCTTTGTCCCGGGTGATATAGGTGCGCCGCGCGCCCGTGCAATCAGGCGGCAAAGCCGAAATCGCGCAGGCCATCCAGTACGAATTGCACCGACAAGGCGGCCAGCAGCATGCCCAGAAGCCGCGTCACCACATTGATCCCCACCCGGCCAAGGGCGCGTTCGAAGAGCGAGGCGGACAGGAACATCAGCATCACGATGGTCAGCACCGCCAGCATCACGCCGGTGATCGTGGCAAGGCCGACAAGGCCCGGTTGCTGACCGGCCAGCAGGATCATCGAGGCAATCGCGCCGGGGCCCGCGATCAGCGGGATGGCGAGCGGAAAGACGGAAGGGTCGGGGCGGTCCTCCTCGGTCTGGTCCTGCCGGCGCTTGGCGCGGCGCTCGAACAGCATGTCGAGGGCGGTGAGAAACAGAAGGATGCCGCCCGCGATGCGGAAGGCGGGCATGGAGATGCCGACAAAGCCCAGCACAGCCTCGCCCGCCGCCGCGAAAAGCATGAGGAGGAGGGCCGCCACCAGCACGGCGCGCAACCCGATGGCGCGGCGCTCGCGCGCGGTCATGCCCTGGGTGAGGGCCACGAAAAGGGGCACCAGGCCGATGGGGTCGATGATCACGAAGAGAGTGACAAAGGCGCTGATGAGAAAGGTCGGGTCCATGCCGCACCCTAGCCGCCGGGGCCGCCGGGCGGCAAGGGGGGCTGTTTGGGGGTGTCCCATGATGGGACATTTT
>JANREX010000094.1 GCA_030758115.1 Paracoccaceae bacterium | reverse complement strand
TTCCGGTCCATTTCCGGAAGGCGCGCTGGAACGCGTTGGGATCACGGTAGCCCACGAGGTGCGCGATTTGCTGGTTGTTCATGTCGCTTTTTAGCAAATATCGGATCGCAAGATCTTTTCGCGTTTCGTCCAGCAGCATCTGAAAAGTCGCCCCCTCATCGGCCAGACGCCGCAAGAGGGTGCTCCGGCTCAACTTCAGGCGACCGCAAACGTGGGCGATGTTGGGTTCGGTGATCGAGAACGCCTCCAGCATCGTTGCGCGAACCCTTTCGGACAGGGGTAAGCCTTTGGACTGAATCATCGCCTGGGCTTGAAGGTCCGCCTCAGTGGCCTCCCAAAGCTCGGTGTTTGCGGATATGAATGTCATGCGCGCATCGGCGCGGTCGTAGGTCAACATGGCGTCGCCATGCTCGGGGACCTGGCCGAAGACATCTGCCAGACGCTCACGCTCGTCCTGCGGCAGCGGCAGGACCACCCGCAGCGGGCGGATCGCATGACGCGCCAGCGCATTGGCCTGCGCATGCAGATAGATGATCTGGGGGCTACTGAATGTTCCAGGCAAGGGGGCTGTGGCCACGTCCGGGGTGACGCGCACGGTGAACTCGGAAGCGCTTCGCGACAGGACGAATTGCATCGGCCCGAACAGGCTTTTGAATTTCGCCATGCGCATGATGCCAGTTTCGAAATCCGGCGCGGTGGATAGCGCGAACAGGACCGGGATAGCAGGACCGCCCGCCATCCGTAGCCCAAGCAGCTTCGAGACGTCTTGCTGCCCTGATAGGTCCATGATCGCGGCCCATAGGCGCAGGTATTCTTCGGCAGAAACAAGAAAGGCCCGGTCGTTGCGTTCGGTCGCAATGATGCCCGCACGGGTCAGAACCTCTTCCCATCTGATACCCAGCATCCCGCAGATCGGGCCCGACAGGATGGCAGATGTATAGATCGGGGATCGCTCGTGGCTTTGCATCGCGTGGCCTTTCGCGCGGGGCTTCCATTGGACGCAGTAGAAACGCTGGCGATATATCCCGCAATGGCCTTGAGCCGATCTGCAAGTCATTGACACGATCTGCAAGTCACAAGCGGTGGAAGTGGACTGTCCAACACGCCTAAGTGGATGATGACCCTGTCACAAGGAGACCCTGACTTGGACCTGACATCGAAGATCATCCTTATCACCGGCGGCGGTTCGGGCATTGGCCTTGAGCTGACTCGGCAGTTTGTGGCTCGCGGCAACACCGTCATTATCTGCGGGCGCGACGCGGGTAGGCTTTCCGAGGCCGCGCGCCTGACCGGCGCGCAGGCGATCGCGGGAGATGTGACGGTTGCAGAGGATCAGGAGCGGATCCTGTCAGATATTCAGGCGCAGCATGGACGGCTTGATCTGCTCATCAACAACGCGGGCATTTTCCTGGCCTATGATTTCAAGAACGATCCCGACACGCTGCAAAAGATCGAGAACGAGATCGCCATCAACGCGACGGCCCCGCTGACCCTGACGCGGCGCGCCTTGCCGCTGCTGGAGAAAAGCGCACAGCCCGCGGTTCTGTTCATCGGGTCGGGCATCGCCTTTGTCGCATCACCCGGAACGCCGGTCTATTCCGGAACAAAAGCATTGATCCACCACTGCGCGCAAACCCTGCGCCACCAGCTACAGCCTCACGGCATCACGGTCTTCGAGGCCATGCCCCCCGTTGTCGATACCGATATGGCAAAGGTGCTCAAGTCCAACAACTTCAAGAAGATGAAGCCTGCGGACCTGGTGCGCGATATCTTGAACGGTTTGCACCGAAACCAGACGGAGATGCTGCTTGGGCAATCGCGTCAGATCAAGCTGATGAGCCGGATCGCGCCCGCGTTCCTGTTTCGGCAATTCGCAAAGACCGAGTTTCATTAATTTCGGAGCGGCTCGCCCAGTCCAGCCCTCCAAGGAGACACCAATGTCCCTGTCCCCAAGCCGCAACCTACTGGTCATGAATGTTCAGATATCGATCAGTCTTGTATCTACGATCATCTTGTGTCGATGGCTTTTCCCCGACATCGTGCGGGCCGACTTTGCGGTGGCCGCCCTGCCGGTCGCTGTCTTGCACATGTTTCGGTTCATAGGTGCGACCGTTGTCATGCCCGGGCAGCTGGACGCGGGGATCAGTCACAAAGCCAAGGTCCAGATCGCGGTCGGTGATCTGCTGGTTTCGCTTACGGCGGTGCTGTTGACCTTCGCGATCCTCGAAGGGTTTTCCGAGACCACAGTGCGCACGCTGGCATGGATTTTCGTGATCACCTGCCTGATCGACATGTCCGTCATCCAACGGTTTTTCATCAAGGAACAGTTCTGGAACAAGAAGATGGGCGTCGTCTGGCTGTTTCAGGTTCTGCTGTCGGCTCCCATGGTGCTCGGAGAGGTCTTCGTTCTCTACCGGCTGGTAACGGGATGATACCTTCACAACCGCCGAGGCCGCGACCGTCCTGACCGTTTCCGTATTCGCAAGGCTGGCGGTGATCAAACATTCTGGAAGGCACTCTACATGACACCGACGATCAAATGGGCGATCACGCTTCTGATGGGTGCCACGATATTCCGGGCGCAAACGATCCTTTTTCTGCCAGAATTGCAGATGTTCGGCGGCATCGCCCCGGATGGCTGGTTTGGCCCATGGCTAAGCGATACGATCATCGGGTTTGCTCTGCCGGTCATGCTCTACCTGTTCTGGACACGGCGCAGCGTGGCTATCTGGGGTGCGCTCGTCGCCTACAACGCCGTGGGGGCTTTCGACTATTCCCAAGGTCTCATCACGCAGATGATCAGCCCCATGCCGGTCGAAATGGCCTCCGCCGCGACCGTCTATGTTGGGATCGGTCTTTTCATGGGCTTCCAGCTGGTGGCGCTCGCGCTCCTGTTTCGTCGGGACGTCATCGCCGAATTCAAGGGCCGGGTCTGATGCATGAACATCCTTTGGCTCCTCATTACTTTTGCGCTGCCCCTTCATG
>JANREX010000093.1 GCA_030758115.1 Paracoccaceae bacterium | reverse complement strand
AAGGCGTCGGGGGCGTGCTTGGCAATGCCTTCGCCCACGGATTTCATGACCTTGAGGTTGATGCCCAGCAGGTCATCGCGGCTCATGCCCGGCTTGCGGGGCACGCCGGCGGTGACGATGCAGACATCCGCGCCTGCAATGTCCTCGTAGGACTGGGTGCCGCGCAGCGCCGCGTCGAACCCTTCGGAGGGGCCGGATTCCGCGATGTCGAGCGCCTTGCCTTCGGGGGTGCCTTCGGCAATGTCGAACAGGACGATATCGCCCAGCTCTTTCAGCGCGGCGAGGTGGGCAAGCGTGCCCCCGATCTGTCCGGCGCCGATGAGGGCAATCTTGGGTCTGGCCATTGGAACTGTCTCCGCTTGGTTGAATTTGCCGCATGGCCTAGTCCCTTCCGCGCCGTCGCGCAAGTGTGCTGCGCTGCGCTGCGGCGGGAAGGGGGGCTGTTCCCTGCCATGCGATACGGCTAAATGCGTGACAAGGCGCAATTTTCACGAACAGGGCCGGGAATGGAGCTGGACGCGCAGTTTTTCATGGTAGCGATACCGGCGGTTCTCTTCGCGGGCATCTCGAAGGGCGGGTTCGGATCGGGCGCGGCTTTTGCCGCGGCCTCGATTCTGGCGGTGGCGCTGGAACCGGGGCAGGCGCTGGGGATCATGCTGCCGCTTCTGATGCTGATGGATGTGGCCAACCTGCGCCCCTACTGGAAGAAATGGAGCGCGCCGGATGCCAAGCTCTTGATCCTCGGCGCGCTGCCCGGTGTGGCGCTGGGGGCCTGGCTTTACACGATTGCGGATGCCGATGTGTTCAGGCTGCTGATCGGCGTGATCTCGGTCGGGTTCGTGGCCTGGCAGATGGGGCTGAAACTGGGGCTGATCCGCGCGGCGCGCGCGGAATTGCCCCTGTGGGCGGGGGCTTTGGCCGGGGCCACGGCGGGCTTCACCAGTTTCGTCAGCCATGCGGGCGGCCCGCCCGCCGCCGTGTGGCTGTTGTCGCGCAAGCTGGGCAAGACGCCTTACCAGGCGACGACCGTGATCGTGTTCTGGGCGGTCAATATCGCCAAGTTCATTCCCTACGCCTTTCTGGGGATATTCACCGCCGAGACTTTGCTGGCCGATCTTTTCCTGGCGCCTGTGGCGCTGCTGGGGGCCTGGCTGGGCGTGAAGGCGCATCACATGGTGCCCGAACGCGCCTTTTTCGCGCTGACCTACATTCTGCTGACCCTGACGGGGGTCAAGCTGATCTGGGACGCGCTGACCTGATCGCGCGCTCGCAGCGATCAGGCCCCCTGTCCGGGCGGTGTCAGCGCATCGGCCATGGCTTCATAGGCCTGACCCGAGGCAACAAGGCAGGTCAGCCCCGAAGGCAGGGTTTCCGTGATCGTCCAGCTGCCGCTGTCGTCGCTTGCAAACACCTCGATCAGTACGTTGTTGGCGCCAAGGCCGATTGCGCGGCGCGTTTCGCCATAGGTGCCGGCCAGCCGTTCGAGGACCTTGTCGCGTGGGGCGCAGTTGACGCTGCCGCGCGCCTCGGCCGCGGGGGCCAGTGCGGCCATGGCCAGTGTCAGAAGAACCACGCCCGTTGTCAGTATCGTCCGTTCATATGCCATCGGTTTGACCTTTCCATGATCGCATGGATGACAGGCTGCGCCACGAGGATTTAAGTGAGGTTAACAGGCCGCGCCGCGCAGGGTTTTCGCGCGAAGTATCCCATGGCATGCGCTTTTTTCTGCGATGCGGCACGAATAGCCTTGAAGGTTTACACCAAAAAATGCCATCTCTGCGCAAGATTATTACAAGGAAGACTCAGGCCATGGACATCCGCCCCTATCGTTCGGTTCTCTATATCCCCGGCTCGAAAGAGCGTGCGCTGGACAAGGCGCGCGATCTGCCGGTGGATGCGATCATCTTCGATCTGGAAGACGCGGTGACGCCTGACGCCAAGATCGAGGCGCGCAGCACCCTGGCGCAGGCGCTGGCGGTCGGCGGCTATGGCGCAAAGGTCAAGATCATCCGCATCAACGGGCTGGATACGGAATGGGGTGCGGGCGATGTCGAGGCGCTGCGCGAGGCGGGCGCGGATGTGTTCCTGCTGCCCAAGGTGAATTCCGCCGCCGATGTGCAGGCGCTGTCCGATCTGCTGGGCAATGGCACGCCGATCTGGGCGATGATGGAAACGCCGCTGGGCATCCTGAACGCGGCCGAGATCGCCGCTCATCCGCAGCTGACGGGGTTCGTGGCGGGCACCAACGATCTGGCGAAAGAGCTGAATTGCCGCTACCGCGCCGACCGTCTGCCGATGCAGATGGCCTTGCAGACCATCCTGATGGCCGCCCGCGCTCATGGGGTGATCGCGATTGACGGGGTCTACAACCAGTTCAAGGATGACGAGGGTCTGCGCGCCGAATGCGAACAGGGCCGCGACATGGGCTTTGACGGCAAAACGCTGATCCATCCCGCGCAGGTCGATGTGACGAACACCGCCTTTGCCCCGTCCGAGGCCGAGATCGATCTGGCGCGTCGCCAGATCGCTGCCTATGAAGAGGTCGAGGCAAGCGGGCAGGGCGTGGCCGTCGTGGATGGCAAGATCGTCGAAAACCTGCATGTCGAGACCGCCAAGAAGATCCTTGCCATGGCTTCGGCCATTTCATCCCTCTGATCGGAGACTGACCCATGACCCTGCTGACCCTCGGTGTGATCCTTTGGGCCGCGGCCCATTTCTTCAAGCGGCTGGCACCGGGCGTGCGCGCGCCGATGGGCGACAAGGGCAAGGGGCTGGTGGCCGTGGCCATCGTGGTCAGCCTGCTGATGATGATCTTCGGCTATCGTGGCGCAGAGTTCATCCATGTCTGGGCCCCGCCCGCATGGACGGTTCACCTGAACAACCTGATGATGCTGGCCGCGGTCTTCGTCTACGGCATGAGCGCCACCAAGGGGCGGTTGCGCGGCAAGATGCGCCATCCGCAGCTGACGGCGGTCAAGATCTGGGCGGTGGCGCATTTGCTGGTGAACGGGGATCTGGCCTCGATCATCCTGTTCGGGGGCATGCTGGCCTGGGCGGTTGCCTCGGTCATCCTGATCAACCGCTCGGAAGTCTGGGTGCGCCCCGCGCCCGGCGAGGCGAAGAAGGACATCCTGCTGGTCGTGATCACGCTGGTGCTGTTCGGGGTGATGACCGGCATCCATGCATGGCTGGGCGTTTCGCCGTTCCCGGGGTAACGTGATGCAGCTCTACCGTTTTCTGTCCGCTGACGACACGGACGCCTTTTGCCACAAGGTGACGCGCGCGTTGAACAAGGGCTGGGTGCTGCATGGCAGCCCGACCTATGCCTTCGACGCCGCCAATGGCGTGATGCGCTGCGGGCAGGCCGTCACCAAGGAGGTGCCAGGCACCTATTCCCCCGATCTCAAGCTGGGAGAGCAGTGAATGAAAGTTCCGCAGTTTCACGTGGTTCCGATCAAGACCAATGCAGGCCGGTTTTTCGAAGACTACAGCATCGGGCAGGTGATCGACCATGCCGTGCCGCGCACCGTGTCAGGCGGGGAAAGGGCGCTTTATCATGCGCTTTATCCGGCGCGGCACGCGCTCTATTCATCCGACGAATTCGCGCGGTCCTGCGGTTTGCCGCAAAGCCCGCTGGATGATCTGGCGGCCTTTCATATCGTCTTCGGCAAGACCGTGCCCGATGTGTCCCTGAACGCGATCGCCAACCTGGGATATGCGCAGGGACGCTGGCTGCGTCCGGTCTATGCGGGCGACACGATCCGGTCGACATCCGAGGTGATCGGTCTGAAGCAGAATTCCAACGGGCAGTCGGGCGTGGTCTATGTGCGCACGCGCGGCCTGAACCAGCGCGACGAGGTGGTTCTGGATTACGTGCGCTGGGTCATGGTGCGCAAGAACGACACCAGCGCGCCCGCGCCCGAGACCGTCGTGCCCAAGCTGGCGCCCGCGTTGACACCCGATCAGCTGGTGGTGCCCGAGGGGCTGGATTTCACGAGGTACGATTTCACCCTGTCGGGCGAACCGCATCGCTGGCGCGACTACGAGATCGGCGAGACGATCGACCATGTGGACGGCGTCACGGTCGAAGAGGCCGAGCACATGATCGCCACGCGCCTGTGGCAGAACACCGCCAAGGTGCATTTCGATGCGACCAACCGCGCCGACGGGCGGCGGCTGATCTATGGCGGGCATGTGATCAGCATGGCGCGGGCGCTGTCGTTCAACGGTCTGGCCAACGCGCAGATGATCGTCGGGCTGAACGCGGGTGCGCATGCCAACCCCTGTTTCAGCGGTGACACGATCCGCGCCTGGTCCGAGGTTCTGGACAAGGCCGAGACAGGTGCGCCCGGTGTCGGGGCGATCCGCCTGCGACTGGTGGCAACCAATGCGGCGGGGGCGTTCCGGCTGAAAAGCGACGATGGCAAGTATCAGCCGCATGTGCTGCTGGATCTGGATTACTGGGCGCTGATGCCGATGTGATCACAAAATCCCGGCTTGGTTTTTCGCGGTTTGCGTGGCTGTGACCGGGGAAAACCTGTTCGAGCCGGGCGGGTTCCGTCGGATTGAGTCGCATGATGGCGGTTTCGGCATCCGGGTGCGGCGGGTTTTGTGATCACGGAAAAACTCATTGTGATCACGAATGCCTCCAATGCGTCACTTCGCGCAGATTTTTCTGCATGTCGGGGCTGTGCTGACGTGACAGAGCCGCTAAAAAGAGTATCAAGGCCGCAAAAGGCATCGAAAGGTATACCGTCGTGTGCAGTGATGGCGCCGGTCCTTTCGCAACCCAAGAAGGAAGGGACACATGGCTGACGTGAACCGGGGCAACCGCCCGCTTTCGCCGCACCTGTCAATCTATCGCCCGCAACTGACCTCGATCACCTCGATCCTGACGCGGATCACGGGCAATGCGCTGATCGTGGCCGCGCTGCTGATCGTGTGGTGGTTCCTGGCGGCGGCGACCTCGCCCGAGTATTTCGCCCTGGCCGATGCGGTGCTGACCAGCTGGTTCGGGGATCTGGTGATGTTCCTGTCGCTCTGGGCGCTGTGGTATCACACGCTGGCGGGCATCCGGCACCTGATCTGGGACAATGCCAAGATGCTGGACATCGAAACCGCCTACAAGCTGGGCTATGCCGTGATCGGCGGGTCGGTTCTGCTGACCCTGCTGACCGTGGCCGTGATCTGAGAGGGCTGACAGATGCGTTACCTGACCGACCGCAAGCGTGCGATGGGCATGGGTTCGGCCAAGACGGGCACGGCCCATTTCTGGTCGATGAAAGTGTCCTCGGTGGCACTGCTGATCCTGATCCCGCTTTTCGTCTTCACCTTCGGGCCGATGCTGGGCGCGCCGCATGACGCGGTGCTGGCCTATTTCGCGCGGCCCTTCCCGGCCATCGTGGCGGCGCTGACCCTGATCGTGGGGTTCAAGCACTTCAACGAGGGTGCCCAAACCATGATCGAGGACTATGTCCACGGGACGACACAGAAAATCGTGATCATCGCGGTGACCTGCCTGAGCTATGGCGCGGCCGCCACCGGGTTGTTCGCCATCGCGAAGATCGCGCTTTAACTTTCGGAGAGTGTTGCAATGGCAGCTTATCAATACGAGACCCATGATTATGACGTCGTGGTGGTCGGGGCCGGCGGCGCCGGTCTGCGCGCGACGCTGGGCATGGCCGAACAGGGCCTGCGCACCGCTTGCGTGACCAAGGTTTTCCCGACCCGCAGCCATACCGTGGCGGCACAGGGCGGCATCGCGGCATCGCTGTCGAACATGGGGCCGGATCACTGGCAGTGGCACATGTATGACACCGTCAAGGGGTCCGACTGGCTGGGCGATACGGACGCGATGGAATACCTGGCGCGTGAGGCGCCCAAGGCGGTTTACGAGCTGGAACATTACGGCGTGCCGTTCTCGCGTACCGAAGAGGGCAAGATCTATCAGCGCCCCTTTGGTGGCCATACGACCGAATTCGGTGAAGGCCCGCCCGTGCAGCGCACCTGTGCGGCCGCCGACCGCACCGGCCACGCGATCCTGCACACGCTTTATGGCCAGAGCCTGAAACAGAAGGCCGAGTTCTATATCGAATATTTCGCCATTGACCTGATCATGTCCGAAGACGGCGTGTGCCAGGGTGTCGTCTGCTGGAAGCTGGACGATGGCACGATGCATGTGTTCAACGCCAAGATGGTGGTGCTGGCAACAGGCGGCTATGGCCGCGCCTATTTCAGCGCGACATCCGCCCATACCTGCACCGGCGACGGCAACGGGATGGTGGCGCGTCAGGGTCTGCCGCTGCAGGACATGGAATTCGTGCAGTTCCACCCGACCGGCATCTATGGCGCGGGCTGCCTGATCACCGAAGGCGCACGTGGCGAGGGCGGTTACCTGACCAACTCGGAAGGCGAGCGCTTCATGGAGCGCTATGCGCCGACCTACAAGGATCTGGCCAGCCGTGACGTGGTCAGCCGCTGCATGACGATGGAGATCCGCGAGGGTCGCGGTGTCGGCCCGGATGGCGATCACATCCACCTGCACCTGAACCACCTGCCGCCCGAGGCGCTGCATCTGCGCCTGCCCGGCATTTCGGAAAGCGCGCGCATCTTTGCCGGTGTGGACGTGACCAAGGAGCCGATCCCGGTTCTGCCGACGGTGCATTACAACATGGGCGGCATTCCCACCAACTACTGGGGCGAGGTGCTGAACCCGACAGCGGATGATCCCGACCGGATCGTGCCGGGCCTGATGGCCGTGGGCGAGGCTGGCTGTGCCTCGGTGCATGGGGCGAACCGTCTGGGGTCCAACTCCTTGATCGACCTCGTGGTCTTTGGCCGGGCCGCCGCGATCAAGGCCGGTCAGGTCGTGACCGCAGGCGCGCCGAACCCGAAGGTCAACAAGGCCTCTGTCGAATTTGCCTTCAACCGTTTCGACGGTCTGCGCCACGCCAATGGCAACGTCGGCACGGCCGAGCTGCGCCTCGAGATGCAGAAGACCATGCAGGCCGATGCGGCGGTGTTCCGCACCGACAAGACGCTGGCCGAAGGTGTCACCAAGATGACCGCCGTGGCGGGCAAGATGGATGACATCAAGGTCACCGATCGCAGCCTGATCTGGAACTCCGACCTGATGGAGACGCTGGAACTGACCAACCTGATGCCCAACGCGCTGGCCACCATCGTGGGCGCAGAGGCGCGCAAGGAATCGCGCGGCGCGCATGCCCACGAGGATTATCCCGACCGGGATGATGCGAACTGGCGCAAGCATACCATCGCGCGGGTCGATGGCAGCAAGGTCGACCTCAGCTATCGCCGGGTCGTGACCGAGCCCCTGACCAAGGAAGCGGAAGGCGGGATCGACCTGAAGAAGATCGCGCCCAAGGCACGGGTCTATTGATCCCTGCCCGCGGCATAGGCGCCCTGCGGGGGCTGGGTCTGGCGGCGCTATGCGCCGCCACGCTGGCCGCCTGCACGCCTGCCGATCAGGATCGGCTGACCCGCGACGCCGCGCGCGCCGCGATCACACCGGTCCTGGTGCAGAACTTCCCCGGCGTTCCGGTCCAACCGGCGGTGGATTGCATCATCGACAATGCCAGCAGCCGCGAATTGCTGGCGCTGGCCGCCGACAGCATTACCGGCCCCACGGCCAATACCGTGGAGCTTGTGACCAATATCGTGTCCCGGCCGGACACGCTCAATTGCCTGCTGGCCAATGGCCTGCCAGCCCTTCTGTGACGGGAGAGACATCATGGTGCAACTGACACTGCCGAAGAACAGCCGGATGCGGACCGGCAAGACCTGGCCCAAGCCCGAGGGCGCCAAGAACCTGCGGACCTTCAAGATCTACCGCTGGAACCCCGATGACGGGGAAAACCCGCGGGTCGACACCTATTTCGTCGATCTGGATACCTGCGGGCCGATGATCCTTGACGCGCTGATCAAGATCAAATCCGAGATCGATCCCACGCTGACCTTCCGCCGGTCCTGCCGCGAGGGGATCTGCGGATCCTGCGCGATGAACATCGACGGGATCAACACGCTGGCCTGTCTGCATGGCATGGATGACGTGAAGGGCGATGTGAAGATCTATCCGCTGCCGCATATGCCGGTGATCAAGGACCTGATCCCGGATCTGACGCATTTCTATGCCCAGCATGCCTCGATCATGCCCTGGCTCGAGACCAAGACCAACCGTCCCGCCAAGGAATGGCGCCAGTCGGTCGAGGATCGCGAAAAGCTGGACGGGCTTTATGAATGCGTGATGTGCGCCTGCTGCTCGACCTCCTGCCCGTCTTATTGGTGGAATGGCGATCGGTATCTTGGACCGGCTGCCTTGCTGCATGCCTATCGCTGGATCATCGACAGCCGTGACGAGGCCACGGGCGAGCGTCTGGACGAGCTGGAAGATCCGTTCAAGCTTTATCGCTGCCACACGATCATGAACTGCGCCAAGACCTGCCCCAAGGGTCTGAACCCCGCAAAGGCGATTGCCGAGATCAAGAAGATGATGGTCGAACGCACCGTGTGATGCGGGCGTCGCCTGAGTATTTGAAGAACGATGAAAGGGGTGGGCGCGATGGCCTGCCCCTTTTGTGTGTCCATGGGGTCTTGCCATGCTGATCCCCATCGGGCTGATCATCGCCTTCGTGCTGATCGCGGTTTTCGCGCGGCGGGGGATGCGGTTGTGCCGCTGGCGCATGGACCGGGCGCGCGACCGGGATGGGTTGCAGTTCTTTCGCTGTGCGGCTTGCGGGGCAGAGGTGCTTGTGCCGGCGGGCAAGACACCGCAGGATTGCCGTGATCCGCGCCGCGCCAAGAAGGGATGAACGAGAATGCAAGAGCCAGCCGATGCCGCCGCGCGCCGCGCCGTGACACCCGTGATCTGCTATCCGGTCGAGACATTGCCGCAGCCGGACATGGCGCTTTATGCGCGGTTCCGGTCCGGGGCGGTCAAGACGGGCGAGGTCGTCGTGCCGCCGCGCGAGGCGGGGACGTTCCGCGTGCCTGCGGGCGGGTTTTTCCGCATCTCGTCCATCGAAGGGCCACAGGTGGGCGACCTGAACCTGTGGCATGCGGATGATCTGTCCGAGCGGTTCTACAGCGGCAAGACCCGCGCCCTGCATGGCACCCATGTGACCACCGGACAGCGGCTGTGGTCGGCCTTTCCGGGTTTGCGTCCGATGGCCACGATTCTGGCCGATACGCTGGGCTGGTATGGCAAGGACGCGTTCGGCGGATCGGTGCATGACGTGATCGGCACGCGCTGCGATCCCTATACGCATAACCTGCTGTCGGGGGGGCAGTATCACCATTGCTGCCATTCCAACCTGACCCGCGCGCTGGCCGATGCCACCGGCCTGCCGCTGCATGAGGCCGAAGCGCATGTGCATGATGTGCTGAACGTCTTCATGTGCACCGGCTTCACCCGCGATACGGGCCAGTATTTCATGAAGGCCAGCCCCGTGCGTCCGGGCGATTACCTTGAGTTCTTTGCCGAGATCCCGCTGCTGGGGGCGCTGTCGGCCTGTCCGGGGGGCGATTGTTCGACCGTCCATTCATCGGATCAGGCGGCGTGTCATCCGCTGCTGGTCGAGGTGTTCGAGACGCCCGCCGTGCTGCTGGGCGATTGGACCAGCCCGCCGCCCAACGGATATGACCGCAGCCACGGGCGGTAGGGTCACGCGGCAGGGTCAGCTTTCGGGAAAGGCTGCGGCCAGCGCGATCTCGACCATGTCGCCAAAGCTGCTTTGCCGCTGATCGGCGGGCAGGGCGGCGCCTGTCAGCAGATGGTCGGAGACGGTCAGCACCGCCAGCGCGCGCACCTTGTGGCGCAGGGCAAGATTGTAAAGCTCGGCCGCCTCCATCTCGACGCCGAGGATGCCGTGGCGCGTCATGATGTCGTTCAGGTCGGGGCGTTCATCGTAGAAGACATCCGCCGAATAGATGCCGCCAACATGGGTGGGCACGCCGCGCACCTCGGCTGCCGTGACGGCGGCGCGCAAGAGCGACCAATCGGCATGGGGGGCGAAGTTCAGCTCGCGGAAGATGCCGGACGAGGGGGTCGAGAGGGTGGTGGCCGTCATGGCGATGATCACGTCGCGGATCGCCACGTGATCCTGCATCGCCCCGCAGGAGCCGATGCGGATCAGGGTTTTCGCCCCGTAGTCGCGGATCAGTTCATTGGCATAGATCGACAGCGACGCCATGCCCATGCCCGAGCCGTGGATGGTGACGCGGTTGCCCCGCCAGAGGCCGGTATAGCCCAGCATCCCGCGCACCTCGTTGATCAGACGCGCCTCGGTCAGGAAAGTCTCGGCCGCCCATTTGGCGCGCAGGGGATCGCCGGGCATGAGGACGGTTTCTGCAATCTCGCCGGGTTTGGCACCGATATGGATGGTCATTCTTGCGGCCTTCTAGCGGGAATACTTGATGAAAGGCGTCACCTTGGCGATGCGGTCATAAAGCTGGCGGGCAGTCGTGTTGAACTCCTGCGTCATCCAGTAGACGGCGGGCGTGCCACGGCGGTCCGCCTCGGCATAGACGGCTTCGATCAGGGCACGACCGATGCCTTGCCCGCGCACATCGGGATCGGCGTAGAGGTCCTGCAGATAGCAGACATCTTCCACGCGCCAGTTATGCGCATGCCAGATCGCATGGACCAGTCCCACGGCGCGGCCATCCAGATCGGCGATGAAGCAGCAGCGCTCCGGGTGGGCCGGGTCAAGCTGGCGGGTGAAGGTGGTGGCAAAGATCTCTTCGGGAAGGGTGGTTTCATAGAACGCCAGGTATGCCGTCCAGAGGCGGCGCCATTCGGGTTCATCGGTGGCGACAAGGGGGCGGATGGTCAGCGGCATGGGCGGCGTCCTGTTGCAGTGTTCCGGGGATGATGCAGACTGACGGGGCGGAGTGCAAGCATGGCCCGGACGCGTGAAAAAGGGGGGCTGATGCCCCCCCTTCAATTCCTTCACCAGCCATGCAGCGCGTTATTCTGCGGCGACAGCCTTGGGATCGGCCAGGGTCACGATATCCATCATGATCGTGTTCAACTCGAAATCCTTGGGGGTGTAGACGCGGGCGACACCCATTTCGCCCAAGCGTTTCGCGTCATCCTCGGGGATGATCCCGCCCACGACCACGGGGATATGGCCAAGGCCGGCGGCGCGCAGACGCTCCATCAGGTCGGCCATCAGCGGCATGTGCGAGCCCGACAGGATCGAGAGGCCGATGACATGGGCCTGTCCTTCGCTGGCGGATTTCACGATCTCTTCGGGCGTGAGGCGGATGCCTTCGTAGTCGATCTCCATCCCGCAGTCGCGGGCGCGGAAGGCGATCTGCTCGGCGCCGTTGGAATGACCGTCAAGACCGGGCTTGCCCACGAGGAAGCGCAAACGGCGGCCCAGCTTGTCCGAGACGGCGTTGACGGCATCGCGGATCTCGTCCAGCCCTTCGGTCTTGTTGCTGACCGAGCGGGACACGCCCGTGGGGCCGCGATATTCGCCGAACACCGCCCGCATCTGGGCGGCCCATTCGCCGGTGGTGACACCTGCCTTGGCGGCGCGGATCGAGGGTTCCATGATGTTGCGCCCTTCTTTGGCGGCGGCGCGCAGATCGGCCAGCGCTTCGGCCACGGCTGTGGCGTCACGGGTGCTGCGCCAGGTGTTCAGGCGTCCGACCTGCTCGGCCTCGACCGCCGGATCGACGGTCATGATGCCGCCATCACCGGTCATCAGGGGCGAGGGTTCGCCCTGCTGCCATTTGTTCACGCCGACCACGATCGTCTCGTTGCGTTCGATCCGGTTCAGGCGTTCGGCGTTGCTGTCGACAAGGCGCGATTTCATGTAGTCGATCGCGCTGATCGCGCCGCCCATGGAATCGAGGTTGGCCAGTTCCGCCCGCGCGCCTTCCTTCAGCGCCTCGACCTTGCGATCCACGGCGGGGTTGCCGTCGAAGAGGTCATCGTATTCCAGAAGATCCGTCTCATAGGCCATGATCTGCTGCATGCGCAGCGACCATTGCTGATCCCAGGGGCGGGGCAGGCCAAGCGCCTCGTTCCAGGCGGGCAGCTGCACGGCGCGGGCGCGGGCCTTTTTCGACAGGGTCACGGCCAGCATCTCGATCAGGATGCGGTAGACGTTGTTTTCGGGCTGCTGTTCGGTCAGGCCAAGGCTGTTGACCTGCACGCCATAGCGGAAGCGGCGGAATTTCGGATCGGTCACGCCATAGCGGGTCTCGCAGATCTCGTCCCAGAGATCGACGAAGGCGCGCATCTTGCACATCTCGGTGATGAAGCGGATGCCCGCGTTCACGAAGAACGAGATGCGGCCCACAAGCTGCGGGAAATCCTCGGCGGGGACCTTGTTCTTCAGATCGTCCAGCACGGCGGTGGCGGTGGCCAGCGCGAAGGCCAGTTCCTGCTCGGGCGTCGCGCCCGCCTCTTGCAGATGGTAGGAACACACGTTCATCGGGTTCCATTTGGGCACATTGGTATAGCAATAGGCCGCGACATCGGTGATCAGGTGCAGCGACGGCTTGGGCGGCAGGATATAGGTGCCCCGGCTGAGGTATTCCTTGATGATGTCGTTCTGCACGGTGCCTTGCAGTTTTCTGATATCCGCGCCCTGTTCCTCGGCCACGGCGATATAAAGGGCCAGCAGCCAGGGTGCCGTGGCATTGATCGTCATCGAGGTGTTCATCTGCTCCAGCGGGATCGCATCGAAGAGCGTGCGCATGTCGCCCAGGTGGCAGACCGGCACGCCGACCTTGCCCACCTCGCCCTTGGCCAGGATGTGATCGCTGTCATAGCCCGTCTGCGTGGGCAGGTCGAAGGCCACCGAAAGGCCCGTCTGCCCCTTGGCGAGGTTGGAACGATAGAGCGCGTTCGAGGCCTTGGCCGTGGAATGGCCTGCATAGGTGCGGAAGAGCCAGGGCTTGTCTTTTTGCGTCTCGGTCATGGGGCCTCGCGGGTCATCGTGTGAATCAGGGTCGGCAATTTTATTGCGTTCCTGTGTTGATACTTGGAATTTTATGGCGCTGTCAATTCGCTGCGTTGCGGCATGGGCTGGCGCTGCGCGGGCCACCGCATTTGATTTACCTCCGACAGGATTCGCGCCATTGTCGCCGCATGGGTGCAACCGTTGAAATGCCTGTCTGGCTGCTGGTCCTGATCCTGCTTTTCGCGGGCGTGACCTTTGCATCGCATTTCCTGTTTCCATCCGTGCGCTGGTTTTTCCGCAAGCGGGCCGAGCGCGTCATTGCCGAACTGAACAAGCGGCTGGAGCGGCCGATCCAGCCGTTCAAGCTGGCGCGGCGCTATGACATGATCCAGCGCCTGATCTATGATCCCGAGGTGCTGCGCGCCGTGGCGGCGCATGCCGCCAGCGAAGGCGTGCCGGAAAACGTGGCCTTCGAACAGGCGCGTCGCTACGCGCGCGAAATCGTGCCGTCGTTCAGCGCCAGCGCCTATTTCGGGGTGGCGACGCGCCTGGCGCGCCTGATCAGCACATCGCTTTATCGGGTGCGCCTGGGTCACTACGCGGGCGATGCGCTGGCAAAGGTGGATCGCGACGCCACGGTGGTCTTCGTGATCAATCACCGCAGCAACATGGATTACGTTCTGGTCACCTATCTGGCCGCCGAACGATCCGCCCTGTCATACGCTGTCGGCGAATGGGGCCGCGTCTGGCCGCTGAGCGCGCTGATCCGGGCGATGGGGGCCTATTTCATCCGGCGCAAACGGTTCGGACCGCTCTACAAGGCGGTTCTGTCGCGCTATGTCCAGCTTGCGACCGAGGCCGGGGTGACCCAGGCGGTGTTCCCGGAAGGCGGGCTGAGCCTGACCGGCGCCATTGCGTCGCCCAAGCGCGGGATCCTCAAGTACATCGTCGAGGGGCGCGATCCCGAAGGCCGGGACGTGGTCTTTGTGCCGGTGGCGGTCAACTACGACCGGGTGCTGGAAGACCGGGTGCTGGTGGCCGCCCATGCCGCAGGCGAAAGACGGTTCACCGCGCGGTTGGCAACGGTCCTTGCCTTCGTGGGCAAGATGTTGCGCCTGCGCTTCAAGGGACAGTTTCACCGTTTCGGCTATGCCTCGGTCAGTTTCGGCGAACCGCTGTCCCTCAAGGCGTTTGGCCTGGATGTGCCAGCGCTGGCGGATGAGCTGATGGCGCGCATCGCTGCCGAAGTGCCGGTGCTGCCCGTGCCGCTGGTGGCGACCGCGCTGTTGCAGGCCGAAGAGCCGATGAACCGGGCGGAACTGGACCGCGCGGTGCGGGCGTTGCTGGACGACCTGCCGGAGGCGCATCTGCATATGCCGCGTCAGGATGTGGGTTACATGATCGAGGTGGGTCTGCGCATGCTCACGCAGCGCCATCTGGTGGACGAGGCCGGCGGATTCATCCTGGTCGAACCCGAGGAGCGCGCCCTGCTGGAGTTCTATGCCGCTTCCATCGCGCATCTCTTTCGCAGTCGCAGCACCTGAGCGCAGGGAATGCTGCAACTGCGGGGTTATAAAATTTCAAAATCAGCACAATTGGTGTTGCATTGTTGCGCGGCCAACTTTATCTCGAAGGTCAGCGCCGCGATTCTGCATCGCGGCATGACCGAGACACGCCCATTGAGCAATGACCAGCACGGAGGTTGAGATGGCATTGGATACGCACACCGGGATCGCACCCTATGACGCGCCTGAAAAGGACCTCTATGAAATCGGCGAAATGCCCCCCGTCGGCTATGTCCCCAAGAAGATGTATGCCTGGGCGATCCGTCGTGATCGGCATGGCGAGCCCGAGAAAAGCTTTCAGGTCGAGGTTGTCGACACATGGGAGATCGACAGCAACGAGGTTCTGGTCCTCGTGATGGCGGCGGGCGTGAATTACAACGGCGTCTGGGCGGGCCTTGGCCAGCCGATCAGCCCTTTCGATGGCCACAAGCAGCCCTATCACATTGCGGGTTCGGATGCCTCGGGTATCGTGTGGAAAGTCGGTTCCGCCGTGAAGACCTGGAAGGTCGGGGACGAAGTCGTGGTGCATTGCAACCAGGACGACGGCAATGACGAGGAATGCAACGGCGGCGATCCGATGATGTCGCCCACCCAGCGGATCTGGGGCTATGAGACGCCTGATGGCGCTTTCTCGCAGTTCACCCGCGTGCAGGCCCAGCAGTTGATGCCGCGTCCCAAGCACCTGACATGGGAAGAAAGCGCCTGCTATACGCTGACGCTGGCCACCGCCTACCGGATGCTGTTCGGCCATGCCCCGCATGAGCTGAAGCCCGGCCAGAACGTGCTGGTCTGGGGCGCGTCGGGCGGTCTGGGGTCCTATGCGATCCAGCTGGCCAACACGGCGGGCGCCAATGCGATCGGTGTCATCTCGGAAGAGGACAAGCGCGATTTCGTCATGGCGATGGGCGCGAAAGGTGTCATCAACCGCAAGGATTTCAACTGCTGGGGCCAGATGCCCACGGTCAACACGCCCGAATATAATGAGTGGCTGAAGGAAGCGCGCAAGTTCGGCAAGGCGATCTGGGACATCACCGGCAAGGGTGTGAACGTCGACATGGTGTTCGAACATCCCGGCGAGGCGACCTTTCCGGTCTCGACCCTGATCTGCAAGAAGGGCGGCATGGTCGTGATCTGCGCAGGCACCACCGGGTTCAACTGCACCTTCGACGTGCGCTACATGTGGATGCATCAGAAGCGCCTGCAGGGCAGCCATTTCGCGCATCTGAAACAGGCGAGTGCGGCCAACAAGCTGATGATCGAGCGGCGGCTTGATCCCTGCATGTCCGAGGTCTTCCCCTGGTCGGAAATCCCGCAGGCCCATACCAAGATGCTGCGCAACCAGCACAAGCCGGGCAACATGGCCGTTCTGGTGCAGGCACCGCGCACCGGCCTGCGCACGGTCGAGGATGTGCTGGAGGCGGGTCGCAACTGACCCTGACAGTCCACGGCCCAGGTTGACAGTGAAACCCGCGAATCGGTTAACCGTTCGCGGGTTTCTTCTTTACGTTTGCCGAATTCGTTTGATGTCAAAGGGTTGGGGTTTCCTGCCCCGCTATTTCTGGGGGGATTGAATTCGTGGGTTTGGGGTGTGCTGGGCCTGTGCCTATAGTGCGTTACGGCTACCGGAGCGTTTCATCCCAAGCGCAGCCTGGTTGTGTTAATCATTCCTTAAC